>JBDHZW010000122.1:0-14205 GCA_039812105.1 Nakamurella sp.
CAGCCCGGCGAGGCGGTCGATCAGCGCGGCCCGGGCGGTCCCGGTGGCCAGCGCCTCGGCCGATCCGTCCCGCCGGACGACCGCCTCAGCCAACCGCCGGCCGGCCAGCTCGAGCCGGTCGGCCAGACCGTCGCGGAGGTCGGCCAGCCAGCCGAGGTCCGGGGCCGGCGGGCTCTCCTGCCGGGCCGCCTCCGCCACCCGGGCCGCGCATTCGCGAATGCGGTCGTCGCATTCCCGCAGCCGCTGCCCGGCCGTCCGGCGGGCCTGGACGAACCATTCCTCGACCCGGCCGAAGCGTCCGGTGTCGAATAGCCGCTCCAGCAGCACGCCCCGCTCGGCCGTGTCGGCCCGCAGGAACCGGGCGAAGTCGCCCTGCGGCAGCAGCACGACCTGGAAGAACTGGTCGGCCGACATGCCGAGCAGATCGATCACCGCGTCGGCAACCTCGTCCACCCGGGTCAGCCCCTCGCAGCGGCCGCCACCCGGCTGATCCAGCCAGCGCAACGACACCTTGCCGCGCTGCAGGGTGCTGCCGGTCCCCCGGCTCTTGGGCCGCAGATACTCGGGCCGGCGGACGATCTCGACCCGATGGCCGCCCAGCGTGGCCACCAGCCGCACCCGGGTCACCGCCTCGGCGGGGGCGCGGTCGCAACGCAGCCGGCGCGCCTCGTTCCGTGGGCCCGGCACCCGCCCGAACAGCGCGAACGCCACCGCGTCGAGCAGCGACGTCTTGCCGGCACCGGTATCGCCATGGACCAGGAACAGGCCGTCGCCCCCGACGTCGTCGAGGTCGACGACCTCCGTTCCCGGGAACGGCCCGAACGCGGTCAGCTCCAGCTCATGCAGCTTCATCGCTGCCCCGCTCCACGCCCGCCCGGGCCGCGGACGACGCCTCGTCGAGCAGCTGCCGTTCGACCCGCGACGCGGACCGGCCACAGGCATCGCGGACGAACCCGAGGAGCAGGTCGGCGTCGTCCGGCCGGGCCGGACGATCGGCGCCGGTGGCCCGAGCCGGTTCGGTCCCCGGGGGCCCGCCGACCCAGGTGGCCACCAGGGTGTGCGGGAACACGTCACGCAATCGGCGCATCGGGTCGACCGGGCGGACCGGATCGGTCAGTTCGACCGACAGGTAGGCGTCGGCCAGATCCGGGTCGGTGCCGAGAATCTCGGTCAGCCGGCCCCGCACGGACACCAGCCGCCGGATGCGCGGCAGGGGCAGCCGGGCCACGTCGACCGTCCCGTCGGCGGCCAGATCCACCAGCCAGACCCCCTTCTCCTGGTCACCCTCCGAGAACGAGTACGGCAGCGGCGATCCCGAGTAGCGGATCCGCTCGCCCAGCACCTGGCTACGATGCAGATGACCGAGCGCGACGTAGTCGAACCCCGCAAAGACGTCGGCGCTGACGCATTCGACGCCGCCGACCGCGATCGACCGCTCCGAGTCACCAGCCAGCCCGCCGACGACGAATGCGTGCGCCAGCACGACCGAACGCGTTCCCGGCGGGCGGCCGGCCAGGTCGGCCCGCACCAGGTCCATGGCCCGGGCCAGCACCGCCTGATGCCCGGACCGGGGCGGCAGGTCCCACCGGGCGCGCAGCAGGTCCGGCTCCAGGAACGGCACCGGATAGACGACCACCTGGCCGTGCGCGTCGGCCAGCACCGCGGGGGTGTCCACCTCACCGGCGCTGGTGCCCAGGTGCAGCCCACCGGCGGCGAGGAAGTCCCGGAAGGCGCCCAGCCGCGGGCCCGAATCGTGGTTCCCCGCGATCGCGACGACCGTGATCCCGGCCGCCCGGATCCGGCCCAGGATCCGCGACGCCGTCTGCACGGCCTCCGGCCCGGGCACCGCCCGGTCGTACAGATCGCCGGAGATCAGTACCGCGTCGACCTGGTGCTCGACCGCCAGGTCGGCCAGCGCGAGCAGCACGGCCTCCTGATCGGACAGCAGGTTCTGCCCGTGGAAGGTCCGGCCCAGGTGCCAGTCCGAGGTGTGGATGAAGCGCATGCGCTCACCGTAGGAGCGGGGTCTGACAGTGCCCCGGATCGACGCGCGCCGGACCGGTTCAACCCGGTTCGACGTCGCTGATCCGGTACCCGGTTTCGGTCGCCTGGAGCACCAGCACCCGGCGCTGCTCCCCTCGGGCCGGGGTGGTGGCGACCTGCTGCCCGGCGCCGTCCACAACCGGATGGGCCGGCAGGGTGTCCACCACGGCCACCCGCGTCGAGCCGTCCCCCGGGTCCGGCAGTACTTGCACGTCGACGATCTGATGGGTCGCGCCGGGTACCCGCCACCCCTTGGCATCCAGCCCGTCGATCACCGCCGCGTCCGCGGCGGCGGCCGCCGACCCGGGCACGTACACGTCACCCAGCAACGCCGGATCGGCGTCGGCCAGCGCGCGGCTGCGCGCCTCGTCGAGATCGGCCACCACCCTGGCCCAATCGGTCGCGGCGACGACCGAGGGACCCGACTCCGGCGGATCCCCCAGCCAGTTGCCGACCTGCGCGACCAGCACCGTGAGCAACAGGCCCGACAGCAGGGCGATGGCCAGCCGCGCCATCGGCCCACGCCGTCGCCGGGCGCCGGGCGCGGACGGTCCGACGGCCTCGGCGGCGGCCGGCGGATCCGCCCCGTCATCCTCAGCCTCCCGGGCATCGTCGGCCGGACCGGACCATCCGCGCCACCGCTTCGACGACGCCGGCGTCGGGACCGGGCCCGATCCGAACCGGATCGGCTCCGGGGACGGGCAGCCGACCCCGGACAGCCCGCGGACCACCGCATCGGCGGCCGGCCGGGCGGCCGGGTCGGCGTGCAACATGGCCCGGACCAGCGCGATCAGGTCGGCCGGGCCGGCGTCGTCCGGCGGATCCGGCCACTGGCCGGCCGCCGACTGGACGAGCACGTCGGCGGGCTCCTCGGCCGGCCAGGCCGAGCGGCCGGTCAGGCAGAACAGGGCGACCGAGCCGAGGGAGAAGACGTCGGCGGCGGGTCCGGCCGGCCCGGTCCGGGCCTGCCGCAGCACCTCCGGCGCCACATCGGCGCAACCGAGCACGGCCTGGCCGGCGACCTCGGCGACCACCGTGCTCACCGCGGCCGCGCCCAGCAGCGGCCGGCCCCGCGCGTCGAACCAGATCGCCTCCGGGCACACCCCGCCGTGCCGTACCCCGTCGGCGTGCAGTGCGGTCAGCGCGGCGGCCAGCGGCAACAGCACCGTCACCGTCTCCGCCGGCGACAGCGCACCCCGCCGCCGCACCAGCTCGGTCAGCCGCCCGCCCCGTGGCCAGGGAGTGACCAACGCCAGCCGGGTCTGGTCCTCGACCACGTCGGAGACCGGCAGCAGGTGTGGATGCCGGACCGCGCCGACCACGTCGGCGGTCTCCCGGGCCGCCGCCGCCACCTCGACCGGCAGCATCGCCACGGCCACGTCCTCGCCGGTCCGCGTGTCCTGCGCCCGCCAGAACGGGGACGACCGGTGCCCCGATCCCGCACCGCCCAGATGCTCGACCGTCCGGTACGAGCCGATGACCACCACCATGGGCAAGACCGTAGGCCGTTCCTCGGCTCCGGCGTTGAGTTGTCCACAATTCGCAGGTGAAGGGCCCGGTCGATCCGCTGGCACCCGGATGCAACGCCGCCCGGCGTACCGTCACGGCATGCGTGAGCACACTGAGCCGGTCCGGATCGAGCGGTGCGGCGTGGTCGAGTACGAGCAGGCCTGGCAACGGCAGCGCGACCTGGCCGCCGCCCGGGTGGCCGGGACCGGTCCGGACACCGTGCTGTTGCTGGAGCATCCGCCGGTCTACACGGCGGGCAAGCGGACCCGCCCGGCCGACCGACCCGACGACGGCACCCCGGTCGTCGACGTCGACCGGGGCGGCCGGATCACCTGGCACGGCCCCGGGCAGCTGGTCGGCTACCCGATCGTCAAGCTGGCCCAGCCGGTCGATTCGGTCGCCTACATCCGGCTGCTGGAGCACGTGCTGGTCAGCGCCTGCGCCGACCTGGGTCTGGACACGCTGCGAATCACCGGTCGCAGCGGCGTGTGGTTGCCGGCGGACGGTGGGCGGCCCGACCGCAAGGTGGCCGCCATCGGGGTGCGGGTGGCCAGGGACGTCACGATGCACGGGTTCGCGCTCAACTGCGACCCGGACCTGACCTGGTTCGACCGCATCGTGCCGTGCGGCATCACGGACGCGGGGGTCACCTCGCTGAGCGTCGAACTCGATCGACGGGTGACCGTCGCCGACGTCATCGACATCGTCCAGGCCCGGCTGCGGCAGGGCCTGGACGGCACCCTGGACACGCCGGTGCCGGTCGAACACACCCCGTCGCCGCCGCCGGCGTCCGGGGTGGACTGGCGACTGGACCCCCTGCTGACCGGCCCGTCCGCGCGCTGACCCGGTCCCCGTCCCACCGACCGACGAAGAAGGGGCGGGGCCCTCGCCGGGATGGAACAATGATCTCCGCGGGATGGCCGGTGTCGCCGCCGGAGGCGCGGACGGCAGACTGTCAGACCGTGTGGGGATGGTGATGGCAGGGAACCCGGACACCGGGCTTGCCACCATGGTGAGCTGCCCCGACAGCGGGACACGCCGACCAACGAAGAGGAGTTCTGATGAGCAGGAGCACCGGACGGCGGTCCGCCGCGCAGGATCTGGCCGCGAAGGCGGGCGAGATCGCGGAACTGGTCGCCGACAGGGTCGCCGACGTGACCAGCGACGCCGCCAGCAAGGCCGCGCATCTGGCCGGCGAGGCCGCCCACGCCGCGACGCCGTACGTCGAGAAGGCCGGTGAGCAGCTCGAGGAGACCGCCGCCAAGCTGGGCCGCCGAGCCCGTCGGGCCGCGAAGAAGACGGCCAAGAAGACCGCCAAGACCGCCTCCAAGCAGGCCAAGGCCGGTCAGGCGAAGGCCGCGGACAAGGCCGCCGTGATCGCCCAGGTCGCGCAGGAGAAGGGCCAGGCCACCCTCGCCCAGGCGCTCACCGCGGCCGGCGCGCAGGCCGCCAAGGCCAGCAAGGCCGCCAACAAGGCGGCGGCCAAGGCCGACGCCAAGTCCGGCAAGAAGAGCCACAAGGTGCGGAACCTGCTGATCATCGGCGCGGTCGCCGGCGGCGGCGCCTACGCCTTCTCCAAGTTGCGCTCCGGCGGGAACCCGCCGCCCGACACCGCGGCGGCGCCGACCTACACCCCGCCGACCAAACCGGCCGACAAGCCCGCCGAGAAGGTTGCCGACAAGCTCGCGGACGCCAAGGACAAGGCGGCCGACGCCCTGTCCACCGCCAAGGACAAGGCCGCCGACGCGGTCGACGCGGCCAAGGACAAGGCCGCGGACGCGGTCGACGCCGCCAAGGACGCGGTGGGCACGGCGGCGGACAAGACCGCCGACAAGGCGGCCGACGCCGCGGACGCGGTCGCCGACAAGGCGCCCGCCGCGGCCGACAAGGTCGCGAGCGCGGCGGACAAGGCCGCCGACGCCACCGCGTCCGCGGCCGACAAGGCGGCGGACAAGACGGCCGAGGCCGCCGACCAGGCGGCGGACAAGGCCACCAGCTCGGGCCAGAACCTGGCGGAGGCGGCCGACAAGGCCCGCGAAGCGGTGAAGAAGGCGGCGGCGGAGACCGCGGAGGCGGCGAAGAAGAAGGCGGGAGAGTCCACGTGACACTTGCCCCGGAGGGCCGCAAGATGCTGCGGCTGGAGGTGCGCAACGCGGCCACCCCGATCGAGAAGAAGCCGGAGTGGATCAAGACCCGGTTGCGCACCGGTCCCGAGTTCGAGCAGCTGCAGAGCCTGGTCAGGCGGGAGGGTCTGCACACGGTCTGCCAGGAGGCCGGCTGCCCCAACATCTACGAATGCTGGGAGGACCGGGAGGCCACGTTCCTGATCGGTGGCGATCAGTGCACCCGCCGCTGCGACTTCTGCCTGATCGACACCGGCAAGCCCGGTGAACTCGACCGGGACGAGCCGCGGCGGGTCGCCGAGTCCATCCGGGCCATGGATCTGCGCTACGCCACGATCACCGGCGTCACCCGGGACGACCTGCCCGACGAGGGTGCCTGGCTCTATGCGGAGACGATCCGGCAGGTGCACGCGCACGCGCCGCAGACCGGGGTGGAGATCCTCACCCCGGACTTCTCCGGCCATCCGGACCTGCTCGACCAGGTGTTCGCGGCCAAGCCGGAGGTCTTCGCGCACAACCTGGAGACCGTGCCGCGGATCTTCAAGCGCATCCGGCCGGCCTTCCGGTACGACCGGTCGCTCGACGTCATCAGCCAGGCCCGGGCGGCCGGCATGGTCACCAAGTCCAACCTGATCCTGGGCATGGGCGAGACCCGGGACGAGATCACCCAGGCGCTGCGCGACATGCACGACGCCGGCTGCGATCTGGTGACGATCACGCAGTACCTGCGGCCCACCCCGCGGCACCATCCGGTGGAGCGGTGGGTCAAGCCGGACGAGTTCGTCGAGCTGGCCGACGAGGCCAGGGCGATCGGATTCGCCGGCGTGATGTCCGGACCGCTTGTGCGTTCGTCCTACCGGGCCGGCACCCTGTACCGGCAGGGCGCCGAGGCCCGGGCGGCCCGGGAGCGGGCGGGGCAACCCGCCTGATCCCGGTCCCGGAAGGCGGGGCCCGGCGCACCTGCGGGCACTAAGCTGGCCCACATGGCCAAGAACGCCGCCGGATCCGGCTCATCCTCCAAGAACGCGACAAAGGACGAGAAGAAGGCGGCCAAGGCGGCGAAGCGGGCCGCCGGCAAGGAACGCCGCAGCCAGCTGTGGCAGGCGTTCCAGATGCAGCGCAAGCAGGACAAGAAGCTGCTGCCCTACATGATCGGCGCGGTCGTCGGCACCGCGGCGATCCTGACGTTGGCCTTGATGTGGTTCCTGCCCTGGTGGATGGTGCTGCCGCTGGGCATCCTGCTCGGCGCCATGTTCGCCATGATCATCTTCTCCCGCCGGGTGCAGAAGAACGTGTACTCGCAGGCCGAGGGAACCCCCGGCGCGGCCGCCTGGGCGCTGCAGAACAACCTGCGCGGAACGTGGCGGGTGACGCCCGCGGTCGCCGGCAACACCTACCTGGACGCCGTCCACCGGGTGATCGGCCGGCCCGGCATCATCCTGGTCGGCGAGGGTGCGCCGCACAGGGTCAAGCCGCTGCTCGCCCAGGAGAAGAAGAAGATCGCCCGGATCGTCGGCGAAACCCCGATCTACGACATCATCGTCGGCAACGAGGAGGGCGAGACCTCCCTGCGCAAGCTCGCCACCACCGTGATGAAGCTGCCCCGCAACATCCCGACGGAGATGGTGTCCGACCTGGACAACCGGCTGTCGGTGCTGGCCGCCAAATCGCAGGGCGGCCTGCCCAAGGGGCCGATGCCGGCGGGCGCCAAGCAGCGCAACATGCAACGGGCGATGCGCCGCCGCTGAACCGAGGATCGGTCCGCCCGGGGAAGCGACAGGCGCAGCACCGGCTCAAGTGAGCCGGTACTGCGCCACTGGCCGGTTCGCCGGGCTCAGGACTCATCCCCCGGCCGAGCGGGCGGCTCCGGTTCGGTCTTGCGAGCCACCTCGTCCGCGAACTCGCGGGCCTGCGCGCTCTTCGCCTCGCTCGACCGCAGGTCCTCGGTCGCGCGCCGCATCTCCTCGTTCTCCAGCGCCGGCCCGTCGAGCACGGTGCGCGCGGCCGCATCCGGACCTGTCGGCACTCCATCGACATCCGGCTGGGACCGGGACTCGGATCCCGCCGTGTCCGGTTCGGCACCACCGATGGGCGCGGCGTCGTCATCGACGGCCGCGGGCGCCAGGTCATCCGGCTCGCCGCGATCGGTCAGGGAGTCGTTGTCGGGCAGGCGGGCCGTCATGATCAGTACCTCCGGGTCGTGGGGTCGTCACCGTCACCCGTCGGTACCCCGTTGCCCGCCGGGCAACACCGTCGCCCCGGCCCGCGGGCCGCGGTCCGCGCCCGGCCTCGGGACTATCGCGTGCGCAGCACCACCGTGCGGCACAGCCGGTCGTGCAGCCCCCGACCGTTGGCATCCAGCAGCAGCGGCGGCACGATCAGGAAGATCAACACGGTGCGCGGGATCGCCCACAGCCCGACGAACGTGCGGGCCGGCGCACCCTCGGGCGCGGTCGGCACCACCCGCAGGCCGAGCGCGGCCTGGCCGGGGGTGATGCCGAACAGGGCGACCGTGACGACCGTCATCAGCGCCCACACCAGCAGGCTCATGTTGCGGGGCGCCTCCGGGGCGGTGATCCACCAGGCGGCCAGCGCCGACAGCACGATGTCGATGACGAACGCGCCGACCCGGCGGCCCATCGAGGCGACCGAGCCGGCCCCACTCTCCGGCAGACCCAGGGCGCGACCCGGATACGCGCGCTCGGCCGGCCCGTCGGTCGTCGTCATGTCGCCGTCCATGCGCCCAGCGTAGGACGAGTGTCGGAGCGTGTTTCCCAGCGGACTCACGCCCCCGCTTAACCCCTGCGAAACCTGAGCGAGACTCCGCGGCAACAGCCCGTGCTTAGTTTTGCGCAGGCATGGCGACGGAGCCTCGAGTCGGCAGTGCACGCCCGCACCCGCTCGGCAGGACCCGGCGCCGCATGGACGGGCAGCCGTTGTAGCGTCCTGCCGACGGTTGTCCACGACGACAAGGAGCGCGTGCGTGTTCTCCACCACCGAAGAGCTGGTCAAGTACATCTCGGACAACGATGTCGAGGTCTTCGACATCCGCTTCTGCGATCTGCCCGGCATCATGAACCACCTCACGGTGCCCGCCGCGACGGTGACCGAGAAGTCGCTGGCCGCCGGCATGGCGTTCGACGGTTCGTCGATCCGCGGCTTCCAGTCGATCCACGAGTCGGACATGACGCTGCTGCCGGACGTGGCCACCGCCCGGATCGACCCGTTCCGTCGCCGCAAGACGATGACCTGCAACTTCTTCGTGCACGACCCGCTGACCCTGCAGCCCTACTCCCGGGATCCGCGCAACGTGGCCCGCAAGGCCGAGGAGTACCTGGCCAGCACCGGCATCGGCGACACCTGTTACTTCGGCGCCGAGGCCGAGTTCTACGTCTTCGACGACGTCCGCTACGGGACCACGCCCAACGGCTCGTTCTACAAGGTCGACTCCGAAGAGGGCTACTGGAACACCGGCCGGGACGAGCAGCCCAACCTGGGCTACAAGACCCGGTTCAAGGGCGGCTACTTCCCCGTCCCGCCGTACGACCACCACGCCGACCTGCGCGAGGACATGACGGCCAACCTGATCTCGATGGGCTTCGACGTCGAGCGCGGCCACCACGAGGTGGGCACCGGCGGCCAGGCGGAGATCAACTACAAGTTCAACACCCTGCTGGCCTCGGCCGACGAGGTGATGCTGTTCAAGTACATCGTCAAGAACACCGCCTGGGCGGCCGGCAAGACCGCCACCTTCATGCCCAAGCCGCTGTTCGGCGACAACGGCTCCGGCATGCACGCCCACCAGTCGATCTGGTCCGGCGGCAAGCCGCTGTTCTACGACGAGGCCGGTTACGGCGGGCTGTCCGACATCGCCCGCTACTACATCGGCGGGCTGCTGCACCACGCGCCGTCGCTGCTGGCCTTCACCAACCCGACGGTGAACTCCTACCACCGCCTGGTGCCCGGCTACGAGGCCCCGGTCAACCTGGTCTACTCGGCCCGGAACCGTTCCGCCTGCATCCGCATCCCGCTCACCGGCACCAACGCCAAGGCCAAGCGGCTCGAGTTCCGCTGCCCGGACCCGTCGTCGAACCCGTACCTGGCGTTCTCGGCGATGATGATGGCCGGCCTGGACGGCATCAAGAACAAGATCGAGCCGCCCGCCCCGGTCGACAAGGACCTGTACGAGTTGCCGCCGGACGAGGCGGCCAACATCCCGCAGGTGCCGTCGTCGCTGGCCGCGGTGATCGACCGGCTGGAGCAGGACCACGACTACCTGCTCGAGGGTGGCGTGTTCACCGACGACCTGATCGAGATGTGGATCAACCTCAAGCGGGACGAGATCGACGCCATCCGGCTGCGCCCGCACCCCTACGAGTTCGACATGTACTTCGACATCTGAGTCACCCGTCGACGACCGCGCCCCCGCCCCCACCGGGTCGGGGGCGCGGCGCCGTTCGGGGGCATCCGGGACCTTCGCCCCGCGCCCCGCCGACGCCGACCCACTAGTCTCGGAAACGATTCAGTGACCGCGACCACCGGGAGGACCACGTGGGACGCCAGCTCGGCATCATCTCCGACATGGACGGGGTGATCTATCGAGGCAAGCAGGCCGTCCCCGGTGCCCAGGCGTTCCTGGACCGCCTCCGCGACCGCGGGGTGGGCTTCGTCTTCCTGACCAACAACTCCGAGCAGACCCCGCTCGACCTGGTCCGCAAGCTGGCCGGCCTGGGCTTCCCGGGCCTGACCGAGCAGAACTTCATCACCTCGGCGATGGCCACCGCGCAGTTCCTGCACTCCCAGCGCCCGCACGGCACCGCCTACGTCATCGGCGGCGGGGCCCTGTCCGCCGAGCTGTACAAGATCGGCTACTCGATCACCGACCACGATCCCGACTACGTCGTCGTCGGCAAGACCTCCGGCTTCGCCTTCCCGCAGCTGCGCAAGGCGGCCAAGCTGATCGACAACGGCGCCCGGTTCATCGGCACCAACCCGGACATGGTCGACCCGATCGAGGGCGGCACCGAACCGGCCGCCGGCGTGCTGCTGGCCTCCATCGAGGCGGCCACCGGCCGCAAACCCTACGTGGTGGGCAAGCCGAACTCGCTGATGATGATCTACGCGCGGGAGATGCTGGGCATCCCGGCCGCGGACTGCGTGATGGTCGGCGACCGGATGGACACCGACGTCGTCGGCGGGCTGGAGGCCGGCATGCGCACCTGCCTGGTGCTGTCCGGGGTGTCCGACGCCGGGACGATCAACCGGTTCCCGTACCGGCCCACCTTCGTCTACGACAGCGTGGCCGACATCGACCCGGACGAGCTGGCCCGGGACTGACCATGGAGATCCGGATCCCGTCGCTGCTGCGGATCAAGCCCGACACCCTGTTCAAACTGGGAAAGTACCTGCGCAAGAACGGATTCGACCGGATCGCCCTGTTCTACGGGGAGGGCATCGAGGACCTGGTCGGCCGCAGCATCCGCATCTCCCTCGACTCCTCGGAGATCGCCGTGCTGCGCCAGGACGTGGTGCGCAGCAACGACGTCGACGACATCGTGGGGGTGGCGTTCCACCTGCCACGCGGCACCCAGGCGGTGGTCGCGGTCGGCGGCGGGGTGGCCGTCGACGCCGGCAAGTACATCGGCTTCCTCAACCAGTTGCCGGTCATCGCGGTGCCCACCGCGATCTCCAACGACGGCTTCGCCTCCCCCGGCGCCAGCCTGCGGGTGGACGGACGGCGGATCAGCGCGAAGGCCGCGATCCCGTTCGGCGTCGTCATCGACACCACGGTGATCGTCGGCTGCCCCCCACGGTTCACCCTGTCCGGCATCGGCGACCTGATCTCCAAGTACAGCGCGATCGCCGACTGGAAGCTCTCGTATCACGCCACCGGCGAGGCGATCAACGACTTCTCGGTGATGATCGCGTTGCAGAGCGTCGAGGACCTGGTCAACCACCCGGCGAAGACGATCGACGACCTGCCGTTCCTGCAGCTGGTCTGCGGCGCGCTGGTGATGAGCGGGGTCGCGATGGAGGTGGCCGGATCGTCCCGGCCGGCGTCGGGCAGCGAGCACCTGATCTCGCACGCGTACGACCAGTTGGCCGCCCGCCCCCGGATGCACGGCGAGCAGGTCGGGGTGGCCACCATCGCCACCACCTGGCTGCAGGACAACCCGAACCGCCCCACCCTGCTGCGGGTATTGGAGGAGACCGGCTTCCTCGCGTCGATCCGGGCGGACCCGCTGGACCGGGAGTCGTTCCTGGCCGCGATCGGCGAGGCGCCGTCGGTCAAGCCCGGCTATCACACGGTGCTGTCCGAGCCGGGCGCGGTCGACCGGCTGCGGCGGCACCTCGCCGACGACCCGCTCTGGGGCGAGCTCCTCGCCTGAGGCCCGATCACCGGCAGTCAGGGCCCACCCGAGCGGGGTCTCGCGACCGACCCCTGGACGGAGTAACTTTCTATCCGCGATGTATCTCAGGGTCCGCACAGGGCTCCTCGTTGATCATCAAGCATTTCCTGGCGCCCTGACCCGGGTGGTGGCGTGTGTCGATCGGATCCGGCGTGGCCGTCGGCGTCCACGCCTGCCGGAAAATCGGACCGATCGGCCGCCCGTGACCAAGCCAGTGGTGCTCGCCGAGAAGCTGCGCCGGCCGGAGCCGGGCGGGCTGCCCCGCCGCCGCCTGGAAGAGCTGCTGCTGACCGCCTCGGCCAGCCGGCTTGATCTGGTGGTCGCCCCGCCGGGCGCCGGCAAGACGACGCTGCTCGCCCGGGTGGCCGCGGCCGCGGACGCCGCCGGCGGGTCGGTGGCCTGGTACCGAGTGACCGCCGACGACGTCACCGAGCCGGCCTTCGTCGCCCACCTGGCCCGGGCGCTGGGCCTGTGGACAGGCGCCGACCCCCGAGCCGACGTCCGGTCCGACGATCGGGCCGACACCGCGGACCGGACCGTCACCGACGTCCTGGAACTGCTGGAGTCGACCCCGGCCGACCGGTGGGGGCCCACGCTGATCGTCTTCGACGACGTGCACGAGATCGCCGACTCGGCGGCCGAACGGGCCCTTGACCAGTTCGTCCACCTGCGCCCTCGCCACCTCCGGGTGCTGGTCGGGTCCCGGCGCCCGCCCGAGATGAACATCCCACGGCTGCGGGTCTCCGGCCAGCTCCGCGAGATCACCAGCGACGACCTGCGTTTCCGGTCGTGGGAGGTGGAGGAGCTGTTCCAGTCGGTGTTCCGGGAACCGCTCTCCCCGGAATCGGCGGCGGCCCTGACCCGGCGCACCGGCGGGTGGGCCGCGGGCCTGCAACTGTTCCACCTGGCCACCACCGGTCGCAGCGCGGCCGACCGCGGGCGAGCGGTGGACGACCTGGGCGGCCGGTCCAAGCTGATCCGCTCCTACCTGGCCCGCAACGTGCTGGCCGAGTTGCCCGAGGAACGCCGGCACTTCTTGCTGCGCACCTGCACGCTGGGCACCCTGACCGGGCCGCTGTGCGACGCCCTGCTCGGAACAACTGGCAGCTCAACGATTCTCGACGAACTTGAGCACGGTCAGCTGTTCACCTCGTCGGACGACGACGGTCAGACGTTCCGCTACCACGAGGTGCTGCGCACCCACCTGGAGTGGGCGCTGGTCCAGGAGTACGGCGCCGCCGGCGCGCGACAGTGGTACGCGCGCAGCGCCGCCCTCCTGGAATCGGTGGGCGATCAGCGGGCAGCGGTCCGGGCCTTCGCGCGGGCCGAGGACTGGGGTGCGGTCGGCCGGCTGCTGCAGCTGCGCGGCACCGGCCCGGACGCCGGGGCGACCGGCACCGACGTGCTGCTCCCCCCGGCGCTGGTGGAGCACGATCCGTGGCTGTCCCTGGCGCAGGCTCGCCGGCGGGTGCGCGAGGGCGCCCTGGCGGCCGCCGTCGACCGCTTCCGACGGGCCGAAAGCCTGCTCGACGAGCCGGATTTCCGCGACGACTGCCGGCGCGAGCGATCGGTGGCGGCGATGTGGGCGGCGACGGAGACGGCCACCATGGGGTGGGCGGTCGACGGTCGCGGCGAGGCCGGGCACTGGTCCATCCCGATCCGGCAGGCCACCCGACGGATCGTGCCGAGCCGGCCGCCGGACCGGGCCGCGACCACCCCGCCGGTCCGCGCGGCGTCCGCCCCGGCCCGGCTGGCCCGCGGCGTCGTGGACCTGCTGGCCGGCGACCTCGGCGCCGCCCATCGGGTGCTGGAGACCGTGCCGGCCGACCGATCGGCCGAGTCGACCCACCGGCTGCTGGCCGACCTCGCGATCACCGTCATCGACCTGGTCCGCGGCGCCGGCGACGACCCGGCCGGCCGGCTGGGCCGGCTCGCGCTGGACGCCGAGGTCGCCGGGCTGCCCTGGATCGCCCGGCTGGCCCGCGGGCTCGGCGAATGCGTGCTGGCCGCGACCGAACGATCCGCGTGGCGGCTGGCGGCCTGCGTGCACCTGATCGACGAGTGCGAGGAGGCCGGCGACGACTGGGGCGCGGCCCTGCTGACGTTCGCCGCGGCGGTGG
>JBDHZW010000123.1:0-13875 GCA_039812105.1 Nakamurella sp.
GTCGCGTCAGGATCTCGGTGACCTGGTCGGGCTGCATGCTCGTCCCCTTTGCTCGTTCGCGGCTGTCCCCCGAGGACGGAGCGGCCGCCGCATTCTCGACATCGGGGTTTGCGCATCCCGAACGAACTGCGTGATCGGGTCGGGATGGGGAACATGGCCGCTCGTGGAGAGGGGACTCCGATGACCAGCACCGAACCGTTGCCACGCCGCCTGCCGGTCTGGGGCTTTGTCGTCCTGGTCGCCGGCTACCTCGCGGCCATCCAGCTGATCCCGAGGCTGACCGCGCCGCCGGGTGCCTACGCATCGTTCCCCACCGTCGAATCGGTGGTCCGGGACCTGTGGGTCACGGTGGGCGTCGGCTCGCTGATCGGGCTGGTCGTGGTCGGGGTGCTCCGCTGGTGGCGGCCGGTGTTCGTCGACGACTGGCGGCTGCCTCGCTGGGCCTGGACGTTCCCGGCGGTGATGCTGGTCGCGATCGCGGCCGGGATCGCCTACCCCAACCTCGCCGCCAAGGGGCTCACCTACACCCTGTTGCTGCTGATCGGGTGCCTGTTCATCGGGGTCAGCGAGGAACTGATGTTCCGCGGGATCGGGGTGACCGTCTTCCGGCAGGCCGGGTTCGGCGAGGGTCGGGTCGCGCTGTGGACCTGCGTGCTGTTCGGACTGGCCCACGCCACCAACATCTTCAGCGAGGGCGTGTCCGCGCTGACCCAGGTGCTGATCACCGCGGTGGCCGGGTACTTCTTCTACGTGATCCGCCGGGTGTCCGGGATGTTGGCGGTCTCGATGATCGTGCATGGCCTGTGGGACTTCGGGCTGTTCACCAACACGCTCAGCAGCCCGCCGTCGCTCGGCGTGGTCGCCTTCATCCTGGCCGACGTCGTGCTGGCGATCGTGGCCATCGCCACCGTCCGGAAGGTCTTCCCGCGACGCCGGCCGCCGGCACCGGCCGCGCCGCTGTGATCTGCCCGATGACGGTGGCTGGTCAACGCCGGACCCGACGTCAGGCCGCCAGGTGGAAGGTGCTGGCGAAGCGGTCGAGCAGATCGCCGCGGCCGCCGAGTATCTCGATCGCGCCGGACGCGATGGCCCGGTCCGGGGCGAGTTCCCCGGAGATGAGCCGGTGGATCCCCGGCCCGGCGGCGAAGGCGAGATCGACCGTGCCCGGTCCGCGGGTCACCTCCAGGGACGGCCCGTCCACCCGCACCAGCAACTCGGCCGGGCCGACCCGCGCACCGTAGGCGGTGGCGGGCAGGACCGCCGCCACCTGCGGCCGGAACGCGGTGCGCAGCGAGATCGTCATCGCGTCGGGCGTGATGATCTGTTCCTCCCGCGGGTCGCCCAGGGTCTTGAAACCCCAGGCGCCGAGCGCCATCACGACCGGCTCGAGTTCGCGCCCGTAGGGCGTCAACTCGTAGATGATGATGCGCGAGCGCGGGGCCCGGCGGATGATCCCGGCCGCCTGCAGTTCCTTGAGCCGCGCCGCCAGGATGTTGCTCGGGATGCGGGGGAGTCCCGCGGCGAGTTCGCCGTAGCGGCGCGGCCCGACCAACAGGTCGCGGACGATCAGCAGGGCCCAGCGCTCACCGATCAGCTCCAGCGCGCGGGTGATGCCGTCGTACTGCCCGTATTCGCGGGTCGCCACTGGACGTTCAGAGCGCTCAGGCCTGCTGGCTCGCAAAGGCTTCGGGACCCTGCGCGGCGGCGACCGGGTCCATCCAGCCGAACTCGAGTACGTTGCCGTCCGGGTCGGTGAGTTGACGCTGGTACATGAAGCCGTAGTCGGCGGCCGGCCGCGGCTCGGTGCCGCCCGCGGCGAGACCGTCGGCGACCGCCTTGTCGACCGCCTCCCGGCTGTCGACGAAGATGGCGGTCGACACCGACGGGTTCTTCGACGGGTCACCGATCGGCAGGTCGGTGAAGGTCTGGAAGAACTCGCGGGTGAGGATCATGAAGTAGTTGTGGTCCTCCTCGACGATGACGCAGGCCGCGTTGTGGTCGGTGAACTTCGGGTTGGGGGTGAAGCCGAGCGCGGTGTAGAAGCTCTTCGCCCGTTCCAGGTCGGTCACCGGCAGGTTGACGAACATCATGTGCATGGGAGGCTTCCTCTCCTGGGACGTGCAGGTGGACGACTCCACACTTGCAAAAAACAAGTGAGGCGTCAAGGCCTGGTGACAGCGCCGTTGAGGAGGCAGGAAGATGTCCGCACCGGATCGATCCCGGGCACTGGAGCACATCGTGGTCGTGCTGTTCGAGAACCGCTCTTTGGACAACGTTCTCGGGCACCTGTACGGGCCCGACGACGGCAAGAGCTTCGACGGGGTGATCGGCAGGAATCTGAGCAATCCGATCCCCGCGTGGGCGGAACACCGCGACGGTCGCGACGCCGTCCCGTACACGGTGGCCACCGACATGGACTCGCCCAATCCCGACTCGGGCGAGGAGTACTACCACACCAACACCCAGCTCTACGGAGTCCTGAACGAGCACAACCGGTTCAAGATCGGCGAGGCGGTGACCGCGCCGTGGAATGCCCCGACGCCCGGCGCCGTGCCGACGATGGACGGCTTCGTCACCGACTACATCTCCACCTTCACCGGCGAGGTCGGCCGCCAACCCAGCTACGACGAGTACGCCCACATCATGACCGGCTACACGCCGGAACAGCTTCCCGTGCTGAACGGGATAGCCCGGGAATTCGGTGTTTTCGACCACTGGTATTCAGAGGTGCCGTCGCAGACGTTCATGAACCGGTCCTTCTGGACGGCCGCGAGCTCGTCGGGAATGGTCGTGAACAGTCCGATGACCAAGTGGCTCACCAAGAACGACACAGAGACCCTCTTCGAGCGGCTGGAGGCGCACGGCCGAACCTGGAAGGTCTACATCATGGAGCCGATGCCCCTGTCGTTCACCGGACTCATCCACTATCCGCGGTTGAAGGAACGGCTGGCCACGAATTTCGTGCCGTTCGCCGAATTCGAGAGGGACGCCGCGGCCGGCACGCTGCCCGACTTCTCGCTGATCGAGCCGAACATGATCGCCGGCCACGGCGACTACCACCCGGCGTTCGGTCGCTCCTTCTCCGACACCGTCGACATCGCCCTGGACAGCCCATCCTCGATGCTGTCGGGGGAGGCATTCCTGGAACGCATCTTCGCCGCCTACCGGTCGGCCGTCAGCGACTCGGGACCGAACGTGTGGAATACGCCGCTGCTGATCGGCTGGGACGAGCCCGGCGGCACCTACGACCACGTGCCGCCGGGCCCGGCCGTCCCGCCGGATCCGGCCGCGCCGCCCGGCGAGTTCGGCTTCACGTTCGACCGCTCCGGCTACCGGGTGCCGGCCATCATGGTGTCCCCTTGGGTCGAACCCGGGTCGGTCTACAACGAGGAGTATCGGCATACCTCGCTGATCGCCACGCTACGGAAGCGGTGGGGGCTGGGGGAGCCGTTCACGGGGCGGGACGGCTCGGCCCGGACCTTCGATGAGGTCTTCACCCGCAGTGAGCCCCGCGACCCATCGACGTGGGCCGTGCCGACGGCGCGCCCGGTGCCCGCTTGGACGATGGACCCAGACGTGGTCGGCCGGGGTCTGAGCGGTCTGGGCAAGGGCATCGGGCCGGCGATCATCGGCCAGGCCCGAGAACTGGGCGTCACGCTGCCGGCCGCGCTCGACGACCCCGGCGCCGACCTGCCGCCGCGGGTGATCGTCGACGTGCTGCGGGACATCGCAGCGCACTTCTTCCCGCGGCTGGCACCCGAGTTACGCCTCGACTAGCTGAATCCCGTACGCGTGGAAGCGAGGGTCGGCGGTGATGACGGTCAGCCGTTCGACCGTCGCCTGGGCGATGATCAGTCGGTCGAACGGGTCGCGGTGATGCACGGGAAGACCGGAAACCGCGAGTCCGTGGACCGGGGAAAGCCCGAGGGTACGAACGCCGGAGTCTGCAATCCGCGCTTGCAGGTCGTCGGGGACATCCAGCTTGCCCACGGAAACCTTGACCCCGATCTCAGCGAAGGACACCACGCTGAGAAGCAGGTCGTCCGCCGCTGTGATCGCTTCTTGTGCGCGCGCCGAGAGCTCGCGCTCGCCCGAGAGTTGCCATAGGACGACGTGGGTGTCGAGAAGCAATCTCATGGGTCGAGCATCTCGTCGAGTTCGGCGTCGGTGAACTCGTAGTCATCGCCGATTCGAATCTGCCCAGCGAGCACACCGCTCGCGGCGAGGAACAGGGCGCCCGGAGTCGTCCGTTCAAGCGGGACCAGCCGCACGACGGGCACGCCATCCCGCGCGATTTCCACCTCCTCGCCAGCCAGGGCGAGCGCTATCAACCGCGAAAGCTCCGTCTTCGCCTGCCCGACGTTCACGGTGGTCATGACCTGATGGTACCTGCACGCATTGGCCAAGCATGACCAAGGAACCGGAAGCGGACCGTCGTCGGCTCGTCGTCGGACGAACAGGTTCCAGGTAGGCCGGTGGACAACGCGGAGGGATTACTTGACATAATGTGGCTTATCGGCGTTCCCCGCTGAGGCCGCGCTGGTCCACAAGCCACCCGATCCAGCTGGGAGTCGACTGGTAGCGTCCTCCCTATGGAAGCGAAGGTTGACTCGGTCGGTCGGGTGTTGCTGCCGAAGGCACTGCGTGATGCGTTGGGGCTGCGACCCGGCTCGACGGTGGACATCTCCCGCTACGGCGCCGGGCTCCAGTTGGTACCGGCGGGCCGGACGGCTCGATTGGTGGACGAGTCCGGCGTCCTCGTCGCCACCGGCGACACCCCGATCGACGACGACATCGTGTTCGGCCTGATCGATGCCGGCCGGCGCTGAACGCCCGATCGCGCTCGACACCAGCGTCGCCGTACCGCTGCTGGTCCGCACGCACGGCGCCCATCGTCGCGTCGTCGAGTGGTGGCGAGGACGCCCCGTGGCCCTCAGCGGGCATGCCCTGGCCGAAACCTACGCGGTGCTGACCAGGCTGCCCGGTGATATCAAGGTCAGCCCGGCCGACGCCGCTCGACTGATCTCGCAGCGGTTCGCGGCGCCGCTGCTGCTCACGGCGTCGGCCGCCCGGCGACTTCCCCAGCTGATGGCCGACCCGGAGATCGCCGGCGGCGCGGTGTACGACGCCATGGTCGCGCTGGCCGCGAAGACCGAGGGCTGCGTGCTGGCCACCAGGGACTCGCGGGCTCTGGGCACCTATCACGCTGTCGGCGTCGACATCGACATCGTCGGCTGACGGATGTGCGGAACCCGGAAAGGTCGGACTGCTACAGAAGTGCTACGGTCGTAGGCATGACCAAGGTGGCCTCTCGCGAGTTGCGCAACGACACCGCCGGGGTCCTTCGCCGTGCGGCCGCCGGCGAGCCGATCGAGATCACCGTGAATGGGGAGCCGGTCGCCCGGCTGACGCCGATCACCCACGAGCGCTCCCCGTGGTTTCCCAGGGCCGAGTTGGTGACCCGGCTCGCCGGACTTCAGGCCGATCCCGGCCTGACCGACGACCTCGCGGCAATGGACGCGGACGCAGCCGACCTGGGTCCGATCGAGTGAGCGCGACCTGTCACGGCCCGACGTGACGCGAGGGCTCCTCGATACCTCCGTGTTCATCGCCCGAGAGTCGCGGGGCCTCGACGAATCGGCCCTGCCGGACCAGGTCGCGGTCTCCGTCGTCACCCATGCCGAACTCAGCGCCGGCGTATTGGCCGCCGTCGATCTGAACGTCCGTGCGCGCAGGCTGGCGACGCTGACCGTGGTCGCCGAGATGAGGCCCATCCCGATCGATCTCGCGGTCGCCGAGGCCTGGGCGAGGATCCGGGTTCAGTTGGCATCCGCTGGCCGGCGGGCCAACGTCAACGACATGTGGATTGCGGCAACCGCCATCGCGTGGAGGGTGCCGGTCGTCACCCAGGACCGGGACTTCGACCTCATGGCCGCGCTGACCGGCCTCCACGTGCTGCACATCTGACACACGGGTCACCCGGCCGGCGGCACCAGCTTGGTTGCGCCGAAGAACGGCGCCCAGCCGCGGATCTGCCGGCCGGCGATCAACCCGAGTTCCCAGAACGGGTCCTTGTCCAACAGGGCGGCGACCTGGTCGGCGTCGTCGGCCTCCAGGATCAGCAGCGCGCCGGGCCCGCCGGTGGTCAGCGGGCCGCTGATCACGATCCGGCCCTGCTCGAACAGCGAGGCCAGGTAGTCCTTGTGCTTGGGCCGGTGCTCGTCCAGACGGGCGGGCTCGTCGGCGTAGGTGTAGACGACGGCGTGCAATGACATGACAGTCCTCTCAGAGATTTTCGGCCAGCGAGCGGCCGGCGGCGAAGGCGCGGGTGATGGCCGAGCCGAGGGTCGCGCCCCCGCCCGGGTAGGCGTCGGCGAACACGGTCGCGGCGACATTACCGGCCGCGTACAGATTCCCGACCGGCTCCCCGCGACGATCCAAGACCTGCCCGGAGTAGTCGGTGACCAGGCCGCCGCAGGTGCCCAGGGTGCCGGGCCGGATCGGGATCGCGTGGAACGGTCCGTCGGCCAGCGGCGCCAGGTTCGGGTGCGGCTGCCGCGGGTCGCCCAGGTACCGGTCGGCCGCGGTCTCGCCCCGGTGGAACAGCGGGTCGTGCCCGTCGGCGGCGAACTTGTTGAACTCCGCCACGGTCTGGCCCAGCGCGAACGGGTCGATGCCGAGCGCCTCGGCCAGTTCCTCCACGGTCGATCCGCTGACCGCCCAGGCCGGCACCTGACCGACCGGGGTGCCGCCGATCGAGTACCGCGAGACGTAACCGGAGTCGACCACCAGCCAGGCCGGGATGTTGGCGTGCCCGCCGGTGTTCGAGTCCACCGAGCGGAACACCTTGTTCAGGTCGTGGTAATTGACCGCCTCGTTGACGAACCGCTTCCCGGCCGCGTTCACCATGATCGACCCGGGCAGGGTGAGCTCGACGTTGGCCATCCGCCCGGACGGCCGGCCGTCGTAGACGTGTTCGGGGTTCTGCAGCACCGGCACCCCCCAGACCGCCCGCATGGTGCTCACGCTGCCGCCGGCGGCCAGCCCCAGCTCCAGGCCGTCGCCGGTGTTGCTGGGCGCGCTGATCGGGGTGACCGGGTTGGGCAGGAAGGCGTCCTGCAGTCGCGGGTTCCACTCGAACCCGCCGGAGGCCAGCACCACCGCGCGGGCGGTGACCGTGCCGCCGGCCGTGGTCAGCACCCAGCCGTCGCCGTCGCGGCGCAGGTCGTCGACCCCGCTGCCGGCCAGGACGGTCACGCCGCGGTCCTCGGCGGAGACGATCAGCGACGCGACCAGCGCCCCGCCCATCGTGCGGGTGCCCTCGGCGTCCCGGCGGGCGATCAGCTCGGTGTCGAAGCCGGTGGCCGCCATGGCGTCCCGCTCGGCCATGGTGATCGACGGGAAGTACGTCGGCGGGCGGATCCGGGCGGTCAGCCCGGGGTGCTCGGTGCCGTCGAGCGGCTGCACGTCCAGCCCGCGGCCGCGGGCCGCTCCCTCCCAATCGGTGTGGTAGTCCGGCCGGGGCAGCGCGGCCAGCCGCACCCGGGTGCTCCCGTCGAGCCAGCGCACCGCCTCCCCCGCCGTCTCGATGTACCAGCGCAGCGTCTCCTCCGGCACCCGGCCGCCGGTCGCGGTGGTCAGGTAGACCAGCGCCGACTCGGCGCTGTCCGGATACTCCACGCCCATCAGGTGGTGGTTGGGCATCCAGGCGACGCCGCCGGACACGGCCGAGGTGCCGCCCAGCAGGTCCGCCTTCTCCAGCACGACGACCGAATGCCCGCCGTCGGCGGCCCGGCAGGCGGCGACCAGGCCGGCCGCGCCGCTGCCGATCACGGCCACGTCCACGGTGCGGTCCATGACGCTCACTCCCCCTTCAGCGGGCCGTCGGCCAGCAGAAAATCGACGATGAGAACGGTGACGGCGGCGAACATGTCGGCGCCGGTGGAGGTGCCGCAGCCGATCGCCCGGGCCGCCTCGATCAGCGGCGGCACGGCGGGCTTGGTGACCACGTCGGCGACGAAGGTGTCCGGCCCGAGCTTCTCGACGTCGATCGGCAACGGGTCGCCCGCCCGCATGCCCATCGGGGTGGCGTGCGCGACGATGTCGAATCCGGCCGGGTCCGGCGACCCGATCGACACCACCCGGTCGGGAAAGCTGGTTTGCAGCCGGGAGATCAGGCTGTCCCGGCGGGCCGGGTCGGCGTCGTGCAGGGCCAGTTCGGCGGCTCCGGCCTCCAGCATGGCCAGCGCGATGGCCGATCCGGCGCCGCCGGCGCCGACCTGCAGCACCCGGTGGCCGGCCGGGTCGCCGCCGTTGGCGACGACCGCGGCGACGTAGGCGGCCCCGTCGACCTGGTCGCCGTGCCAGGTGCCGTCGTCGTTGCGCCGGGCCACGTTGACCGAGCCGAGGAATGCCGCCCGGTCCGTCAGCGTGGCGCAGTGCGGGGCCACGCCGAACTTGTGCGGGACGGTGGCGATGAGGCCGCCGATGCTGCCGGACGGGGTCAGGCCGTCGATCAACGCGTCGAGATGCCCGCCGTCGATCTGCATGGGCACGACGACGGCGCCCCGGCCGCGCTCGGCGAACGCGCGGGTGATGCCGTCGGGGGACTTCACCTGGGCGATCGGGTCGCCGACGATCGGCACGACCAGGGTCTCACCGGACAGTTGCGGGTACGGGCTCACGACATCTCCATGGAAGCAAGGGTTTTGGACTCGGAAGGGACGGGACGGGCGGCGTGCCGGGCGGCGACGTAGCCGAAGGTCAGGCCGCCGCCGACCTGGCAGCCGGCGCCGGGGTACTCGGCCGCGCTCATCGACGCGGCGTCGTTCCCGCAGGCGTACAGCCCGGCGATCGGGGCGCCGTCGGCGTCGAGCACCTGCGCGTCTCCGTTGGTGCGCAGGCCCAGCGAGGTGCCCAGCGGGGTCGGCACGAGCGCCATGGCGTAGAACGGTGCGGTCTCGATCGGCCCGAGGCTGGCGTTGGGCCGGTGCGCCGGGTCGCCGTACTGCAGGCCGAACGGGCTGGTGCCTTTGCCGAACTCGGTGTCGACACCGGTGACGGCGTCGCGGTTGGTGGTGGCGACGGTGCGCTCCAGCCCGTCGGCATCGACGCCGATGGCCGCGGCCAGCTCGCGGATGGTCGGCGCGCTGTGCAGGTAGCCGGAGCGCAGGTACTTGCGCAGGTACGCCTTGGGCAGCTTGGGCCGGATCATGCCCAGCCCGTACCGGTTCAGCGCCCGGGCGTCGATGATCAGCCAGGCTGGCACCGTGCCGGTCGCGTACATGGCCCGGACGAACCGGTGGTAGGACACGGACTCGTCGACGAACCGCCGGCCGTCCGCGCCGACCGCGACGATGCCCGGCTTCGAGCGGTCCCAGATGTGCGGGAAGACCGTGGTCGAGCCGTCCGTGCGGCGGCCGATCGAGCTGGGGAACCAGAACGCGTTGTCGTCCTGCGGCGGGCTCAACGTCCCACCGACCTCCTGGGCCAGGGACAGGGTGTCGCCGGTGGAACCCTCGTTCGCCCGGGTGTACTGCGGGGTCGGGCGGGGCAGGTAATCCCGGCGCCACCGCGGGCTGGACGAGAAGCCGCCGCCGGCCAGCACGACCCCGCGGCGGGCGCGGACCCGCAGCTCGCGGCCCTGGTGGGCGACGATCGCGCCGACCACCGCACCGGTGCCGTCGGTGAGCAGCCGGGCGGCGGTGGCGGTGAACCAGACCCGCCCGTCGCGCTGCTTCAACTGATGGAATAGGTTGGCCACCAACGCGTTCCCCATCGCCAACCGGGTGCCGCGGGAGTGGGTCAGCCGGTCCCCGGCCCAGCGGGCGCCGAGCTTCAGGGCGGTCGGCACGGCCTTGGGCGAGCCGGTGAGCAGGGTGAGCAGCTGGTTCACCTCGGCCCGGCGGACCATCATGGTGCCGCCGAACAGCGCGAACTCGGGCACCGGCGGCCGGACCCGGCCGAAGTCCTCCTTGCCGAGCCGGCGGCCGTCGAAGGTCTGCGGTTCCAGCGCCCGGCCGCCCAGGCTGGCGCCCTCGATCTCGGGGTGGTAGTCGACGACGGTCTTGGAATGCCAGAACTTCACGCCGATACCGTCCAGGTAGTCGATGGCCTCGCTGCCGTTGCGCAGGTACGACTCGCGGACCTCGCGGGGCGCCTTGTCCCCCACCAGCCGGTCCAGGTAGCCGGCGGCCACCTGCGCGTCGTCGGTGATCCCGGCCGCCCGCTGGAAATGGTTGTTCGGGATCCAGCAGGTGCCCGCGGAGTAGGCGGTGGTCCCACCGAGGAACTCGGTCTTCTCCAGGACGAGCACCGACAGGCCCTCGTTCGCGGCGGTCACGGCGGCGGACAGGCCGCCGGCTCCGGTGCCGAGGACGAGCAGGTCGACCTGCTCGTCCCAGTGGTCGGTGGGCTGGACGGCGGGCGTGACATCTTCGTCGATCGGTGGCATGCATCAAGGTTCGCAGCCCGGAGTATGTCGTGTCCAACACTGAATACATCAAACACTTTGCGTTTCCAGCACCTAATCGGGCGTCAGTCGGTCGGTTTCGGGATCAGCAGGGACAACCCGGCGCCGAGCACGGCCAGCCCGGTGGCCCACCAGAACGCGACGTCGTAGGCCTCGGCCAGGCCGGCGACGTCGGTCGCCCCGAGCGCGGCCTGGGCCAGGATCGCGGCCAGCACGGCCACCCCGAACGAGCCGCCGACCTGCTGCGACACCCGGGTGACGATGCTCGCGTCCGGCATCTCGTCCCGGGCCAGGCCGCGGTAGGCCCCGCTCATCAGCGGGATGATGACCGCACCGAGACCGAAGCCGCGGACCAGCAGGGTCGCCAGCAGGAACCAGGTCGGGGTGGTCGCGGTCGAGAACGCGAACGGGATCGTGCCGACGGCCATGATCGCGAACCCGGTCACCGCCACCCAGCGCCCGCCGATGGTGTCGGTGAATTTGCCGGCCAGCGTGCGCGACGCCAGCGCGCCGACACCCTGCGGGATGAGCAGCAGCCCCGCGCCGAGCGCATCTTCGCCGCGAATCTGCTGCCAGTACAGCGGCAGCAGCAGCATCGCCCCGTAGAGCGCGGTGCCGGAGATGAACATCAGCGCCGACGACATCGTCAGCGGGCGGTGCTTGAACAGCCGGATGTCGATCAGCGCGCGATCGCCGCGCCGCCAGGCCCATCCGGCGAAACCGGCCACCAGCAGCGCGCCGACCAGCAACGGCGCGAGCACCTCGACGTGTCCGAAGCCGCCGCGGGAACCGGCCTCGGACAGCCCGTAGATCACCCCGAGCACGCCGGGCGAGACGAGCAGCAGCCCGACCACGTCCAGGGTGCGGCGCGGCCCCGACTCCCCCGCCGGGAACATCCGGATCGCCAGCACGATGCCGACGACGCCCAGCGGCAGGTTGACCAGGAACATCCACGGCCAGGACAGGTAGTTCAGGATCAGGCCGCCGATGACCGGTCCGAGGATCGGGCCGAGCGCGGCGGGCAGGCTCACCGTCGCCATCAACTTGCCCACGTTCCGGCCGCCCGCCGCCTGCATCAGGATGGTCGTCATCAGCGGGATCATCACCCCGCCGCCCAGACCCTGGACCGCCCGGAACATGATGAGGCTGGTCGCATTCCAGGCCAGCGCGCACAGCGTGGAACCGGCCAGGAAGACGCTCAGGCCGAGCAGCCAGAGCGTCTTGCTGCCCAACCGGGCCTGCGCCCAACCGGTGACCGGGATCGTCACGAACATGGCCAGCAGGTAGGCGGTGCTGACCCACTGGATGGTGGACACCGACGCGCCGAGGGATTCGCCGAGCTCGTGCAGGCCGACGCTGACGATCGTGGTGTCCAGGATGACGGCGATGGCGCCGACCACGATGGCGATCGCCAGCCGCTTGAGTTCGGGGTCCAGCGCAGCGTTGGGGGCCGCCGGGCGGGAGTCGATGCGGTGGGTCATGGCGCCTCATTAGATACGTGCGTGTTTCTTACGACCGATCGTAGCCCGGCGGGATAAGATACACAAGTGAATCCTGAGGGGGAACCGCAGCGCCGGCGCCGGGGCGCCGCCCTGGAGGCGGCCATACTCGAAGCCGTCTGGCTGGAGCTGGTGGACAAGGGCTATGGCGCGCTGACCTTCGAGTCGGTGGCCCGGCGCGCGGGCACCAGCCGCCCGGTGCTCTACCGACGCTGGCCGACCAAGGCCGATCTGGTCCGGGCCGCGATGCTGACTCGGTTCAACCGGGATCTCATCGACCCACCGGACACCGGGAACCTGCGGGACGACATGGTGGCGCTGTTGCACCTGGCCAACGAGCACCGGGTGGCGTCGTCGGCGCTGCTGATCTACTACCTCGGCGCCTTCTTCCAGGAGACCGGAACCAGTCCCCAGGACTTCCGCGCGGACCTGCTCGGCGACCGGGTGTCGGCCCTGGACGTGGTCATCGACCGGGCGGTCGCCCGCGGTGAGATCGACCCGACCCGGCTCAGTCCGCGCCGGCGCACCGTGGCCATCGACCTGCTCCGGCACGACGCGCTGATGACCATCGCCCCGCTCTCCGATGCCGCGGTCGAGGAGATCGTCGACGACATCTTCCTGCCGCTGGTGGCCGCCGACCGATCGGGGTAGCGCGCCTCACCCGGGCGTCGGCATCACCTCGTCGGCCACCGTGAGCACGGCCGGCAGCACGGTCGACGGGTTGTCCGCCGCCCAGGCGATGGCGTGGTCAAGGTAGGTCGGGGCGCCGCGCAGCGGCACGAACACCGAGCCGGACGGCATGATCTGGGCGACCCCGTCGGAGATCAGCGCGACCCCGACCCCGGCCGCGACCAGGGTGAGGATCATGAACGGGTCGGTGATCTCCTGCACCACCCGGGGGCGGAAGCCGGCGTCGATGCAGGCCCGGACCCCGGCCTCGCGCAGCCCGGAGCCGGACGCGGCCGGGGTGGTGATGAAGTCGTCGCCGGCCAGTTCGGCCAGGTCGACCGCGGCGTCGGCGGCGCGCGGATGGTCGATCGGCAACGCGGCGCCGAGCGGCTCCCGGGCGATCAGCCGGCTGCGCACCGTCGGCGACGCCTCCAGCGGTAGCGCGACGAAACACAGGTCGAGCGAGCCTCTTTCGATCTGGGTGACGCCGTCCCGGGTGAGCACACCGGCCACCAGGTTCAACGTCACCTGCGGATACCGGCGGCGCACCGCCCGGGTCAGCGGGGGCAGGGTGCGGTGGTTGAGGGCGCCGGAGAAGCCGAGGTTGACGGTGCCGTAGACGTCGCCGGACACCGCCCGGGTGGCCTGCCGGCCCAGCTCCAGCTCCTCGAAGACCCGGTGCGCGTGCGGCAGCAGGGCCTGCCCGGACGGGGTCAGGGCGACGCTGCGGGTGCTCCGGTCGAACAGCGTCACCCCGAGCTCGCGCTCCAGCTTGCGGATCGTCTGGCTCAGCGGCGACTGGGCCAGCCGCAGGCGCGTCGCGGCCCGGCCGAAGTGCAGTTCCTCGGCGACCGCGACGAACGCCTCCAGCTGGCGGATCTCCACCGCACCTCCCGCCCATCGATGTACTCGGGAAGCTTAATCCTTCGATGATTGTGCTCTTCGGTCCACCAATGCACCCGGGGTTCGTGGGGGTGGCCGGAGAGCGGCCCAGCTCGGCGCGGACACCCGCGGGCGCCGGAACCAGTGGCGCAGGGCCGGTCCACTTGAGCCGGTGGTGCGCCGGTCGCGGCCAGCGACCGCACCCCGGCGCCGCACTCCAGCCCCGCACCCCGGCCCGGCCCGTCCCAGAGGGGCCGCCGGTCGCGCTCCCCTACTTCCCGCGGAGGCCGAACGGGTTGCCGTTGGGGTCGGCGAGCACGGCCACCCGCGCGCCCGGGGCGACCTGGCGAGCGG
>JBDHZW010000124.1:0-13727 GCA_039812105.1 Nakamurella sp.
CGGGTCCGGGCCGACCAGCCGGCCCGGCCGGGCCAGCCCGTCCAGCACGACGAACCGCAGCGTGCCGGCGCGGGTCTTCTTGTCCGAACCCATGATCCGCACCAGCTCACCGAGCGCGTCCGGATCGTAGGTGGTGGGCAGACCCAGGGTGTGCAGGACGGTCAGGTGCCGGTCGGCGGTCTCGTCGTCCAGCCGGCCGGCCGCCCGGGCGAGCTCGGCGGCGAAGACCAGGCCCACCGACACCGCGGCGCCGTGCCGCCACCGGTAGCGTTCCCGCTTCTCGATGGCGTGCGCGAGAGTGTGCCCGTAGTTGAGGATCTCGCGCAGCTCGGACTCGCGCAGGTCGGCCGCGACCACCGCCGCCTTGACCGCCACCGACCGCCGCACCAGCTCGGCGATCTGCGGGGATGACGGGTCGGACGCCGCGTCCGGATCGGCCTCGATGAGCGTCAGGATCTCCGGGTCGGCGATGAACCCGCACTTGACCACCTCGGCCAGCCCGGCCACCAGCTCGTGCCGGGGCAGGGTCTCCAGGGTGGCGATGTCGCAGATCACCGCCCGCGGCTCGTAGAACGAGCCGACCATGTTCTTGCCGGCGTCGGTGTTGATGCCGGTCTTTCCACCCACGGCGGCGTCGACCATGCCCAGCAGCGTGGTCGGCACCTGGATCAGCGGCACGCCGCGCATCCAGGTGGCGGCGGCGAACCCGGCCAGGTCGGTCACCGATCCCCCACCCAGCCCGATCACCAGGTCGCGCCGGTCGATGCCGATCTGCCCGAAGACGTTCCAGCAGAAGCCCAGCACGGTCAGGTTCTTCGCGTCCTCGGCGTCCGGCACCTCCAGCAGGTGGACGTCCAAGCCGCTGCCGGTCAACGCGTCCCGCACCGTTTCGGCGGTGAGCAGCAGCGTGTGCGGGTGCGCCAGGGCGACCCGGGCGGCCCCGGTCGCCTTCGCGGCGGCGACCAGCTCGTCCAGCAGGCCGCGGCCGATCGTCACGTCGTAGGGCGCGCCGGACGGCACCGGAACCACCACGGGAGAGGTCATGAGAGGCGCAACTCCTCGACGATGACGGTGGCCACCTGCTCGACGGTCAGGTCGTCGGTCGCCACCTCCAGGGTGGCGACCTCCTGGTACAGGTGCAGCCGGGCGTCCAGCAGGGCCTTGTAGGTGGCCCGCGGGTTCACCCCGGTCAGCAGCGGCCGGTTGCTGGCCAGCCCGGTCCGCCGGACGCCGGTCGGCATCGTCACCGACAGGAACACCACCGTGTGCTGCTTGAGCAGGTCCCGGGTCGGTTCGGCGAGCACCGACCCGCCGCCCAGGGCCAGCACCCCGTCGTGCTCGACCAGCGCGGTGGCCACCGCGGCCCGCTCCATGGCCCGGAAGGCCGGTTCGCCGTCGTCCACGAAGATCTCCGGAATCGGCTTGCCGGCCGTGGTCTCGATGTCGTGGTCGGTGTCCCGCAGCCGGCTGCCGGTCATCCGGGCCAGCGCGCCGCCGACCGACGTCTTGCCCGACCCGGGCGGGCCGATCAGCACCACGATCGGCCGCACATCCCCCGTCACGGGGCTCCGTTCGCGGGCGGGAGGCCGGCCGTGGCCGCGATCGAGTCCAGGTAGGCGCCGACGTTGCGCATCGTCTCGCCGACCGAGTCGCCGCCGAACTTCTCGCTCACCGCGTCGGCCACGACCAGCGCGACCATCGCCTCGGCGACCACCCCGGCGGCCGGCACCGCGCACACGTCGCTGCGCTGGTGGATCGCCTGGGCCCGCTCGCCGGTGGCGACGTCGACGGTGGCCAGCGCCCGCGGCACGGTGGAGATCGGCTTCATCGCCGCCCGCACCCGCAGCACCTCGCCGTTGGTCATGCCGCCCTCGATGCCGCCGGCCCGGTTGGACCGCCGGGACACGCCGGCGTCGGTCGGGTCGATCTCGTCGTGCGCGGCGCTGCCCCGCCGCCGGGCGGTCAGGAAGCCGTCGCCGACCTCGACCCCCTTGATCGCCTGGATGCTCATCAGCGACCCGGCCAGCCGGGCGTCCAGCTTCCGGTCGGCGTGCACGAACGAACCCAGCCCCGGCGGCAGGCTGTAGACCAGCACCTCGACGACGCCGCCCAGGGTGTCCCCGTCGGCCTTGGCCGCCTCGATCTCGGCGACCATCCGCTCGGTCGACTCGCCCATCAGGGCGCGGACCGGGGAGTCGTCGATGGCGTCCCGGTCGTCCGGGGTGGGCAGCGGGCCGCCGACCGCCTCGGCCTCGCCGATCGACACCACGTGCGAGACGACCTCGGCGCCGAGCACCGCCCGCAGGTACTGCTGGGCGACCGTGCCCAGGGCGACCCGGGCCGCGGTCTCCCGGGCGGAGGCGCGCTCCAGGATCGGCCGGGCGTCGGCGAACCCGTACTTCTGCATGCCGGCCAGGTCGGCGTGGCCGGGCCGGGGCCGGGTCAGCGGGGCGTTGCGGGCCAGGCCGGCCAGCACGTCCTCGTCGACCGGGTCGGCGGCCATGATCTGTTCCCACTTGGGCCATTCGGTGTTGCCGATCTCGATCGCCACCGGCCCGCCCAGGGTCTGCCCGTGCCGGACGCCGCCGAGGATCGTCACCTTGTCCTGCTCGAACTTCATCCGGGCGCCCCGGCCGTACCCGAGGCGGCGCCGGGACAGCTGGGTGGCGATGTCGGACGACGTCACCGGCACCCCGGCGGGGAGGCCTTCGAGGACGGCCACCAGGGCGGGGCCATGGGATTCACCTGCGGTCAACCAGCGCAACACGCGGGCCATCCTCCCACGAGCGGGCGGGCGGCCGAGCCGGGTCGCAGTCGGCTACCGCTGAGCGGGCCGCCGTTCGCCCGCCGCGGCCCAGACCATCGGCCCCGGCATCGCAGGGACGGCCAGCGCGAACGACCCCACCACTGACCGTCCTCCCCGGCGCCGCGGTGCGCACGACCCCGGCTCGTCGCCAGCGGCCGGGCGGCGAGACGGCCGGATGGCCTGCCGCGGAGACGACGGAGCCGACCCCGGTCGCCGGGTCGCGGCCCATGGGGTTCCTCAGTGCGCCGCCTCCCAGGCGGCATAGGCGTCGTGCACGACCCGGATCGCGTCGTCGACGTCGTCGGTGACGTGCAGCAGGTTCAGGTCGGGCGGCGAGATGTTGCCGGCCTCGGCGACCGAATTGCGGATCCAGTCGGCCAAACCGCCCCAGTACTCCGAGCCGAACAGCACCACCGGGAACTTGGTGACCTTCTTGGTCTGTACCAGGGTGAGCGCCTCGAACAGCTCGTCGAGCGTGCCGAACCCGCCGGGCAGGCACACGTAGGCCTGGGAGTACTTGACGAACATCGTCTTGCGGGCGAAGAAGTAGCGGAAGTTGATCCCGAGGTCCACATACCGGTTCAGGCCCTGCTCGAACGGCAGCTCGATGCCCAGCCCGACGGACAGCCCGCCCGCCTTCTTGGCCCCCTTGTTGGCCGCCTCCATGATGCCCGGGCCGCCGCCGGTGATCACCGCGAATCCCTCGGCGGCCAGCGCCGCCCCGATCTCCTCGGCCTTCTGGTAATACCGGGTGCCGCGCTTGGTCCGAGCGCTGCCGAACACCGACACCGCCCGCGGCAGGCCGGCCAGCGCGCCGAACCCCTCGACGAACTCGGCCTGGATGCGCAGCACCCGCCACGGGTCGGTGTGCACCCAGTCGCTGGGTCCGCGGGAGTCCAGCAGCCGCTGGTCGGTGGTGCTGGCGGTCTGGTACCGCTGATCGCCGCGCAGCCGCACCGGTCCCTTGAACCGTTCGGGCTCCTGCCCGTCCTGGGGCGGAACCGACGGATCCTCGAATTCGGTCACCCGATCAACAGTAGTGACGCGATGACGCCCGGGTCACCACGCCGGCCGCGGCGGCGGAGCGTTCGCCGGGGGTTCACCGGGCGGCCACCGGTCCGAACCCGGCGGCCGGATCCGCTCGGCCGGCGCCCACGGCCCGCCCGGATCGATCGGGGGCGGGATCGTGGTTCTTCCCCGGACCGACCACCGGACCCGGACCCCAGGCGGTCAGGACGGCGTCAACCGGCCAGGAAACCCCGCAGCACCTGCGTCATCTCGCGGATCTGCGTCATTCCGACGTGTTCCTCCCGGGTGTGCGCCAGCGACGGGTCGCCGGGCCCGTAGTTGACCGCCGGGATGCCCAGCGCAGCGAACCGGGCGACGTCGGTCCACCCGAACTTCGCCTGCGCCCGCCCACCGGCGGCGGCGACGAACTCGGCCGCGGCGGGGGCCGCCAGGCCGGGCAGGGCGCCCGCCGCGACGTCCAGCACGGTCACCTCGAAGTCGCCGAACTCCTCGCGCAGCATCCCGACGGCGTCGTCGACGCTGCGGTCGGGCGCGAACCGGAAGTTGACCCGGACCGTGCACTCGTCGGGAATGACGTTGCCGGCCACGCCACCGGTGATGCCGACCGCGTTCAGGCCCTCCCGGTACCGGCAGCCGTCGATGTCGACGGTGCGGGCGTCCCAGCCGGCGAGCCGGTCCAGGATCTCCCGGGCCCGGTGGATCGCGTTGTCGCCCAGCCAGGACCGGGCCGAATGGGCCCGCCGCCCGCGGGCGGTGACGGTCGCCGAGACCGTGCCCTGGCAGCCGGCCTCCACGTTGCCGTTCGTCGGCTCGCCCAGGATCGCCAGGTCCGCGGCCAGCCAGTCCGGGTGCTCGGCCTGGATCCGGGTCAGCCCGTTGCGGTCGTAGTCGACCTCCTCGCACTCGTAGAAGACGAAGGTCAGATCCCGGGCGGGCGCCGGCAGCGTCGCGGCCACGTGCAGCAGCATGGCGTCGCCGGACTTCATATCCGTCGTCCCGCATCCGTGCAGGGTGTCGCCGTCGCGTCGGGCAGGCACGTTGTCGGCGATCGGCACCGTGTCCAGATGTCCGGCCAGCAGGATCCGGGTGGGCCGGCCGAGGTCGGTGCGGGCCAGCACGCTGTTGCCGACCCGCATCACCTGCAGGTGCGGCAAGCCCCGCAGCGCGGTCTCGACCGCGTCCGCGATCGGCTCCTCGGTGCCGGACACGGAAGGGATGTCGACCAGGGCGGCGGTCAGCTCCGCCGGGTCGCCGGACAGATCCAGCAGCGGACGACGAGCGGCGGGCATGACGGCGGCGGACACGTCCCGCACAGTACCGTCGAGGGTGATGCGCAAGCCGGTGAAGAACAGCCTGATCGTGGCGGGCGTGGTGTGCCTGCTCGCCGCGGCGGTGACCGCCGGACTGCTCATCTGGCGCAACGCCTTCGCCGACCGGGCCGAATGCACCGTCCCGGGACTGACCGTCGAGGCATCCAGCTCGCCCACCGTCGAACTGACGGTCGCCCAACTGCACCACGCGTCCACCATCAACGCGGTCGGCCTGGAACGAGCGATCCCCGAACGGGGCCGGATCATCGCGGTGGCCACCGCCTACCAGGAGTCGAGCCTGCGCAATCGGGAGGACGGCGACCGCGACTCGGTGGGCCTGTTCCAGCAGCGACCGTCCCAGGGCTGGGGCACCAAGGATCAGATCCTGGATCCGGTGTACGCCTCCGGGAAGTTCTACGACGCGCTCATCGAGGTCGAGGGCTGGCAGGACATGTCGCTCACCCGGGCGGCGCAGGCGGTGCAACAGTCCGCGTACCCGGACGCCTACGCCAAGTGGGAACCGCAGGCCACCACCCTGGTCCGCGCGCTGTCCGGCGCCACCCCGCTCGCGCTGACCTGCCAGGCGGGCGGTCACCGGCCCACCGCGCTGACCCCGGACCGACCGGCCCCGGCCGGCACCGAGGACGCCACCCCGCAGCTCACCGCGGCGCTGGCGGCGGCCGATGCCGAACTCGGCGGGATCACCGTGCAGGACGTCACCGACGAGGGGCGCACCGCCACGGTCGACGTGGCGATCACCAATCTGCCCGCCGACGCGTCCGGGCGGGTCCTGGCCGCCTGGGCCGTCGCGCACGCCACCGGCATGAACATCACCGACGTGGCGGTGGAGCAGCAGACCTGGACGGATCACGACTGGGAGTCCGGCACGGACGCCGTCGGCGCGGGGACGGTGCGGATCACCGTCGCCCCCTGATCGGGCGATTCGACCAGCGCCGCCCGCAGCCGCTCGACCCAGCGCTCCGGTGACCGCAGATCCGGCCACGACCACTGCACCAGCCGCCGACCCGCGTCGGCCAGGTCCTCCTCCCGCCGAGCGTCCGCGACGGCGTCCGGATGCTCGATGAACTCCCCCACCAGGGACCCACCGGGAAAGGCGAACGCCACCCGGCCGAGTGGTTGTCCGGATGCGTCGAACACCGGAACAGCCAGCTCCGGCGCCGGGAGTCCCCACCGGTGCAGCAGCGCCCGGCTCAGCGACTCCCCCGGACCCCGGCTGCGCGGGTCGGCGAACGCCAGCACCGTGGCGGCGCGGCGGACACCCGGCACCCGGCTCAGCATGGCCAGTTGGTCCCGCAGCGACCGCCGGGTGACCAGGCCACGGCGCAGCGCCGCGTCGGCGATCACCACGGCCTGATCGAAGGGCATGCCCAGGGCGCAGTCGACGACGGTCCGGTCGGCCGTGGTCACCCGCAGCCCGCCGACCTCCACCACCTCGCCGGGACGCAGCGCCGCCTTGTGCCATTGCACGGTGGCTCCACGCCGGGACTTGACCGCGTCCGGCCGGGTCAGGTGCAGTGGCGGAATCTCGCTGTGGCAGAACGGGAGTCCGTGCACGATCGCGGCCGACACGTGGCTGACCACCGGCTCGCCGGCCAGGTACGGAATCACCATCGTCAGGTTCGCGCGATGCCGGGACACCGGGTCGCCCGACCGGTCCGGGTCGGCGCGCACGTACAGCCCCGGCAGCACCGAGATCAACTCCCCGCACTCCCGGGCCCGGCGGATCTGGCTGTCCGACATGCCGCGGTCCAGCAGCGCCGTGCGGGTCACGACTTCGTCCTCACTCATGCCGGCAACGGTCGTCCGCCACTGCACGACCCGGCAAGGGCGATCGGCCGGATGTGGACAACACGCCGACGCCGGTGCGGTCCGGGCCCGGCCGGCGACGGTTGTCCACAGCGGCATCGAACCCGACTTGACAGACCGCCGGGCCAGGCCACCGGATCGGGACGAGCACCCACGGCCCGTCCCGATAGGGTCGACGGCATGACCGCTGTTCCCACCGCTGAACCCGCGACCGCCACTGTGCAGGGCGGCGCCTACGGCACCGGGCTGGCCACCGTGACCGCCGACGGCACCGTGCTCGACGTCTGGTATCCCGCCCCCGGACTGCTCGTCACCGAACCCGGCACGGCGGTCACCGCCCAACCCGAGCTGCGGCTCGCCGAGCGCTCGGACGACATCCGCGAGGTGACGCTGCGGGTGGTGCAGACCCGGATCGCCTCGCTCGCCGACGGCCCGGCGGACACCGCCGACGCCTACCTGCGCCTGCACCTGCTGTCCGGCCGGCTGGTCCGACCCCGCACCATCAGCCTGGACGGCATCTTCGCGGTGCTGCCGAACAACGCCTGGACCTCGCTGGGCCCGGTGCCGCCCGACGACGTGGAGCGGGTGCGGCTGCGGGCGTTGGAGGCGGGGGTGCGGCTGTCGGTGTTCGGGGTGGACAAGTTCCCGCGGATGACCGACTACGTGGTGCCGTCCGGGGTGCGGATCGCGCACGCCGACCGGGTCCGCCTCGGCGCCCATCTGGCCGCCGGGACCACCGTCATGCACGAGGGTTTCTGCAACTACAACGCCGGCACGGTCGGCACCTCCATGGTCGAGGGGCGGATCTCGCAGGGGGTGATCGTCGGTGACGGCAGCGACATCGGCGGCGGCGCGTCGATCATGGGCACGCTGTCCGGCGGCGGCAAGGAGCAGGTGACGATCGGCGCCCGGTGTCTGCTCGGCGCGAACTCCGGGGTCGGCATCTCGCTGGGCGACGACAGCGTGGTCGAGGCCGGCCTGTACCTGACCGCCGGCACCAAGCTGACCCTGATCGCCGACGGTGAGCAGCGGACCGTCAAGGCTCGGGAGCTGTCGGGGGCGGCCGGGCTGCTGTTCCGGCGGAACTCGCTGACCGGCGGGGTGGAGGCGGTGCCGCGGGCGGGCTCCTGGGGCGGCCTCAACGCCAGCCTGCACGCCCAGTAGTGGATCGGGCCCGGTAGTGGACGCACCAGGTCCGGCGGGTCCGACCGGCCGAGCGCGGCGGGTGCGGGATACTCCCGGTGTGCCTCCCCGAACTCGCCAACGCGCGGTGCCGCGGCCGGCACCGATCGTGCACGAGGATCTGTTCACCGACACCGCACTGCACGAGCACCCGAAGAAGGACGGCAAGGCCGCCCGGGGCGGCGCGTCGCCGTCGGCGGAGGCCGCATCGGAACCGACACCCATGGACGGCGACGAGGTGGTCGACCAGCCGGCACTGGCCCCGCCCCGGCCGGCGCCGCGGCGGCCCGGGCTGATCCCGACCGAGATCGCCGACTCGATCGGGCCGGTGCTCGGCAAGGCCGTCGCCGATATCAAGGCCCACGAGGACGGCAGTCGACGCGGCGGCGACATCGAGGACGTGCACAAGATGCGGGTGGCCACCCGCCGGGTGCGCGCCTACCTCAAGGCCGCCCGCCCCGCGCTCGACCGGGTCGCCACCGACCGGCTCCGCGGCGACGTCAAGGAACTGGCCTCCACGCTCGGCGTGATCCGCGACCACGACGTCATGATCGACCGCCTGCACCGCGAGGCCGCGCAGCTCGGCGACCCGGACACCGGCGCCCTGGAGCACCTGATCAGCCGGCTGGAGACCGAACGGGTGGCCGGGCGGGACCAGCTGGTCAGCGAGCTGGACGACCCGTCCTACCAGGCACTGCTGACCGAGCTGGAGGAGGCGGCCGCCCAGCCGCCGGTCGCCGACCCGTGGGCCGACCTGCACGATCTGGCCGCCGCCGAGTGGCGGACCCTGCGCAAGGCCCGGCGCAAGCTGCACAAGACGTTCGGCGAGAACCCACCGGACGACGATCTGCACGAGTTGCGCATCTACGGCAAGCGGGCCCGCTACGCCGCCGAGCTGCTGCACGAGAAGGGCTCCGTCGAAGCATTTCTCGAGGCGCTCGCCGGTCTGCAGGAGGTGCTCGGCGACCACCAGGACGCCTGTGTGCTGGAGGATCGGCTCCGCGAGCTGGTCGACGAGGTGCGTGACCCGCACGCCGGCATCGCCGCCGGCCGGGTGATCCAGGGCTGCCGGGAACGCCGGGTGCTGGCCCGGGCCGCCTACCCGGACGCCTGGAAGAAGGCCGAGGCCGCCGCCCGCAAGGCATTCCCGGACTGAGCTCAACTCGGTGTTGATCATGGGCTGGTGGCCCTTCTGATCGCGTCAGAAGGGCCACCAGCCCATGATCGACTTCTATGTGCAAGGCCACCACGCGGTCTGACGGAGCTGTCGCCAAGGGCCGCGCATGTACTGGTCATGACGACTTCGATGCACGGCAACGGTGACAGATCGCGTTACACTCAGAGCGTGTTGCCTCCGGTGGCATGGACCGAGGCGGCCGAAGACCATATTGCCCGCCACGGCGTCCGGCCGGACGAGGTGGAGGATGTGCTCTACGGTCGTCCGCGCCTGATGGCCGCCGGACGAGACGGCAGCACACTTGTTTTCGGCACGAGCAAGGCTGGCCGGTATCTCTTCGTGGTGATCGGCAGCGCGCCCGAGGGAGGTGTCAGCGTGGTCACGGCCAGAGACATGACGACGCGGGAGAAGCGAGAATTTCGCAAGAGGGCGATCTGATGGCGACTGACGATCTGCGCGAGTACTACGACACCAATGACCAATCGGCGAGGTTGGCCGCAGCGACGTGGGACACCAGCACGGTCGACGACCCCATGGTCGGTATCACCGTTCGCCTACCGGCGGCCACCTTGAACGCGGCGAGGGCGATCGCGGCGAGCAAGAACGTGAGGGTGACCGCGCTGCTTCGGCAGTGGATCGAGGCCAGCTTGGCTGAGGATGCCGACGACAGCAGGACCATCACCGTCGGCGAACTGCGCCGCCTCATCGCCCGCGCCGGCTGAACTCCCCGACACTTCCGGATCTCCCGGGTGGTCCGAGCCCGCCGCAGGCAAAGTCATCGTCATCGCCGGATTGCAGGTGCACACGGGAAGATCGTGGGCGATTGCGACCGACATGATCAGCGCGTCATCGGTCCTGGCCTCAGGTTCCCGACCGGCTCGCCGGAGCGTGGCGGCCACCCGGCCGAACGCCCTCGCCCCACCGGCGTCGAACGGGATCGCGTCGAAGTCGGACTCCGCCTGCTGAAGGTGGGCGAGTCGGACCGCGCGTTCTGCCTCGTCATCGGGCACCAGCGGGCCCAGCCGGTCGAGCCCGTCGCGGCCGTGTTTGCGCAGGTCGCGGACGGTCACGCTGGTCATGGGTCCGATGTATTACCGGTGAGACCCCAGGGGGTTGGCCCACGTGCGCGGACGAAACCCCCAGAAATGTGACGCGTGTGCATCGAGTCGACGACCTCATCGGCGCCGGCGTAGATGATCCGCGCCGTCAGGGCCGCGCCGGGTCGTCGCGCCGGGCCGGAGCCGCGGGGTCGTGATCCGGTCGGCGGCGGGGTCAGCGGCGGCCGCGCCGCTCCAGCCGCTCGGCGGCCGCGGCGACCTGGTCGTCGGTGGCGGTCAACGCCACCCGCACGTGGTTCAACCCGGCGTGCCCGTACACGGTGCCCGGGCCGACCAGGATGCCCCGGTCGGCGAACCAGTCGACGGTCCGCATGGCCGGTTCGCCGCGGGTGCACCACAGGTACAGCCCGGCTTCGGAGGTGACCTGGAAGCCGGCTCCGTCCAACGCGTCCCGCAGCAGTTCCCGACGGTGGCCGTACCGGCTGCGCTGGGCCAGGACGTGCGCGTCGTCCTCCAACGCCGCCCGCGCGGCCGCCTGCACCGGCGACGGGACCATCGCCCCCAGGTGCCGCCGGGCCGCGATCAGCGCCGCGACGATCGTCGGGTCGCCGGAGACGAACCCGGCCCGGTAGCCGGCCATGTTCGACCGCTTGGACAACGAGTGCACGGCCAGCAGGCCGGTGTGGTCGCCGCCGCACACGTCCGGGTGCAGGATCGACACCGGGGCGGATTCCCAGCCGAGGTCGATGTAGCACTCGTCGGAAGCGACGATCGTGCCCCGGTTGCGCGCCCAGCTCACCACCTTGGCCAGATGCTCGACGGGCAGCACCTTTCCCGTCGGATTCGACGGGGAGTTGAGCCACAGCAACGCGATCCGGTCCGGTCCGACGGCGGTCAGCGAATCCGAGCGCAACACCGTGGCGCCGGCCATGATCGCGCCGATCTCGTAGGTCGGGTAGGCCAGTTCGGGGATGACGACGGTGTCCCCGGTGCGCAGGCCGAGCAGGGTGGGCAGCGCGGCCACGAACTCCTTGGAGCCGATGGTCGGCATCACGTTCACCGGGTCGAGGCCGGTCACCCCGTGCGCCCGCTCCAGCCAGTCGGTGTAGGCGGCGCGGACCGCAGCGGTGCCGTGCACGGTCGGGTAGCCGGGTGCCTCGGACCCATCCGCCAAGGCCCGGCGGATCGGCAGCGGCACCCGATCCACCGGGGTGCCGATGGACAGGTCGACCAGCCCGCCGGGATGCTCGGCCGCCCGGCGACGGGCCGGCAGCAGGGTGTCCCAGGGGAAGTCCGGCAGCCGGTTGACCGGCGCCGGCAGCCGCAGGCCGGACGCATTGGTCGCACCTGCCGTCGCCGAGGCCCCCGACGGCGACGCCGAGGCGGTCGCCGACGCCGTGGTGGTCACCGACGCTGAGCCCGGCGGCCGGTCGTCGGCCATGCTCAGTGGTCCTCGCCCATGGGCGGCAGGGCGGCGATCATCGGGTCGTCCTTGCCCACCTTGCCGGTCTTGGAGGCGCCGCCCGGGGAGCCGAGGTCGTCGAAGAAGTCCACGTTGGCCCGGGTGTAGTCGGCCCACTCCGAGGGCACGTCGTCCTCGTAGAAGATCGCCTCGACCGGGCACACCGGCTCGCACGCGCCGCAGTCGACGCACTCGTCCGGGTGGATGTAGAGCATCCGGGCGCCCTCGTAGATGCAGTCGACCGGACACTCCTCGACGCAGGCGCGGTCCAGCACGTCGACACAGGGCTCGGCGATCACATAGGTCACTTCGGTTCTCCAGCTCGGTCCGGCGGCGCAGGCGGCCGCCGATGGGCACCGTCAAGTATCACCCCCGCGCAGGGGTGCCCTGCACACGGCAGGGTGCGTGGCGCTCACTCAAGGCGACGGTTCGGGCGTTTCATCCGATTCACCACGCCCGTCCGCCGCGTAGCGTTCCCGCGTGCGCTCGGCCCACAGCAGGGTCAGCGTGGCGGCGGCCGCCAGCGAGCCCAGACCCAACAGCACCATCACCCGCCACTGCCCCTGCACGACGCTGACCGCCTGGGTGGGCATCATCGGGTTGCGCAGTAGCACCAGCCACACGGTGGCCACGAACCAGCCGGCGACCGGCAGCACCGCGGCGATGAACGACCCGGTCAGCCGGTAGCAGGCCCGCGGCGCCAGGATCATCGCGCCGACCCCGAGCAGGGCGCTGACCGGCATCGGCACCACGCCGATGTGCCAGGGCAGGTAGGCCACCCCGACCAGCGCCGTCCACACGCTCAGCAGTGTGACGAACGCCACCAGCAGCCAGTCGACGACGCCCCCCACCGGTTCGTTCCCGGCGCGCGCCGGTTCGGAGTGCGCCGGTTCGGAGTGCGCAGAGCCGGAGCGCGCACCCTGCGCTGATCCAAGTCCCATTTCCGCGCCGGATTCGCCCGATTCCGTGGGACTTGGATCAGCGCGCCCCACAGGCTCGCCCGCCGACACCGTCACGGGTCCAGGTCCAGGCCGGCGAACACGTCGGCGGCCGGCGAGCCGTCGCTCGACAGCGGCACCGGAACGCCGGCCAACAGGCGAAAGTACTCGGCTTCGGCCAGCGGCTGCGCGATCCGATTGGACAGCGCGAACAGCCCGCCGGGCAGCAGTTCCACCTGGGTGGCGTGCGCGACATACGCCCGGCGGCGGGCGTCCGCGACCGGGGCGGTCGGCACCGCGACCGCCACGGCGTCGTCGGCGGCCAGGTACTCGGCCAGGAAGTCCGGCCCCGGCGCCAGGTACCCGGCCGGCGCGGTCACCCGGGCGAACGCGGCCGCCGACACCGAGGCCGGCCGGATCACCGCCAGCACCCGCGGCACCGCCCAGCCGGCCACCGCCACGGCGGCCATGACGACCTGGTGGGCGGCGATGTGATCCGGATGCCCGTACCCGCCGTCGGCGTCGTAGGTGAGCAGCACCTGCGGCCGCACCCGGTCGATCACCTCGACCAGGGACCGCACCGCCCGGTCGTGGTCGGGTCCGCCGCGCTGGGCCCGAATGAACGCCCGCGGGTGGTCCGCCGACGGCGTGCCGGCCATCCCCGAGTCCCGGAACGCCCCCAGCCCCCCGAGCATCACCCGCTCGGCCACGCCCAGCGCCGCACAGGCCGATCGCAGTTCGGTCAACCGGTATCCGCCGAGCTGGTCGGCCCGCGCGGCGACCAGGCCCTGCAGTTCGTCACCGATGACCTCACCCTCCTCGCCGAGGGTCGCGGTCACTAGGGTCACCCGCGCACCGGCCGCGGACACCGTCGCCAGCGTGCCGGCCATCGACAACGACTCGTCGTCCGGGTGGGCATGAACGGCGAGCAGGCGAAC
>JBDHZW010000125.1:0-13707 GCA_039812105.1 Nakamurella sp.
GTGGTGGACCTTCGCCTGCGGCACGGCGTCGACGAATCGGGGTTCTGGCCCTGGCAGGACCTCTACGGCGACGCCCTGGTCAGCGCCGGACGGCTGGACGAGGCCGAGGCGTTCCTGAGCGTGCACGAGGAGGCGGCGGCCCGCCGGGGCCGCCGGTCGATGATGGCCCGGCTCGCCCGGGTACGCGGCCGGCTGACCGCCGCCGGCGGTGACATCGCCGCCGCCGAAAAGGTCTTCGAACGGGCGCTGGAGGACATCGGCCAGTTGCCACTGCCCTTCCAGCGTGCCCTGCTGGAATTCGCCTACGGTCAGGTCCTTCGGCGGGCCGGCCAGCGGCGGGCCGCCGCCCGTCAACTGCAGGGCGCCCGCGACCGGTTCGGCAAGTTGATGGCCAGGCCCTACCTGGAGCGGTGCGACCGCGAACTGGCCGCGTCCGGTCTGGCCCCGGCCAAGCGCAGCACGTTCGATCCGAGCCGGCTGACCGCGCAGGAGTCCGCGGTGGCCCGCCTGGTGGCGATGGGGATGGGCAACCGGCAGGTCGCCTCGGAACTGTTCATCAGCATCAAGACCGTTCAGTTCCACCTGACCCACATCTACGCCAAGCTCAACATCAATTCCCGGTCCGAGCTGGCCGCCCAGTTCCGGGATGCCGAGGATGAGGGCGACGACGAGGGGCAGTGACGGTCGCGGGATGACCGGCCGGTCATGACGGTTCGCGGTGGGAGCGAAAATCCCGTGGTTCCAGGATGATCGACGTGGCGATGCCGGCGACCAACCCCCAGAACGCCGCCCCGATGTTGACGATGGTGATGTCCGAGACGGTGACGATGAAGGTGACCAGGGCGCCGAGCGAACAGCGTCCGCCGAAGGCGGTGACGAATGCGACCTGAAGCACGCGGAGCATCGCCAGGCCGGCCAGCACGCCGATGAAGGCCGGCGGCATGCCCAGCATCGCCCGGGTGAACAGGGGAGCGAACAGGCCGAATCCGATCGCCAGCAGCCCGTTCACGATGCCCGCCGTGTACTGGCGGGTTCGCTCGCCGGAGGCGACCAGCAACGCGTTGGTGGGACCGGTCAGGCAGGTGCAGACCCCGCCCACCGCGGCCACCAGCACCGACCAGGCCCCGCAGGCCAGGGTCACCACGTTGACCGGCACGACGTGGCCGGCGGTCTTCAGCACGGCCAACCCCTGCCCGTTCTGCACCACCAGAACCGTGATGGCCAACGGGATCACCAACTCGACCATCGCCTGGACGGAGAACACCGGCACCACCAGAACCGGATGGGCCAGCAGGGTGCCGTCCCCGGTCGCGGGCTCGAAGCGGCCCAGCACCAGCACCATCACGACGCCGACCAGCAGCGCCCCGATGATCGGCGGCAGGTAGCGGCCCAGGCCGTGCAGCGCGGTCAACAGCACCCAGGTGACGATCATCGGGGCGGCGATCCAGACGTCGGATTGCACGGAGGTGACAAGTCCGGTGCCGAACCGCAGGAAGACGCCCGCCACCATGCCCATCACGATCGACAGCGGGATGGCCGACATCAGCCGGCCCACCCACCCGGTCAGCCCGATCGCGAACATGAACACCCCGGTCGCCATGAACGCGCCGACGATCTCGGGCCAGCTCAGGTGGGACAGGGCCGGTCCGACGAGGACGGTGCCCGGGATGGTCCAGAAGAACGCCATGGGCAGCCGGTAGAGCCAGCAGGCGACGATGGTGAGCAGCCCGTTGAGCACGAACACGCCGAAGACCCAGGAGTTCAGTTCGGCCGGCCCGAGTCCGCCCTCGGTACCGACCGCGAGGATGACGGCAACCGGGCCGGTGACCGAAAAGATGATCGCGATGAAACCGTTGATCAGGGACGGTGGTCCGAAGTCGGTGGCCAGCCGTCGCCAACCGGCCAGCGGGCGTGGCGGGGGTTCGATCAATCGGGGCCGTCCGCGCCGGTCATCGGTCACCCTGCACTCCGTTCCGAAATTGCGACAATCCGACCCATCCCGGCCGGCGGGGTTCCCAATTGTCGGCCGATGGGTATCATCGAGTTCCGCCGCCCGCCGATCGCCGTCGATGGGAATGATGATTCGAGCACCGTTGACCTACTGGCCGTGCCGCCGTTCGGACGGAGAACCGGGTCGAAGGGCGAGGCTTCGATGACGCGCACCGTTCACCCGCCCCGGTTCGTCGGTTCGTCGGATTCCGATGTGGCCCAGCGGTTTCGAATCCTTGTGCGGCGGCGCCCCGGCGGGCCGGATCGGCTCGATGCGCGCGAGGCGACGATCGCCCGGATGTTCGTCGAGGGAATGGACGAGCGGCAGGTGGCGGCGGAACTGTGCCTCGGCGCGGTGGCGCTCCGGGCCTTCCTGGCCCGCATCTGCGCGAAGCTGGACATCCCGTCCCCGGCCGCGCTGCCCGGCGTGATCGGCAAGGGCACCTCGTTGGACTTCGATCCGAGGCGTCCGGCCGGCCGGGTGGCCGATCACGGCGAGCGGATCGACCACCCCCGGCCGGGCCGGCAGGAGGTCGCGGTGGACCGGCTCATGCGCCAGGGCTTGGACGATCGGCAGATCGCGGCCGCGCTGTCCATCGGGGTCACCACCGTTCGATGGCACCAGGCCACCATCCGGGCCACCGCGGGAGCGGGTGTCGCGGACCGGGTCTGAGATCGGCCGGGCGCCGACCGAACGCAGACCCGCGCCCGCCGAGACCTGCGGCGCTGGAGCCGGTTCCGATCAGGTGAAGACGCTGGTGAAGGCGTCGTTGAGTTCCCGGGCGTGGTAGAAGATGCCCTTGGCGAGGTGGTCCACCGTCCAGTTGATGGTCGGGAAGTCCGCCTGCACCCGGTACCCCAATCCGGCGAACACCTCGTTGCGGTTGCCCGACGGGTCGAAGAAGTAGATCGTGGTGCCCCGGGTGATGCCGTGCCGGGTGGGCCCGATGTCGATCGGCACGTCGTCCATCGAGAAGATGTCCCCGGCCTTGAGGATCGCGCTCCAGTCCTCCAGGTGGTAGGCGAAGTGGTGGAGCTTCTCGTTCGGCCCGGCGATGAAGGCGATGTCGTGCGGCGACTCGCCGCAGGACATCCAGGTGCCGATCACGGTCGGCTTCTCCATGCTCTCCACCACGCGTTCGGCGGTGCGGAAGTCCAGGACGTCGTTGAAGAATCGTTCGTTGAGGCCGGGGTCCTCGCACGGCACCAGCGCGTGGTCGATCCAGTGCGTGCCGACGCCACGGACATGCCGGGGCCAGGCCTCGGGGTTGATCGAGCCGGTCTCGGTGCCGCTGAACTCCATCTCGGTGTACAGCTCCAGGGCGTGCTCGGACGGCAGGGTGATCCGCACCGCCTCGCCGACCTTCAGGTTCTCCCCGGCGCTGACCCGCCCGGTGCTGACGCCGAAGTTCTGTGCGCGCTGCTCGAACTCCTCCAGGTCGTCCGGGCTCTCGACCTTGTAGCCGAGCTTGACCAGTCCGACCCCGCCCTCCTCGACGACCAGCGAGTGGTGGTCCCATTCGTCCCAGCACTTGAGCCAGAGCTTGCCGGGTTCCTCGTGAACCACCTCCATGCCCAGCGTGTTCGAGTAGTGGTTGCGGGCTTCCTCGAGGTCGGTGACCCGGATGTGCACGTATCCGAGCCGGATGACTGCGCTCACGACTGTCCTGCCTTTCCGTTGGTGTTTCGGTTGTTCTCCCGGCTGCGAGCCGTGGTCGATCCGGGGTAGGCGAATCCGAGAACCCTTCGCAAGCGGTCTCCTTCCTGGAGTTCGATCACCACGTTGGTGAGCGGGACGGCCCGACAGGACAGGCAGATCCCGGCCGCCCGTTCCTCGTCGGTGAGCACGGTGGCGGCGATGGGCCGCTCGTAACCGACCTCACCGACGATCAGCTGGACCTTGCAGATCCCGCAGCCGCCGCGCCGGCAGCCGACCCGGTAGCGCAGGCCCGCGCGGCCCAGCGCCGCCAGCATCGTCTCCTGGGGGGCGGACTGCGCGGTGATGCCGTCCGGCTCGATGGTCACCTCGGGCATGGGCCCTCCGCGGGACGGCGGCCGGGGGCGCCGGTCCCCGACCGGCGGTCGGGCGCGGTCATACGGCACGCACCTGAACCGATCCGAGACCGTCGAACTCCGCGCGCGCGATCATGTCCTTGCGCAGGGGGATCGAACTGGTCAGCCCGCCGGAAAGGATCACCTGGCCCGGCTCGATCCGTTTGCCCTGCTCGGCCAGCCGGGCCGCCAGCCAGCCGATGGCAGCCGCGGGATGACCCATGACGGCACCGCCGGCGGCGGTGTCGACGCCCCGCGAGTGCCGGAAGACGCAACCCAGCAGCGGCAGGTCGGTCAGCTCGCGCGGCGAACGGGCGGTGGTGCCCAGCACGACCCGGGCCGCCCCGGCGTTGTCGGCCACCGAGTCGACCAGGCGAATCGGTGCGCCGTAACGGGAATCGACGACCTCCAGGGCCGGCAGCACCGCCTCGACCGCGTTCAGGACCTCGGACAGTCCCACGTGCTCGCCGACCGGGCCGCCCATCAGGAACGCCAGTTCGGGTTCGACCCGGGGACTGATCAGTTCGGCCAGCCGGACCGGTTCGCCGAACGGGACGATCATGCCGTCGGTCAGGTGGCCGTACACCGGGCTGTCGATGCCGATGGCCAGTTGCTTGACCCGGCTGGTCAGCCCCAGCTTCATCCCGACGACGCGCTCGCCCGCCGCGACGCGCGCGCCGTAGAACATCGCCTGAGCGGCGTACGCGGCCGGCACACCGAGGAACGGGTTCGCCCGGGTGAACGGCTCGATGGTGGTCCGGGTGCGTTCGGCCTCGATCAGCCGATCGGCGATGGACCGCGGATCGATCACGACGATCCCCCGGAGAACCGGACGCCGACCGAACCCAGCCGCGCGAACTCGGCGCGGAACTCGTCGCCGGGCCGGGCCGGCACCATCCGGTGCAGCGCACCGGAGAGCACGATGTCCCCGCCCCGCAGCGACTCACCGAACTCGGCCAGCTTGTTGGCCAGCCAGGCCACGGCGCGCAGCGGGTTGCCCAGTGCCGCCGCACCGGCACCGCTGTCGATCGGAACACCGTTGCGGAAGAACAGGACTCCCAGATGGACGAGGTCCAGGTCGTTGGTCGGCCGGGCGAATCCGGATCCCAGCACCACCCGCGCCGACGACGCGTTGTCGGCGATCGTGTCGGCGATCCGGATCCGCCAATCGGCGATCCGGCTGTCCCCGACCTCGATCACCGGGATCACCCGGTCCACCGCGCGCATCGCGGCCACCGTGTCGACGCCCGGCCCGACCAGGTCGGTGGCGAGCAAGAACGCCAGCTCGGCCTCCACCCGCGGCTGCAGCAACTCGTCGATCGCCAACCGGTCGTCGTCGTCGACGAACATGTCCGACAGCAGCGCGCCGAAGGTCGGCTCGCCCACCCCGAGCACGGACTGGGAGGCCCGCGAGGTCAGCCCGATCTTGCGACCGCGCAACACCGCTCCCGCCTCGACCCGCCGAGCCACGTTGATCCGCGCGACGGAGTAGGCCTGCGCCGGACCGAACGTCGGATCCCCGTCGCTGATGGGGGCGACGGCCAGCCGATCGCGTTCGGCGCACCACAACGCGCCGGCCACCTCGGCCAACGCGGTGGATTCACCCGGCAATACACACACTCCTCGACGACGCGGGCCACCGACTTCGATCGCGGCGTTCGCCCGCAAGGTCGGCGGCGGCGGGCGACGATCGAGGTGGGTCCACCGCGTGGTCGCGGCGACGCCCGAGGTCAGGCTGCCACGTTCGCGCGCCCTTGGCCCAGGGCAAAGGCCTAGGTTTGACCGCCGGGTCCGACACCGGCGGGCGGCCGGTCGCCGGCGGTGGCGAGACAATCGCAACTATCGACGTCTGCCCTGATGAAATCGGTTCAGATCAACGGCATCGGGCTCGGTCGCCCGGCCCCATCCGCCCCGATGAACCGCTCCGGCACCACCTGTCGGCCGCCGGCCCGCCTTCCCGATGCGCGCGAACGGCGTCGCGACGACCGTCGCTCCGACACATCCCTAGGCATTCACCCAGCGCGAAGGTGACCGGCGACGCGGAACGCTGACCAAGCCCCGCCCGACGCCCGTTCACCGACGCCGATGGTGAACGCGCGGTGGAACTCGGCCCGCACGACCGGCCGGGCGGAGGAGTTGTCCGCTCCGCCGCCGGGCCGTCGTCGGGCCGGCCGGTTCCAGGGGATCTGCCGCCGACGCACGCCTACCGCATCACCGACGGATTGGAAAGGACTGTACGAATGACCGTCACCCTCGAGGATGTCAAGGTCAAGATCGACGGGGCCATCGTCGACGACCCCGAGCATGGTCTGTTTCGCGGCCGCCGGGAGGCGTTCACCGATCCGAACATCTTCGAACTGGAGATGAAATACATCTTCGAGGGGAACTGGATCTACCTGGCCCACGAAACCCAGTTGCCCAACAACAACGACTACCTGACGACCTACATGGGCCGGCAGCCGATCGTCATCACCCGGGACAAGACCGGCGAACTCCACGCCCTGATCAACGCGTGCAGCCACCGCGGGGCGATGCTGTGCCGGCGCAAGAAGGACAACCGGTCGACCTTCACCTGCCCGTTCCACGGCTGGACGTTCAACAACTCGGGGAAGCTGCTGAAGGTCAAGGATCCGCGCGGGGCCGGCTACCCGGAGCAGTTCAACACCGAGGGCTCGCACAACCTCACCAAGGTCCCCCGGTTCGAGTCGTACCGGGGCTTCCTGTTCGGCAGCCTCAATCCCGACGTCCCGCCGCTGGAGGAACATCTCGGCGGCGCCGCCAAGATCATCGACATGGTCGTCGACCAGTCCCCGGAGGGCTTGGAGGTGCTGCGCGGGTCGTCGACCTACACCTACGACGGCAACTGGAAGCTGCAGGCCGAGAACGGCGCCGACGGCTACCATGTCAGCGCCACCCACTGGAACTACGCCGCCACCACCGCACGTCGCAGCAGCGGTGAGTCGGCCACCGAGACCAAGGCGATGGACGCCGGCCAGTGGGGCAAACTGCGCGGCGGCTACTACTCGTGGGACAAGGGCCACGTGCTGCTGTGGAACGAGTGGGGCAATCCGGAGGACCGGCCGTTGTGGAACCGGCGGGACCAGTGGATCGAACAGTTCGGCGAGGCCCGCGCGGACTGGATGCTCAAGTACTCCCGCAATCTGTGCCTCTACCCGAACGTCTACATCATGGACCAGTTCGGCTCCCAGATCCGGCATTTCCGTCCGATCTCGGTCGACAAGACCGAGGTGACCATCTACTGCATCGCGCCCAAGGGCGAGAGCGAACAGGCCCGGGCCGCCCGGATCCGGCAGTACGAGGATTTCTTCAATGCCAGCGGAATGGCCACTCCGGACGATTGCGAGGAGTTCCGGTCCTGCCAGAAGACGTTCCTGGCCACCACCGCACCGTGGAACGACATGAGCCGGGGCGCCGCGCACTGGATCGAGGGCGGCGACGACGAGGCGAAGGAACTGGGCCTGGACCCGGTGTCCAGCGGGGTGAAGACCGAGGACGAAGGTCTGTACATCACCCAGCACTCGTACTGGCAGAAGGAGATGCAGAAGGCCGTCGAGGCCGAGATCGAGGCCGAATTCGCGTTGAGCGCGGCCGAATCCAACGGCGGTGCCGACTCCAACGGCCAAGCCCGGGCGAACTGAGGGTCAGGGACACGACGATGACGATGACGCTGCCGGAGATCGAAGCCTTCATCTACCGCGAGGCGCGCTACCTGGACGACCGGGAATTCGACAAGTGGCTGGAATGCTACGCGCCGGATTGCGAGTTCTGGATGCCCGCCTGGGACGACGACGACACCCTCGTCACCGATCCGCAGAAGGAAATCTCCCTCATCTACTACAACAACCGGGGCGGTCTGGAGGACCGGGTGTTCCGGATCAAGACCGACCGTTCGAGCGCGACCAGCCTGCCCGAGCCACGCACCAGCCACAACATCAGCAACCTGGAGATCGTCGAGCAGCGCGCGGATGCGGTCGACGTGCGATTCAACTGGTTGACCCTCTACTACCGGTACCAGAACATCGACACCTACTTCGGGACGGCCTATTACACCATCGCGACCGATGGGCCGAGGCCGCTGATCACGAACAAGCGGGTCGTGCTGAAGAACGACTACATCCACCACGTGGTCGACATCTACCACATCTAAGACGGTCGAATCGGAGCGGGGATCTCGTGGCCTACCAGATTGCACTGAATTTCGAGGACGGGGTCACCCGCTTCATCGAATGCAAACCGAACGAAGTCGTGGCCGATGCCTCCTACCGGCAGCGGATCAACATTCCGCTGGACTGCCGGGACGGCGCCTGCGGCACCTGCAAGTCGTTCTGCGAATCGGGCAGCTACGACGGCGGGGACTACATCGAGGAGGCGATGACCGACGACGAGGCCGAGCAGGGCTACGTGCTGACCTGCCAGATGGTCCCCGAATCCGACTGCATCATCCGCATTCCGGCGACGTCGGACGTCGCGAAGACCAGCCTGAGCACGTTCAAGGGAACCCTGGCCACCATCGAGCGGCTGTCCGACACGGCAATCGGCTTCTCCATCACGCTGGCGGATCGAGCCGGCCTGGGCTTCCTGCCCGGCCAGTACGTCAACATCATGGTGCCCGGCACGGATCAGGCGCGGTCCTTCTCCTTCAGTTCGGGTCCCACCGCGGACGAGGCCGGCTTCCTGATCCGCAACACGTCGCACGGGGTGCTGACCACCTACCTGCGGGACCGGGCCCAGATCGGCGACGCGATCGAGTTCAACGGGCCCCTGGGCAGCTTCTACCTGCGGGAGATCAAGCGGCCGGCCCTGTTCCTGGCCGGCGGCACCGGCCTGGCGCCGTTCCTGTCGATGCTGCACAAGATCGAGCAGGACGGGTCGGACCATCCGGTCCACCTGATCTTCGGCGTGACCAACGACGTCGACCTCGTGCGCATCGACGAACTGGAGGGGTATGCGCAGCGGATCCCGAACTTCACCTTCACCTGCTGCGTCGCCTCCGAGGACAGCGACTACCCGAACAAGGGCTACGTCACCCGGTACATCACCCCGGAGCACCTGAACAGCGGCGTCGTCGACATCTACCTGTGCGGTCCACCGCCGATGGTCGACGCGGTCCGCACGTTCCTGTCCGACGAGGGCATCACCCCGGCCAGCTTCTACTACGAGAAGTTCGCCGGCAGCGGGGTGGTCAGCGAGATCGGCGAATCCCACGTCAAGGTCGTGGATTCCGACGAGGCCTTCGACGCCCGGATGGCCCTGGAACTCGGTGCCGCGCAACTGGTGATCGGCAACCTGTCCGACGACCAGATCACCCGGTTCCGGCAGTTGGCCGCGGCCACCGGCGAGCACATCAAGGAGGGCCGGTTCGTCGACCCGGTCGCCTTCCGCGACGCCAACTCGGCGTTCCACCTGTTCACCATCGAGGCGACCGGCAACCGCACCCTGCTCGAGGCCTACCGCAAGCTGCTGGTGCAGGAATACATGGGACACGTCCTGACCCCGTCGATCGACCTGGTCGGCGACATCACCCAGGATCACGTCGACATGGTCGAGGCGTTCGCCGTCGGCGACATGGAGCGCCTGCGCCGGATCATCGTCGACCACAACGATCACGCGAAGGCGACCATGCGGGCCGGGATCGAAAAGCCCGGAAGCAAGGCCTGAGGTGGACTTCGCCGGTCGGTTCGCCGACAAGGTCGTGGTCGTCACCGGGGCCGCGCAGGGCCTGGGCGAGTCGGTGGCCGCCCGCGTCGCCCGGGAGGGCGGCGCGGTGGTCATGGTCGACCGGTCGGAACTGGTGCACGAGGTGAGCGCCGGGCTCAACCGCAGTGGGTTCGAAACAACCTCGCTGACGGCCGATCTCGAACAGCACACGGACTGCGCCGACGTGCTGCGGCAGGCCAACGACTGGCGGGGACGCATCGACGTCCTGATCAACAACGTCGGGGGGACGATCTGGGCCAAGCCCTACGCGAAGTACGAGCCGGAGCAGATCGAGGCGGAGATCAGGCGGTCCCTGTTCCCGACCCTGTGGTGCTGTCACGCGGTCCTGCCGTACATGCTGCAGCGGAAGAAGGGGACGATCGTCAACGTCTCCTCGGTCGCCACCCGCGGCGTCAACCGGGTGCCCTACGCGGCCGCGAAGGGTGGGGTGAACGCGCTGACCGCCTCGTTGGCCATGGAGTACACCGGGTCCGGTATCCGGATCGTGGCCACCGCCCCGGGCGGGATCGAGGCGCCGCCCCGGCGGGTCGCCCGTGGCCCGGGCGCCCGCACCAACACCGAGAAGCAGTGGTACCAGGCGGTCGTCGACCAGACCAACGAATCGTCGCTGATGCACCGGTACGGCACGTTGGCCGAGCAGACCGCCCCCATCCTGTTCCTGGCCTCGGACGAGGCCTCGTACATCACCGGCACCAGGCTCCCGGTCGCCGGTGGTGACCTGGGATGACCGGGACGGGCGGGCGGGTTCAGCACAATGGAGAGGAACGGACATGACGGGGGATTACCTGATGGCCCCGTCGGCGACGCTGGCCGCGGCTCAACGGGCGATCGCCGCCGCCCTGGACAAGGCCGATGACCTGGCCGTCGACGTCTGCATCGCGGTCACCGACGGGGCCGGTCACCTGCTGGCGATGGCGAGAATGGATCGCGCCCCGCTGCTGTGCGTGCAGATCGCCCAGGACAAGGCCTACTCGGTAGCCGCTTTCGGTGGTCTGCCGACCAGTGAGTGGTGGCGGATGCTGGAATCGGAGCCCGCGCTGCTGCACGGCATCGTCAAGACCGACCGGCTCACCGTCTTCGGTGGCGGCGTGCCCTTGGTCGCCGACGGTCGCACGGTCGGCGCGATCGGCGTGTCCGGGGGATCGAGCGAGCAGGATGTGCGCATCGCCGAGGCCGGGGCCACCGCCGTCGGGCACGAAAGTGCCGGCACGTAGCCCACCAGTTCGCAGTGCAACGGAAACCACACCAGCAGATGGAGGTTCGATGTCCGGGTCCTACCTGGCGTTCGCCCAGGCCCAACTGATCGACAAGTTCGGACCGGGGGCGGGGTACCACGAGTTCCTCCGCCGTCGGGGAATGTCGTTGGGCCTGTTCACCCTGCCGGTGGGTGCCGTCGACCGGCAGCACCCGCACATGGCCGACGAGGTCTACATCGTGCTCGAGGGCAAGGGCACCCTGCAGGTCGTCGACGACAAGGTGCCGGTGGAGGCCGGCAGCATCGTGTCGGTCGACCACGGCGAGGAGCACCATTTCGTCGATGTGGTCGAGGATCTGCGGATGCTGGTCGTCTTCGCGCCGCCGGACCTGCCCGACGAGGACGAGGACTGACCCGGGGACGGAGAAGCCCTGCCCGGCGGCCCGACAGCGGCCGACCGGCAGGGCTTCGTCTGCGTTCGCGGGACCGGCGGATCCCGCCGGTCGCGTGACGGACCCGGATCAGGCCAGGCGGTCGTGGAGCATGGCGGCCCGTTCGATCTCGGCGGCGCCGGCGATCCGCCGGCCGGGCAGCGTCCGGTTCGCCGCGAACTGCCGGCTCAGCGCACGACCCGCGACGACGATGGCGGGTTGGACCGCCGGCAACCGGTACTGTGCCGCCGCGCCCGAGACGGACACCTCCAACGCGGCCACGGCGCGGCCGCCGCCGGCGAACACCGGCGTGGCGATCGACCACGTCTCGGTCTCGAATTCCTGCCGGCACCAGGCCAGCTGGTTCATCCGCACGAGGGCGAGGTCCCGGCGCAGGGCGGTTCCGGTCACGATCGTGGCGTCCGTGTAGCGCCGCAGGCCCCGGCGGACGACGTCGTTGATCGCCGCCGGCTCGGCATACGCCAGCAGGGCCTTCCCGACGGCCGTCGCGTGAACCGGCAGCCGGCACGCCTCGCTCCGGGCCGGGCCGTTCGGGTGCGGCCGCCGCTCGAGGCACTTGAGGGTCTGTCCGTCGAGGACGCCGAACCGGACGGTGCTGCGGACCGCGGCCGCCAGATCGTCGAGCACCTGTTCGGCCTGACTCTGGATGCGCGGCACGTGCCACACGTTCGCCCCGAGTTGGGTCAGCAGACCGCCCACGCAGTAGCGCTTGTCGGCCGCGCGGTCGAGAAATCCCCACTCGACCAGTTCGGTCACCAGCCGATGGGCGGTGGACACCGGTATGTCGGCCGACCGGGCGACGTCGGAGAGCGAATGCGCCTGTCCGCTGGAGAAGGTGCGCAGGATCGCGGCCAATTTGCTGGTCACGCTGCGACCGTCGACCGAGTTGCTCACGCGGACCGACCGGTGGCGATCGCGCGTCCGTGGAGACGGTCGGCCGTGAACTCGGCGGCGGCGGGGCAGCGGTGATGGGCGGCGGCGGTACTCATTCGAAGAACGTTGTCACGGCGGGACTGTCCTTCGCGCCGGGTAGGAGCCTAGGTCGATCCTGATCGATCGACGGTTGTCCGGCAAAGGCTTTCGAGAGTAGGATGGGCGCAATCTGTGGCGCGGCGATGTTCTGGAATCCGCCGCGCCGAATCCGGAAGGTGGCGAGACCGAGGATGCCTCTGTACGTGTTCCGGTGCGCGGGCGGCCATGACTTCGAGATGCTGATCCCGATGAGCGGCGACGCGCCCGACTGTCCCGCGTGTGGCGAGTCCTCGCGCAAGCTCCCGACCACGTTCGGCTACCACTCCGGCGCCGCTCGGCCGCGGAAGCCGCAACCGACGTTCAACCCGACCGACGTGTGGCGCGAGGCGTTCGCCGGCCGGCCGGACAGGCTCAGGCGTGAGGTCGAGTTCCGCGAGAAGCTGGCCCGCACGGGCAAGCGGGAATCGGACGACATCCCGAGCCCGGATCGGAACCTGACCGGAGGCGTCGTCCTCGGCTAGGTTCCCCGCGCCCCGGCCGGCGCCCGGGGCGACCCGGGCGCGCCGGAGCCTCACCAGCTCGGCAACGTCGGCAGCTCCCCCTCGTACTGCAGTCCTTCCTCCACCTGCTCGCGCGCGAGGAACGGCAGCAGCTCCTCGTAGTAGCCCTCGACCCGGAACGAGCCGTCACCGACGGTCCACTCGTCACCCTCGCCGGCCACGATGTGCAGCCCCGGGCTGTTCGGGTTGTTCTGCAGCCGACGCACGCAGAGCTCGATCGCGTCCAGGATCGAATCGGGGTCCGCCTCGTGCCATTCCCAGGTGGTGGCCAGGTCGTCGTGGTGCACGATCACCTCGGTGGTGCGCCGGGCCGGCAGCGAGAACACGTTGATCTCACCGGACAGCAGCGTCGGCAGCGTCTCCACCTGCACGCCGTCCCGCAGCCCCTGAAACGCCTCCAGCAGCCGGGCATTGGCCTGCTCCAGGTCGGCGGCCAGCTCGGCGGCCGACCGGTTCGCGCCGGCCTCGATGTCGGCGTCCCGCTGCTCCCGTGACTCGTAGTCCCGGCTCTCCTGGCCGGTGACCGCCCACCGGGCCAGGTTGGCCATGGCGTCGGCCCCGCGGGCCAGGTGGGTGATCACGTGCCCCCGGGTCCAGCCCGGGCATCGGGTCGGCCAGCCGATCTCGTCGTCGGCGAAGCTCTCCACCGTGGCCATCAGCATGCCCGACTCGCGCTGCATCCGCCCGATGTCGCCGGCCAGTCCCTGACGAGTCTTGATCGCGGTAGTCATGTCTCCACTGTTCAGCG
>JBDHZW010000126.1:0-13606 GCA_039812105.1 Nakamurella sp.
GGACCCGGCGGCATGCTCCGCGTCGCCGGCGGGGCCGGCCGGGCGCCGGTGCCGCTCGTCGGCGGAACCGAATGCGAACCGGTCGGCTGCCGGCCGAAGCCGGGCCATTGGTCGCGGGGCAGGCGGGACACCACCGCCAGATAGGTGCCGGACGGATCGTCGGCGATGCCGCGCATGATCTGCAGCGCCTTGTCGATCCGCATCCGCAGCTGCGGGGTCTTGACCAGCAGCCCGGACACCACCGCGCCCAGCCGACCCGAGTGCGGGTGGGGCGGCACCGGATCCTTGACCACCGAGGTCAGCGTGGCGATCGCGGTGCCCTGGTCGAACGGGGGACGACCCTCGACGCAGGCGAACAGCAGGCCGCCCAGGCTCCAGGCGTCGGACACCGGCCCGGCCGCGGTGCCGCTGGCCACCTCCGGCGCGATGTAGGCAGGCGAACCCAGCAGCAGCCCGGTGGCCGTCATGGTGTTCTCGGCCGAGCTGCGGGCGATGCCGAAGTCGGTCAGCTTGATCCGGCCGTCGTCGCAGATCAGCACGTTCGCCGGCTTCACGTCGCGGTGGGTGATGCCGGCCGCGTGGGCGGCCAGCAGGCCCGAGGCCACGGCCACCCCGATGGTCGCCGCCTGCCCGTCCGGCAGCCGGCCGACGGTGCGCAGGATGTCGGCCAGCGACCGGGAATGCAGCAGTTCCATGACGATCACCGGGCCGCTGGCCACGGTCAGGATGTCGAACAGGGTGATGACGTACGGGTTGGACAGCGCGGCGATCGCCCGGGCCTCCCGCAGCGTGCGCTGCTCCAGCTGCCGCCGCTCGCCGGCCGGCGTGCCGGGCGGGAAGTCGATCTCCTTGATCGCCACGTTCCGGTGCAGCACCAGATCGGTGGCCGCCCACACGGTGCCCATCGACCCCTTGCCGATCACCGAGTCGAGCCGGTAGCGGTCGGCCAGCACCCGAGGTTCGGCTCCGGGGGCGGCGGGTGCGGTCACCGGTCCATCGTGCCAAAGCGGCCCGTCCGGCCGACACCGCGAGTGGTGTGGTGTCGACCGCACGGACCTGTGCTCGGCCTCAGCGCCGGGTGCGTCGCCGGAACAGCAGGGACGCCGCGACGAAGGCCAGCACCAGCAGGCCGCCCGACCAGGCCACGGCCCACCATCCGCTGGCGCCGATCGCGGTACCGGTGAGCAGCCCGCGCACGGTCTCGATGACCGGCGTCACCGGCTGATGGTCGCTGACTGCGCGCAACACCCCGGGCATGGTGTCGGTCGGCACGAACGCGCTGCTCAGGTAGGGCAGGAACAGCATGAAGAAGCTCAGCACGCCGGCCGACTCGACGCTGCCGGCGAGCAGGCCGGCGGCGGCCGCCAGCCAGGACAGGGCCAGCACGTACAGCAGCAGCAGCCCGATGGCCGCCAGCCACTCGGGCGTGGTCGCGGTGGGGCGGAAACCGCAGGCGAAGGCGACCGCGAAGACCACGAAGGCGGCCACGGCGTTGCGTGCGACGCTGGCCACCACGTGCCCGGTCAGCACCGATGACGCGTGGATCGGCAGGGTCTGCAGCCGGTCGATCATCCCCTCGTGCATGTCCCGGGCCACCGACATCGCGGTGGTGGACGCGCCGTAGCCGACGCACAGCAGGATGATCCCCGGCACCACGTAGGTGACGTACTCGGTGCCGGTCTGGATCGCGCCGCCGAACACGAAGACGAACAGCAGCATCAGCAGGACCGGCAGCACGATCGACATCAGCGTGGTGTCCACGTCCCGGCGGGTCAGCCGGATGCTGCGGCCGATCAGGGTGGCCGTGTCGGACACGTAGGTCGAGGTCACGCCGACACCTCCTGCCGGGCGCGCGCGCCGGGGTGGCCGACCAGCGTCAGGAACACGTCGTCGAGGGTGGGGGAGTGCTCGGTGACCGTGGCCAGCGGCACCCCGTCGAGGGCGCCCAACAGGGCGCGCAGGTCGTCCGCGGTGCCGTCGGACGGGACGGAAATGGTCAGTTCGACCGGGTCGGGTACGCCCCGGGGCAGGAGCGGGGCGGCCCGGGCGAAGCTGTCCGGCGTCGGAAAGGTGAACGCCAGCCGCCGGCCGCCGACGGTGCGCTTGAGTTCGCCGGCGGTGCCGCGCGCGGCCACCCGCCCGCCGTCGATCAGCACGATCTGGTCGGCCAGCCGGTCGGCCTCCTCCAGGTACTGGGTGGTCAGCACCACCGTGGTGCCGTCGTCGACGAGTTCCCGGATGGCCGTCCACATGTCCAGCCGGCTGCCGGGGTCCAGGCCGGTGGTCGGCTCGTCCAGGAAGATCACCCGGGGCCGGCCGATCAGGCTCATCGCCAGGTCGAGCCGGCGCCGCATGCCGCCCGAGTAGGTCGCCACCCGCCGGGACGCGGCGGTCACCAGGTCGAACCGGTCGAGCAGGTCGTCGGCCCGCCGCCGCGCCTGCGCCCCCGGCAGGTGCATGAGCCGGCCGACCATCACCAGGTTCTCCCGGCCGGTCTGGCCGCCGTCCACCGCCGCCGACTGGCCGGTCAGGCTGATGGCCGCCCGCACCCGGCGCGGCTCGCGGACGACGTCGTACCCGGCCACCCGGACGGTTCCGCCGTCCGGACGCAGCAGGGTGGTCAGGATCCGCACGGTCGTGGTCTTCCCGGCGCCGTTGGGTCCCAGGATCGCCAGCACCGAACCCGCCGGAACCGCCAGGTCGATGCCGTCCAGCACCCGGACGTCACCGAAAGCCCTGCGCAGTCCCTGTACCTCGACGATCATGGGCGTGCTCCTTTCTGCGTACAACATACGCAAAGCGTAGCACGTACGCAGTTAATGGGAAGGAGCTGTCTAGACTCGGCGCGGGATGAGCGAGCGAGAGTCGGAATCGGAGCCGGTGCCGCGCAGCATCGCCCTGCTCTGGGGGCTGCGGCCGCCGACCCGTCGGGGACCCAGGGGCGGGCTGAGCGTCGAGCAGATCACCCGCGCGGCGATCGAGGTCGCCGACGCCGAGGGGTTGGCCGCGGTGTCGATGGCCCGGGTGGCCCGGCAGTTGGGCGCCGGCACCATGTCGCTGTACCGGTACATCGCGAGCAAGGACGAGTTGCTGTTGCTGATGGGCGACGCCGCGCTCACCTGGCCACCGGAGCCGCCGGTCGGTGCGGGGTGGCGCGAGGCGATGCGGCAGTGGGCGATTGCCGTGCTGGCGGAGGTGCGTCGGCATTCGTGGTACGTGCAGCTGCCGCTGGCCGGCCCGCCCACCGGACCGCGCAACCTGGCCTGGCTCGACGCCGCGCTGCGCACGTTGGACGGGACGCCGCTCAGCAGCGCCGAGCGGATGACCGCCGTGATGACCATGATCATCTTTGTGCAGGGCCAGGCGCGGATGACGGCCGAGTTGGCGGCCGCCCGGCAGGCCGGGGATCCGGTCGCCGACCAGGACTACGGTCGGGTGATCGCCGCGCTCATCGACCCCGGCACGCACCCGGCGCTGGCCGCGGTGGTCGCCGACTCGGTGTTCGACGAGCCCGCACCGGCCGACCCGGATGACGAGGAGCTCGGCGGGTCCATCGACCTGATCCTGGACGGCGTCGCCGCGCTGATCGAGCGGCGGGGCGGTTGATCGTGGGTGTGCGGGTGCCCTGATGTGGGGCGGGTGCGTCATCGTGGTGACCCCGCTCCGGGAAGGTGAACGGCGCTCCGGGAAGGTGAACGGCGCTCCGTCCTGTCCTGGCGCCGGGTTCTCCTCGGCGGAGCGTCGTTCCCATCGGTGGCGAGGGATTCACCTTGGTGGCGCTGCGCATCCGGATCGACGGCCCTCCACTGACCCCGAATATTGTCCACATGACCGATTTTCGTGCACATTCCCGGAGCCGATCTGGTCGCGGCCGGGCGCCGGCGCCACGCTGAACGCATGCTTGACGACACCGCCGCGAATGCCGACCGATCCCGTCGAATCGAGCCCGAAACCGCTCGGTCGGGTCTGATCGCTCGCCAGGAGGCATTTGCCAAGGGATTCAACGCCGACGACATCAAGCGCCGGGTGTCCCGGCACGAGTGGACCGTCGTCCGCCCCGGCGCCTACCTGCAGGCGTCCGAACTGCCGTCGCTCGCACCCACCCAGCGGCATCTCCTGCAGATCGATGCCGAACTGCCACATGTGTCCGAAGATGCTGTGCTGAGCCATCTCTCGGCAGCCTGCGAGCATGGAATCGATCTTGTTCGGGAGCCGTCGAAGACAGTCCAGGTGACGAATCCGTCCGGGGCGACGGGTCATCGCCGCCCGCTCCTGCACACTCGCCGGGCGGCCATCGACGACGACGAATGGGTACTGCTGCGCGGCCACCGGGTCACCACCGTCGCCAGGACGGTGGTGGACATCGCGCGCACCTGCTCGTTCGAGGAGGGGGTGGCGGCCGCCGACTCCGCTCTCCGGCGGGGTTTGGTCAGTTCCGAGGAACTCATGGTCGCGGTGGACCGGGCACCTCGCAGGGCCGGCATGCGACGGGCGCGTCGGGTGGTGCTGTTTGCCGATGCTGGGGCGGAAAGTGTCGGTGAATCCCGGAGCCGTGTCCTGATCGCGCACGCACGGTTGCCGATGCCCGTCGTGCAGTACCGAATCGTCGGGCCGGCGGACAATCTCGTGGCTGTCAGTGATTTCGGATGGGAGGAGTTCGGCACCGTCGGCGAATTCGATGGCGCGGGCAAGTACTACCGGGGACTTCGACCCGGGGAGTCCCCTGGAGACACAGCGTTTCGGGAGAAGATCCGCGAGGATCGAATTCGGGACACGGGGCTTCAGGTTGTCCGCTGGACCTGGGAGGACCTCGACCGATCCGCCGAGGTCGCCGACCGTATCCGGCGAGCGCTTGACCGTGGGCTCAGGGCGCGACGTCCCTGCGTCGTGCCGAACGACCGAACCGAATCCGCCTCCGCGTAGTAGACGCTGCTCCGCAAGGGTGAACGCCGCTCCGCAAAGGTGGACGGCGCTCCGGAACGGAGAACGCCGCTCCGGGCCGGGCGGGAGCGGGGTTCTGGTTGGGGGAGCGGTGAATGTGTTGGTGGAGCTGGGTTCACCTTTGCCCGCCCCACGGGGCCCGCGAGGTCGCGAGCCTGCTGCGACGGCGCCAGGCCCGGCGTCTGCGCTTGGTTCAGGCTCCGTCGAACGCGCGCAGGATCGCGTCGGCCGCGGCCGGCGCCGGCAGTGTCCCGCCGAGCACCTGTGGCCGGACCGCATCCGCGGCGCCGGCGACCGCCGCCGAGCGGCGCAGCCGCTGATCGAGCTCGTCCCGCACCAGCGACCAGACCAGGTCCCAGCGTTGGCCGGATCGCTTGTCCGCCAGGCCTTCCGGCCCCAACGCGGAACGGTGCCGGAGCACCGCGTCCCACACCTCACCGATCCCGTCGCCGGTCAGCCCGGAGCAGGTGAGCACCGGGACGGACCACGGCCCCGACGCCGAGCTCGGCGGCCCGGAGCCGGGCGAATGCCGGCCACGCACCAGCCGCAGCGCCCCGGCGAGATCCTTGGCCGCGGCCCTCGCCTCGACCACACGGTCACCGTCGGCCTTGTTGACGGCGATGACGTCGGCGATCTCCAGCACGCCCTTCTTGATGCCCTGCAGCTGATCGCCGGACCGGGCCAGGGCCAGCAGCAGGAAGGTGTCGACCATGCCGGCGACCGTCGTCTCGGACTGGCCGACCCCCACCGTCTCCACCAGCACCACGTCGTAGCCGGCACCCTCCAGCAGGGTGATCGTCTGCGCGGTGGCCCGGGCCACCCCGCCCAGGGTGCCGGCGCTCGGCGACGGCCGGATGTAGGCGTTCGGGTCGGCCGACAAGCCGGGCATCCGGGTCTTGTCGCCGAGCACCGACCCGCCGGTCCGCACGCTGGACGGGTCGACCGCCAGCACGCCGACCCGGAGCCCGCGACCGGTCAGCAGCAATCCCAGCGACTCGACGAACGTGGACTTGCCGACGCCGGGCACCCCGGACACGCCCACCCGCACCGTGTCGTCGCGGCCGGCCAGCGCGGTGAGCAGCACCCGGGCCGCCTCGCGGTGGTCGTCCCGGGTCGACTCGACCAGGGTGATCGCCCGGGACAGCGCGGTGCGGGAACCGCCGGCGACCGCCGCGGCCAGCGCCCGGGGGTCGAGGTCCGGCCGAGGTACCCGGGGGGACGGCGCGTTCAGCCCGGCACCTGCCAGGTGTGCACCGGTTCGTTGGCGTGCATGCCCTTGGAGTAGAGCTTGAGCATCTCGGTGAGTGCCGCGTCCCGGGACAGCCCGCCGCGCTCCAGCGCCGCGACCGTCTCGGCCTGCCACCAGGAGCCGTTGCGCCGGGTGATGCAGCGGTCCCGGATGATGCCCAGGTACCGGTCCCGGATGTCCTTCTCCACCCCCCAGCGGGCCAATCCCTCGTGCGCCTTGGGCAGCAGGTCGCGCAGGATCAGCTCGTCCCAGGTGACCTGACCGAAGCCGGGCCAGTAGAACACCGCGTCGGTGCCGAGCCGGGCGCCGGCGCCGAAGTTGGCGTGCGCCGCGTCGAACGACATCTTCGTCCAGATCGGCCGGTCCTCGGTGGCCAGCACGGTCAGCGCGCCGTAATAGAAGGCGGCGTTGGCCAGCACGTCGACGACGGTCGGTCCGGCCGGTAGCACCCGGTTCTCCACCCGCAGGTGCGGTCGCCCGTCGACGACGTCGTAGACGGGCCGGTTCCAGCGGTAGACGGTGCCGTTGTGCAGCCGCATCTCCTGCAGCTTGGGCGCCTTGCCGGCGGCCAGCACGGCCTCCGGGTCCTCGTCGGTGCATTCGGGCAGCAGCGCCGGGAAGTAACGGACGTTCTCCTCGAACAGGTCGAAGATCGAGGTGATCCACCGTTCGCCGAAGAACACGACCGGCCGCACGCCCTGGTTGCGCAGTTCCGGCGACCGGGTGTCGGTGGCCTGCAGGAACAGCTCGGTGCGGGTCTCGGCCCAGAGCCGCTTGCCGAACAGGAACGGCGAGTTCGCGCCCAGCGCGAGCTGCGGGCCGGCCAGCGCCTGGGCGGCGTTCCAGCAGGCGGCGAAATCGGCCGGCGACACCTGCAGGTGCAGTTGCACCGACGTGCAGGCCGACTCCGGCGCGATCGTGTCCGCGTACGTCTTCAGGTGCTCCACGCCGCGGATGTCCAGCTCCAGGTCCTCCCGGCGGGCGGCGAACACCGCCTCGTCCAGCGCCTGGTAGCGCGGGTTGGCGCTCATCCATTCGGTCTCGAAGTGCTCGGTGCGCAGCGTCGGCAGGATGCCGATCATGATGATCTCCGAGCCGGTCCGGTTGGCCCGCTCCTCGGCGTGATCCAGCGACGCCCGCAGTTGCCGTTCGAGATCGATGATCGAGTCGCCGCCCAACGCGCGGGGGGCCACGTTGAACTCGATGTTGTACCGGCCCAACTCGGTCTGGAAGTCCGGGTCGGCGATGGCCTCGAGCACCCGGGCGTTGGCCATGTCCGGTTCCCAGGCGCTGTTGACCAGGTTGAGCTCGATCTCCAGCCCGGTCATCGGCCGGCCGAAGTCGAAGGCGTGCTCCACGAGCATCCGTTCGAAGACGTCCAGACATCGCCGGACCTTGGCCCGGTACGCCTGCCGCTGCTCGCGGGTGTACGTGGTGGCCGCGATGTCGTCGCCCATGGCTCCTCCTGCGCTCGCGCCCCGGCGGTGTGAAGAGCCAACCACACCGGTTCGGGTGCCCGCGACAGGCCGGTCGTACAGTACGTCGGGACCAGCACCCGGCCGGCAGGGAGGCGAGCATCGACACCGACGACACGTTGATGCGCCCGCCGTTCGTCCCGGCCCCCGAGCGGGTCGAGGACCCGGGCGCCGGGCTGGGCCCGCGCTGGCTGGACGAGTACCTGGCGTCGGGGCTGCCGGAGCTGATCCGGATCCGCCGGCGGGTGCACGCGCACCCCGAACTGGGCCGCCGGGAATCGGCCACCACGGCGATGATCATGCGGGTGCTGGACGCCGCCGGCATCAAGGCGACCGTGCTGCCGTCGGGGACCGGGGTGATCGCCGAGGTCGGGGCTGGTGAGCGGCTGATCGGGCTGCGGGCGGACATCGACGCGCTGCCGATCCGGGAGGCGACCGGCCTGCCCTTCTCGTCGACCCTGCCCGACGTGTCGCACGCCTGCGGGCACGACGTGCACCTGACCGTGCTGCTCGGGGTCGCCCTGGCGCTGGATCGGGCGGGGGACCTGCCCGGCCGGGTGCGGCTGATCTTCCAGCCGGCCGAAGAAGTGTTCCCGGGCGGCTCGCACGACGTCATCGCGGCCGGCGGGTTGGACGGGGTGTCCCGGCTGTACGCGCTGCACTGCGACCCGCGGCTGAAGGTCGGCCTGGTCGGGCTGAAGGTCGGCCCGATCACCTCGACGTCCGACCAGATCGAGCTGCGCATCCTGGGGCCGGGCGGGCACACGTCCCGCCCGCACCTGACCACCGACCTGGTGTACGCGCTGGGCACGGTGATCACCCAGGTGCCGGCGCTGCTCACCCGCAAGCTGGATCCGCGGGCCGCCGCGGTGATGGTGTGGGGCGCGGTGCGCTCCGGCGAGGCGGCGAACGCGATCCCCCGGGAGGGGGTGCTGCGGGGCACGCTGCGGCTGATGGACCGGCGCTCCTGGGACGGCGCCGAGGGTCTGGTGCGGGACCTGATCGGGCAGGTCCTGACCCCGTTGGGGGCCACCTTCGAGCTCGATTACCGGCGGGGGGTGCCGCCGGTGATGAACGAGGTGGTGTCGACCGAGCTGATGCGCACCGCCGCGCAACGGGCGCTGGGTGCGGCCGCCGTGCGGGACGCCGAACAGTCGACCGGCGCCGAGGATTTCGCGGTGTTCCTGGACCGTGTGTCCGGGTCGTTGGCCCGGCTCGGGGTCTGGGACGGCATCATCCCGCGGGTGGACCTGCACTCCTCCCGGTTCGTCGCCGACGAGCGGGCGGTCGCGGCCGGGGTCCGGCTGATGACGCACACCGCGCTCGCCGCCCTGCACCACTGATCAACCGGGTTGCTCCCAGTCGTACGACCGGCCGACCAGCTTGCGCAGCGTCCCCGGGTCGGCTGCGCGGACGTCCTTGAGGTACAGGCATCCCTTGCCGGTCGAATGCCGGCCGAGCCCGGCCAGCAGGTCCTGGTAGCCGTCCAGGCCGCCGGACAGGTACAACACCGTCTGCGCCCTGCGCGGCGCGAAACCGACCCGGAACCAGTCGATCGTGCGACCCGACGGGTAGGTCAGCCGGCGCCGCCCGAACCCGACGATGGAGGGTCCCCACAGCACCGGCCGCTCGCCGGTGGCGTCGGACATCAGCTCCACCAGCAGCCCCGCCTCGGCCCGCCGCTTCTCGGGCTCGACCCCGGCGACGAACTCGCCGACGTCGGCGTCGGTGGGCACCGTCTTCGGCTGGTCCGCCATTCCGTCAGCTCCCCGAACGCCGTGGCCGGCTGCGGATGTCGTTGACGTACTCGGCCGGCGCGTCGGCCGCCTCGGCGGCGTCGGCGATGACCCCGAGGTAACGGGCCGACGGCAGGCCGCCCTCGTAGGCCTGCAGGGCGTACAGCCAGGCCAGCACGTCACCGTCCAGGGTCTGCACCCGCAGCCGGATCTTGGTGTAGAGGCCCAGGTCGGTGCCCTCCCACGAGTCGAGCGCCTTCTCGTCCGACTCGGCCATGTCGTAGAGCACGACGAACACGGACGAGTCCGGGTCCTCCACGACGGTGGCCAGGGCCCCGTCCCAGCCGATGTCCTCCCCGCCGAAGGTCAGCCGCCACCCGGTCAGCCAGCCGGTGCCGGCGACCGGGGAGGAGGGGCACCGCTGGAGCATATGGGTGGGGTCCATGTTGGACCCGTACGCCGCGTACAACGCCATGAGCGCTGAGCGTAGTCGGCGGCCCCCGCGTTACCGTCGTGCCGATCGGGATGGCGCCGATCCGAGACGAAGGAGCAACCGTGACCCGAATCGTGATCATGGGCGGCGGGCCCGGCGGGTACGAGGCGGCCCTGGTCGCGGTGCAGTACGGCGCCGACGTCACCCTCATCGAGCGCGACGGCCTGGGCGGGGCCTGCGTGCTGTCCGACTGCGTGCCGTCCAAGACGTTCATCGCCTCGGCGGGCGGCCGGACCGCCGTGCTGGACGCCGGCAGCCTGGGCGTCACGGTGGATCCCGACCAGGTCAAGGTCGACGTCGCGGTGGTGCACGGCCGGGTCGCCGGGCTGGCGTTGGCCCAGTCGGCCGACATCCGGGCGACGCTGGTCGCCGACGGGGTGCGGGTCGTGGACGGCACCGCCCGGCTGGCCGACGCCGGCACCGGCCAGGCCACCCACACCGTGGTGGCGACCGCGCCCGGCGGCTCGGAGACCGACCACCCGGCCGACGTGGTGCTGGTGGCCACCGGGGCCAGCCCGCGCATCCTGCCCGACGCCGTGCCGGACGGCGATCGCATCCTGACCTGGCGCCAGGTGTACACGCTGGACACGCTGCCCGAGCACCTGATCGTCATCGGCTCCGGGGTGACCGGCGCCGAGTTCGCCTCCGCCTACACCGAGATGGGCGTCAAGGTCACCCTGGTGTCCAGCCGGGACCGGGTGCTGCCCTCCGAGGACGCCGACGCGGCCGCCGTCATCGAGCAGGTCTTCGCCGCCCGGGGCAGCGTGCTGGCCCGGCGGGCCCGGGCGAAGGCGGTCCGCAACACCGGATCGTCGGTCGTGGTGACGTTGGAGGACGGCCGGGAGATCGAGGGCTCGCACGCCCTGCTGACCGTCGGAGCGGTGCCGAACACGACCAAGATCGGCCTGGACAAGGCCGGGATCCGCCTGGATCGGGGCGGTTTCGTGGAGGTCGACCGGGTGTCCCGGACCTCGGTGCCGGGCATCTACGCGGCCGGCGACTGCACCGGGGTGTTCCTGTTGGCCTCCGTCGCAGCCATGCAGGGCCGCATCGCGATGTGGCACGCGCTGGGCGAGGGTGTGGCCCCGCTGCGGCTGAAGACGGTGTGCTCCAACGTGTTCACCCATCCCGAGATCGCCACCGTCGGCTACTCCGAGATCGAGGCGGAGACCGGGCCGGCGCTGGCCCAGACCCTGATGATCCCGCTGGCGACCAACGCCCGGGCCAAGATGCTGGGGCTGGAGGAGGGCTTCGTCAAGATCGTCTCCCGGCGGCTGACCGGCATCGTCATCGGCGGGGTGGTGTGCGCGCCGGGGGCGTCCGAGCTGATCCTGCCGATCGCGGTGGCGGTGCAGAACCGGCTGACCGTCAAGGACCTGGCCTACACGTTCAGCGTCTACCCGTCGCTGTCCGGATCCATCACCGAACTCGGCCGCCGGCTCATGCACAGCGACGCCCAGTCCGACGTCGACGGAATCTGACCGGCGCGACAGGTTGCGGCGCGAACAACTTTGGGTAGTTTCCGGACCATGACTGGTGACGGCATTTCCTCCAGCGCCCGGCTCGGCCCGCACGAGCGGGCGTCGAACTGGGACCGGCTCGGCGCCGAGACGTTCGACGTGGTGATCATCGGGGGCGGCGTGGTCGGCGCGGGCGCCGCCCTGGACGCGGTGACCAGGGGTCTGTCGGTGGCCCTGGTGGAGGCGCGGGACCTCGCCTCGGGGACGTCGTCGCGCTCGTCCAAGCTGTTCCACGGCGGCCTGCGGTACCTGGAGATGTTCGAGTTCGGGCTGGTCAAGGAGGCCCTGGCGGAGCGGGAGCTGATGCTCACCAAGATCTGCCCGCACCTGGCCAAGCCGGTGTCCTTCCTCTACCCGCTGTCCAAGTCGGTGATCGAGCGGCCGTACGTGGCCAGCGGCCTGATCCTCTACGACACCATGGGCGGCGCCCGGTCGGTGCCCCGGCACAAGCACCTGACCCGGGCCGGCGCGATGCGGCTGGTGCCGGCGCTGCGCCGGGATGCGCTGGTCGGCGGCATCCGCTACTACGACGGGCAGGTCGACGACGCCCGGCACACCCTGACCGTGGCCCGCACGGCGGCCGCCTACGGGGCCGTCGTCCGCAACTCCACTCAGGTGATCGGCTTCGTGAAGGAGTCCGACCGGGTTGCCGGGGTGCGGGTGCGCGACGTGGAGACCGGGTCGGAGACCGAGGTCAAGGGCCGGGTGGTGATCAACGCGACCGGCGTGTGGACCGACGAGCTGCAGCGCCTGTCCGGCGGTCGCGGCCGGTTCAAGGTGCGCGCGTCCAAGGGGGTCCATCTGGTCGTGCCGCGGGACCGCATCTCCTCGGAGAGCGGCATCATCCTCAAGACCGAGAAGTCGGTGCTGTTCGTCATCCCGTGGCGCTCGCACTGGATCATCGGCACCACCGACACCGACTGGCACCTGGACCTGGCCCATCCGGCCGCCACCAAGGCCGACATCGACTACATCCTCGAGCACGTGAACAAGGTGCTGGCGGTGCCGGTCACGCACGAGGACATCGAGGGCGTCTACGCCGGGTTGCGGCCGCTGCTGGCCGGGGAGAGCGACCAGTCGTCCAAGCTGTCCCGCGAGCACGCGGTCGCGCGGGTGGCGCCCGGCCTGATCGCGATCGCCGGCGGCAAGTACACGACCTACCGGGTGATGGGCGCCGACGCGGTGGACGCGGCCGGCGAGGACCTGCCCGGCCGGATCAACCCGTCCTGCACCGCGGACGTGCCGCTGGTCGGCGCCCTGGGCTACCAGGCGCTGGTCAACCAGGCCGACCGGCTGGCCGCCCAGCACGGCGTGCACCCGTACCGGATCCGGCACCTGCTGGACCGGTACGGGTCGGAGATCCACGAGCTGCTCGCCCCGGCCGCCGGGCCGGACGGCGACAAGTCGCTGCTGCAGCCGATTCCCGGCGCCGCGGACTACCTGCAGGCCGAGGCCAGGTACGCGGCCACCCACGAGGGCGCGCTGCACGTCGAGGACGTGCTGGCCCGGCGGACCCGGATCTCGATCGAGTACGCGCACCGCGGCACCGAGTCCTCCCGCCGGGTCGCCGAGATCCTGGCCGGGGTGCTCGGCTGGTCCGACGCGCAGATCGAGGAGGAGGTCGCCGCGTACCAGGCCCGGGTGGACGCCGAGCGCCGGTCGCAGACCGAGCCGGACGACGACTCGGCCGACAAGGTGCGGTTGGAGGCGCCGGAGGTGCGGGACCGGATCGTGTCGCCGGTCGCGTAGGCCCCCGACGACGGCGGGACGTTTCCGCGGAAACGCGAACGACATATCGGAAACGCACGTCGATACATCGGTGACGTCTCCGCGGAAACGCCCTCGGCGGCCTGGTCAGGGTTGTCCACACGTTGTCCCCAACCCGCCGAGCCGCCCTTGACCGGGCGACGACCGCGCCAGCAGGCTCGGCGGGTGATCCCGATATCGCTAGCCGGTCTGGCGGAGGCCGCCGTCGACCTGGTGCTGCCGCGACCGTGCCCCGGCTGCGGCCGGCCCGGCCCCTGGTGCGCCGGCTGCGCCGGCGCCCTCGCCGGGCCGCGGCGGCGGATCCGGCCGCCCGAGCAGCTGTCCGACGGTGGCTCGGACGGGGGCGCGGAACCGCCGATCTGGGCGCTGGCCCACTACCGCGGGCCCGTCCGGGCGGCGATCCTGGCCGGCAAGGAGAAGGGCCG
>JBDHZW010000127.1:0-13520 GCA_039812105.1 Nakamurella sp.
GGGGAGCGAGCCAACCTCGCGCACCCCGCGGGCGACCGCCGGTCCGGCGGCGTGCACCACGGACAGGTGCCGCCGGGCCCGGGTCAGCGCGGTGTAGACCAATGGGCGGGACAGCATGCCGCCGGCCTCCGGCGGCAGCACCGCGACCACCGCCTCCCACTCCGACCCCTGCGCCCGGTGCACCGTGATCGCCCACCCGTGCAGCAGGTCGCCGAGCGCCTTGCCGCTGATCTCGGCCTCGCCGCCGGTGAACGCCACCCGGATCGCGTTGTCCCCGCAGGACAGCACGGTGCCGACCTCGCCGTTGGCGTAGCCGGTGGGTTCGGCGTCCAGGTGGTTGGCGGTCGCGACCACCCGATCGCCGGCGTCGAACCCGCGGACGGTCCCGGTGCCCGGGTTGAGCCTGGCCTTGAGCGCCCGGTTCAGCGCCTGGGTGCCGGCCGGTCCGCGATGTACCGGGGTGACGACCTGGATCTGGTCGCGCTCGCAGTCGAACACCCGGGGGATGGAGTCGGTGACGACCTGCACCACCCGATGCGCGGCCTCCTCGGAGCCCCGAGCGGGCACGATGACCACCTCGTGGGTGGGGTCGTCGACGACGGGCAACTCGCCCGCCCGGACCGCGATGGCCAGCCGGGCGATGGTGCCACCCTCGTCCTGCCGGTACAGCTTGGAGAGCTCGGTGACCGGGATGACGCCGCTGTCGATCAGGTCGCCGAGCACCCGACCGGGGCCGATCGACGGCAGCTGGGCCGGGTCGCCGACGATCACCAGGTGGGCGGCGTCGGGGATGGCGGCGATTAGCGCGGCCCCGAGTTCGACGTCCAGCATGGAAGTCTCGTCGATGACGACGACCTTGGCCTCGATCGGGTTGCCGGCGTCCCGGTCGAACAGGTACGACGTGGAGCCGGCGTCCGGCGGCCTGGCCTCCAGCAGCCGGTGCACGGTGGACGCGGCGCTGCCGGCCAGTTCCTCCAGCCGTTTGGCCGCCCGGCCGGTCGGCGCGGCCAGCGCGATGGACGCCTCCACCTCGCCGCACAGCTTGACGATCGCCTCCACGGTGCGGCTCTTGCCGGTCCCCGGCCCGCCGGTGAGCAGGCTCACGCCGTGCCTGGCGGCCAGTGCGACCGCGCCGCCCTGCACCTCGTCGAGGTCGGCGGCGGCGCGCTTGACCGCCCGCTCGCCGGCCAGCGTCTTGGCCGTCCGGACCAGCCGGGCCACGCCCTCGGCGATGGTGTTCTCCGCGTCGGCCAGCGGCTTGCGGGCCAACCATCGCTCGTCGGAGCCGTCCGGGGCCGGCACCGAGAGCACCTCGTCGGACAGCAGGGCGGCACCGATCGCCGGTTCCGGGTCGACGCCGAACGGCCGGATCCCGTTCGCGACCAGGGCGGCCGGCGACGTGGTGTGCCCGTCCCGGGCGTGCCGGGCCAGGGTCCACTGGACCAGCGCCCGACCCCGCCGCGGATCGTCCCGGCGCACCCCGGGGTGCAGTTCGCGGGCCAGCCGATCGGCCTGCGCGACGGTGGCGTCGGGCAGCACGGCGATCAGCCGCCACGGGTCGTCGCGCAGCAGGTGCGGCGCGTCCACGCCGAGCGCGTCGGACAGCCGGGTCGCCCAGCGGGCCGGGATCTCCACCGGAACCAGCAATTCGGCGATGTCGTAGAGCTGACCGGCGCCGATGAAGGCGGTCAGCAGGCGGCTGGCCCGCCGGTCGGTCATCCGCGGCAGGGCGGCCAGATTGGTCAGGGTGACGTCCGCCGGTGAGCCGATCCCGGCCGCGGCGAACTGCTTGATCAATCCCGGCCCGACGCCCGACCACAGGCCGGCGGCGCAGAATTCGGCGAACACGTCGGGCACGCCCGGCAGGCTACCCGCCGCGCGCCGCCCGATGAACCCAGGCGGCGGGTTCCGGCCGAGCAAGGCTGGCACCGGATGAGGGTTCGCACCGGACGAGGGAAGCTCGGTCGGACGCCCCGATTTTTCCGCACACCCCGCCACACCGACCCGGCCCCGCCCACCCGCACGCGTCCGCGGAACATCCGGCTGCCCAGAGCGACCTGATGTTCCGCACACCCGCTGGAACCCACCGCGGACCGCGGATCGCGGCGCGTCCGCGGAACATCCGGCCGTGCACGGCGACCCGATGTTCCGCACCTCCGGCCCAACCAACCCGCCCCGCCCATTTGCCCGGGCGCGCGGAACATCCGCGCGTGCCGGACGACCGGATGTTCCGCACACCCCGCCCAACCGAACCCGCGTCCACCGAGCCCGCCCCGAGACCGCCCCGCTACGGCGCGTTACGCCCCGCTGACGTCGTCGAGCGCGCTGCGGATCTCCGCGGGCAGCACCACCTGCTCGGCACCGAGCGACCCGATCAGCTGGGCCCGGTCGCGGGCGCCGACGACCACCGAGGTCACCGACGGCCGGCCCAGCACCCAGGCGCAGGCCACGGCCAGCGGGGTGGTGCCCAGACCCTCGGCCGCGGTGGCCACCGCCTCCACCACCCGGGCCGCCTGCTCGGTCCGGTAACGACCCACGTACCGGGTGAAATGCGGTGAGGCGCCGCGCGAGTCGGACGGCGTGCCGTGCCGGTACTTGCCGGTGAGCACCCCCCGGCCGAGCGGCGCCCAGGCCAGGAAGCCGAGCCCGTGCGCGGCCAGCGCGGGGGTCAGGGTGTCCTCGGTCGAGCGGTCCAGCAGCGAGTACTCGGCCTGCGCGCTGACCAGCGGCGACGAGCCGGCGAACACCCCCGACGACGCCCGCAGCCACGCGGCCACCGACGCGGCCTGCCAGCCCGTCATCCCGGACACCCCGACGTACCGGCAGCGTCCGGACGAGACGGCCAGGGTCAGCGCCGAGCAGGTCTCCTCGAACGGCACCGCCGGGTCGAAGCCGTGCACCTGCCACAGGTCGACGTGGTCGGTGCCGAGCCGGTCCAGAGACGCGTCAAGAGCGGCCAGCAGCGGACCGCGCCCCCCGCCGACGCCCACCGACGTGGTGGACAGCACCACCGACGACCGGGCCACCACCGACGGCACCAGGGTGCCCAGCATCGACTCGGCCTGCCCGTCGCCGTACACGTTGGCGGTGTCGATCAGCGTGCCGCCGGCCTCGACGAACGCCTCCAACTGGGCCGCGGCCGCGTCGGCGTCGGTGTCCCGACCCCAGGTCATCGTGCCCAGCGCCAGCCGGGAGACCTGCAGGCCGCTGCGCCCGAGGTAGCGCGAGTCCATGGCGGCCAACCTATCGACACCGCGCCGCCGACCGGGGCGCGGGTGCGCTGCCGGTACCGTGACGGGGCGGTGCCGCCCGCCGGCCCCAGCAGCAACGCAACCGGAACGGCACGCTCCGTGACGACCGCACCGGAGTCATATCGAGGCGGGGGAGACCCCGCGGAAGTGGGACGCAGCATGCGTATCGGCCTGAACCTGGGCTACGTGACGACCGCGGAGGAGCTGGCCGACAACCTGGCGCTGGCCGTGGCCGCCGAGTCGCTGGGCTTCGACTGCGTCTGGGCTGCCGAGGCCTACGGGTCGGACGCGGTGACGGTGCTGTCCGCCGTCGCCGCCCGCACCCACCGGATCGGCCTCGGCTCCGCCGTGCTGCAGATACCCGGCCGCACCCCGGCGATGACCGCGATGACCGCGGCCACCATCGACGCCCTGTCCCAGGGGCGGTTCAACCTGGGTCTGGGGGTGTCCGGCCCGCAGGTGTCCGAGGGTTGGCACGGCGTCCGGTTCGCCGACCCGATCGGTCGCACCGAGGAGTACGTGCAGATCGTCCGGCAGGCGATCGGCCGGCGCCGGGTCACCGCCGGCGGCAAGCACTTCACGCTGCCGCTGCCCGGCGGCCAGGGCAAGTCGCTGGTGCTGGCGCTGCAGCCGGTGCGTCCGCAGGTCCCGATCTACCTGGCCGCGATCGGCCCGAAGAACCTTGACCTGACCGGGCGGATCGCCGACGGCTGGCTGGGCATCTTCTTCGACCCGGAGACCGCCGGCGACTCGATCACCCGGATCGGCCGGGCCGCGTCCGAGGCCGGCCGCAGCCCGGCGGACATCGACATCTGCGTCACCGTGCCGACGGCGGTCGGCGCCGACCCGGCCCGGGCGGCCGACCGGGCCCGCGGGCACGCCGCCCTGTACATCGGCGGGATGGGCTCGCCGAAGACGAACTTCTACCACCGCACCGCCACCGAGATGGGCTTCGGCGAGCAGGCCGACGAGGTGCAGCGCCGCTTCCTGTCCCGCGACTACACCGGGGCCGCCGGGGCGGTTCCGCACGAATTCCTGGACCGCACCGGCCTGTTCGGTGACGAGCAGCGGATCGCCGAGCGCCTCGACCGGCTGGCCGCCGCCGGCGTCACCTCGGTCGCCGTCATCTGCTTCGAGAAGGACCTGGACGGCAAGATCGCCACCCTGACCACGGTGGCGGCGGCCGCGCAGCGGGTACAGGCATGACCCTGATCCAGGCGATCATCCTCGGCATCGTCGAGGGCCTCACCGAGTTCCTGCCGGTGTCCTCCACCGGGCACCAGACCATCGTCGCCGGGCTGATGGGCCTGCAGATCGACGACCCGTCCATCACCGCGTTCATCGCGGTCATCCAGGTCGGCGCGATCGTGGCCCTGGTGCTGTACCTGCGCAAGGACATCGCCCGGCTGCTCACCGCCTGGTTCCGGGGGCTGTTCAACGCCGAGCGCCGGGCCGACCCCAGCTACCGCGAGGCCTGGCTGGTGATCATCGGTTCGCTGCCGATCGCCATCGTCGGACTGCTCGCGAAGGATCTCATCGAGGGACCGCTGCGCTCGCTGTGGGTGGTGGCGATCGCGCTGATCGCCTGGGGTTTCGTCATGCTGGTCGCGGAGGCGATGGCCAAGCAGAACCGGCACGAGCGGGACATCGGCCTGAAGGACGCGCTGATCATCGGCGCGACCCAGGCGCTGGCTCTGATCCCCGGCGTCTCCCGGTCCGGCGCCACCATCTCGGCCGGCCTGATGTTGGGCATCGACCGGGTCACCGCAGCCCGATTCGGGTTCCTGCTCGGCATCCCGGCGCTGGCCGGCGCGGCCGTGCTGGAGATCCCGGCCGCCGTGAAGTCCGAGGGAGTGGGTCTGGGTCTGACCCTGGTGGGCACCGCGGTCAGCTTCGTCGTCGCCTACGTCACGGTCGCCTGGATGCTCCGATTCGTCGGCCGGCACAGCATCCGCGTGTTCGTCTGGTACCGGTTCGCGCTGGCCGCGGTGCTGATCGTCATGCTCACCACCGGATTCATGACCGCCACCGGGGTGCGGACATGAGCGAGGAGCCCACGGAGGAACGGCCGCCGATCGTGACGGTCGTGCTGGTCCGGCACGGCCGCTCCACGTCCAACGCCGCCGGCACCCTGGCCGGCCGCACCCCCGGCGTCGAACTCGACGAGCAGGGCCGGGAGCAGGCGGCCAACCTGGCCCGCCGGCTCAAGGACGTCACCATCGACCGGCTGGTCAGCTCGCCGCTGGAGCGGTGCCGGCAGACCCTCGCCCCGCTGGCCGCCGAACTCGGCCTGGACGTGCAGATCGACGAGCGGCTGCTGGAGGTCGACTACGGCTCGTGGGCCGGCCGCGCCCTCAAGGATCTGCTGCACGAGCCGCTGTGGCGGGTGGTGCAGGCGCACCCGTCGGCGGCGGTGTTCCCGGACGGCGAGGGCCTGGCCGACATGTCCATCCGGGCGGTGGAGGCGATCCGGGCCATCCGCCGGGAGGCCGCCGCCGACCGGACCGTGCTCGTCTGCTCTCACGGCGACGTCATCAAGGCCATCCTGGCCGACGCGCTGGGCCTGCACCTGGACGCGTTCCAGCGGATCGTCGCCGCCCCCGCGTCCATCTCGGTGATCCGGTACACGCCGCTGCGCCCGTTCGTCGAGCGGATCAACGACACCGGCGACCCGATCCTGGCCAAGCCGCCGGCCCCGACCGCGCCCACCGACGAACCCCGGGACGAACCGGTCGAATCGACCGACCATCACCCTTCCGACGCCGTGCCCGGCGGTGTCACCCGTTGAGGTCAAACGCTGACCGGCGGGACGACTAAGCTCAGGACGTCATGTCGCGCCAGATCCACGTCTTCCGTTCGCCCGAACGGTTCCTCGCCGGGACCATCGGGCAGCCCGGCGAACGCGAATTCTTCCTCCAGGTGGTCGACGGCCGCCGCATCCTGTCCGTGGCCTGCGAGAAGCAGCAGGTCGCGGTGCTGGCCGACCGGCTCGGTTCGCTGATCACCGAGGTGGCCCGCCGCTTCGGCGCGCAGGCCGGCGCGGAGAGCAGCACCGCCAGCGATGCCAACCTGTCCACCCCGGTGGACGCCGAGTTCCGGGTCGGCACCATGGGCCTGGCCTGGGACGGCGAGGGCTCGCAGGTGATCGTCGAGCTGCTGGCCCTGTCGGAGGAGGAGGTCGGCGAGGACATCGTGCTGGAGGACCGGGAGGACGGCCCGGACGCGCTGCGAGTCTTCCTGTCCCTGGCCGCCGCCCGCGACTTCGCCAGGCACGCCGAGCAGGTCGTCGCCGCCGGCCGCCCGCCGTGCCCGCTGTGCAACAACCCGCTCGACCCCGAAGGGCACATCTGTCCCCGGCTGAACGGCTACCACCGCGGCGCCGTTGGCTGATCGGGACCCGGCGCCGCCGGCGGACGACGAGGTCCTGCGGCACGGGGAGATCAGCGTCACCGGCCGGCTCACCGACGCCTCCAACGTCACCCTGCTCGGCACCGCCAGCCTGGACGGCGTCGCCGTCGACTGCATCTACAAGCCGGTCCGGGGGGAGCGGCCGCTGTGGGACTTTCCGGACGGCACCCTGGCCGAGCGAGAGCTGGGTGCCTACCTGGTGTCCCGGGCCGCCGGGTGGGACTGCGTGCCGCTGACGATCATCCGCGACGGCCCGCTGGGGCCGGGCATGGTGCAGCGGTGGATCGACGACTGCGACCCGGACACGATGGTCGACCTGGTCCCGGTGCGCAAGGTGCCCAAGGGCTGGCTGCCGATCATGCGAGCGGTCGACGTCACCGGCAACGACATCGTCGTCGTGCACGCCGACAACCCGGCGCTGGCGGTGCTGGCCGGGTTCGACCTGGTCGTCAACAACGCCGACCGCAAGGGGTCGCACGTGCTGCCCACGCCGGACGGCCGGATCCTGGGCGTCGACCACGGCCTGTGCTTCCACCAGGACGAGAAGCTGCGCACCATCCTGTGGGGCTGGGCGGGCACCCCGCTCCCGCCGGCGGTGCTGGACGGACTGGACCGGCTCGACCGGGAACTGGAGGGCACGCTCGGCGGGCAGCTGGACGAGCTGATCACCACCACCGAGATGGCCGCCCTGCGCCGGCGAATCGACCGGCTGCGGTCCACCCGCAAGTACCCGAAGCCGCCCGGCCACCGCACCCCGATCCCGTGGCCGCCGCTGTGAGCATCGTGACCAACCTGGGCCGCACCGCTGCCCGGGCGGTCGCCGGGCTGGCCCTGGACGCGACCAACGGCGTGCTGACCGCCGCCGACTCGATCCGGGCGGCCGTCGCCGGCCGGGAGATCGGCCCGGCCACCCTGCGGGTGCACGTGGTGATCCTGTCCGACGAGGCGGGCCGGCCGCTCTGCCCGCCGGATGCGGTCGGGTCGTCGCTGGAGACCGCCGACCGGGTGCTGCGGGGGGAGGCGGGCATCCGGGTGCGGGTGGCCCGGATCCAGGTCATCGGCGAGCCGGCCCCGCCCCGCGCCCTCGACCCCCGAGCCAACAAGCTGCTGCTGCTGGACGACGTGCTGGGCCGCACCGAGTTCTACCGGCGGCACCAGGCGCCGGTGGACGTGTCGGCCGCGGTGGTCGGCACGCCGGTGACGGTGGTCGTGGTGCGCCGGATCGCCGGCCGCACCACCGGCTGCTCGCTGGGCATCAGCGCGGACTGGGTGATCGTGCAGGCGTCGCTGTTCGACCGGGGCAACCGGGGCACCTACGACGAGACGGTGCTGGTGCACGAGCTGGGGCACGCGCTGAACCTGCCGCATCACCGCAGCCGACAGAACCTGATGTTCCCCGAGTCGTCCCCGCCGGACGGGGTGCGGGGCACGGCGCTGAGCCCGTGGCAGGAGGCGATCCTGCACGCCAACCGGCACGTCGTGCCCGGCGTCGCCCGGCCCGGCTGACCACCCGCCCGGGGACGGCCGGCGCCCCCCTTGCCCCGACTACTGTGGAGCGGTGCAATCCTGGCCTTCACCCCCCGTCCCCGGCATCCCCGGAGCCGGCCGGCAGCTGCGGCTCTACGACTCGGCGACCGGGGAGGTGCGGCCGACCGACCCCGGCCCGACGGCGACGATGTACGTCTGCGGCATCACCCCGTACGACGCCACCCACCTGGGTCACGCCGCGACCTACCTGACCTTCGACCTGGTGCACCGGATGTGGTTGGACGCCGGCCACAGCGTGCACTACGTGCAGAACATCACCGACATCGACGACCCGCTGCTGGAGCGCGCGCACCGGGACGGCGTGTCCTGGCGCAAGCTCGCGGACCGGGAGATCGGCCTGTTCCGCGACGACATGACGGCGCTGCGGGTGATCCCGCCGGCCGACTACATCGGTGCGGTCGAGGCGATGGAGGAGGTGGTCGCCGGCGTCCAGCGGCTGATCGACGACGGCGCCGCCTACCGGGTGCCCGACGAGCAGTACCCCGACGTGTACTTCGACATTTCCGCGTCCGGGCACTTCGGCTACGAGTCGCGCTACGACGAGCAGACGATGCTGACCCTGTCGGCCGAACGCGGCGGCGACCCGGACCGGCCGGGCAAGCGGCACCGGCTGGACCCGCTGCTGTGGCGGATGGAACGGCCGGAGGAGCCGTCCTGGCCGTCGCCGATGGGCCGCGGACGGCCCGGCTGGCACATCGAGTGCGCGGTGATCGCCGGGAACCGGATCGGCCCGGTCATCGACCTGCAGGGTGGCGGCAGCGACCTGATCTTCCCGCACCACGAGTGCTCGGCCGCGCACGCCGAGGTGCTGTCCGGCAAGCGGCCGTTCGCCCGGCACTACACGCACGCCGGGATGATCGGCCTGGACGGCGAGAAGATGTCCAAGTCCAAGGGCAACCTGGTGTTCGTGTCCCGGCTGCTGCACCAGGGCGTCGACCCGATGGCCATGCGGCTGGGCCTGCTGGCCGGCCACTACCGGCAGGATCGGGCCTGGTCCGACGAGGTGTTGATAGCCGCCGAGGAGCGGCTGGACCGGTGGCGCAAGGCGGCGGTGCGCGGCGGGTCGGACGCCCCCGAGGTCATCGAGGCGATCCGGGACCACCTGGCCGACGACCTGGACACCCCGGCCGTGCTGGCCGAGCTGGATGCCTGGGCGGCCAACGACGCGATCGACGGGTCGGCGATCGCGGACGCGGCGGACGCCCTGCTGGGTGTGCGCCTGGTCTGAGCCGGCCCCGACTGGCTCAGATCTCCAGCAGGGCATGCTGGCCGGCCAGCCCGACCGCCCCCAGCAGCTCGGAGCGCAGGCCCAGCGCCGCGACCTTGACCTCGACGGCGGCGGCGGTGCTCGGCTGCGCGAACCGGTTGATCGACTCGCGGACACCCTCGGCCAGCGGCTCGCCGGCGGTGCCCAGCTCGCCGCCGAGCACGATCAGCCCCGGGTTGAGGCAGTTGCACAGGTCGGCCAGCACCCGGCCCAGGGTTCGCCCGGCCTCGGCGATGAACCGGCCGGCCACCGGGTGCCCGGCCGCCCCGGCCAGCGGGAAGACCTCGTCCGACGAGCGGGGCAGGTGCAGCTCGGTCATCAGCTGACGGACCAGGGTGCTGGACACCACGGTCTCCAAGCAGCCGCGGTTGCCGCAGCGGCACCACGCCCCCTGCTCGCCGAGCCGGGTGTGCCCGATCTCGCCGGCCACCCCGGTCGCGCCGCGGTAGATCGATCCACCCAGCACCAGCCCGGCCCCGATGCCCTCGGACGCCTTGATATAGAGGAAGTCCCGGGCGCCCTTGGCCACCCCGTAGCGGAGTTCGCCGGCCGCGCCGAGATCCGCGTCGTTGCCGATGACGACCGGTCGGCCGAGCCGGTCGGCCAGTTCCCGGGCCGGGTCGAGGCCGACCCATCCACTGAGCACCGACGCCGGGTGGATGCGCCCGGTTTTGGCGTCCAGCGGGGCCGGTACCCCGGCCGCGACCGCCCGGATCTCGGACAGAGCCAGGCCGATCTGACCGAGTAGCCGGTGCACCATCCCGGCGGCGACGTCCAGCGCGGCGGCCGCCTCGCCGTCCACGTTGACCACCGACCGTTCCTCGGCCCGGATCTTTCCGTCGACCGTGGCGACGGCGACCGTCACCCGCTCGTTGTCGAAGTCGATGCCGGCGACATGCCCGGATCCACCGGCCGCCACCAGCAGCGCGGACGGCCGGCCCCGCCCCGCGCCCTTGCCGGCTGCCAGCACGTCCTCGGCGACGAGTCGCTCGTTGAGCAAGTCCTGGACGGTCTCGGCGACCGCGCTCCGGGAGAGGCCGGTGATCAGGCTTAAGTCGGCTCTGGTCACGCCGTTCTCGCGGCGGATCACGTCGAGCAACTGCTGCCGGGACCGCTGGCGGCGGGTTGAGGGTGACTCGGGGAGGCTCATTGAGACAGAGCCTAGCATTTATTCCGGTAAAGCGACAGAAGTCTGCTAGGTTAAGTTCGCCGTCCGGAAGTGATCCCGGCGGCCTCGCTGGCCCTATCGCCGACATCGTTGTCTACTACGGCCTGGCATCTGTGACCGCGCTCACCGCCCGACGGGGAGGACCATCAGTGGCATTCATCGGACGACTACCGGTGCCGACGACCGAGGCCTGGGACTGGCAGGTGGAGGCGGCCTGCCGGGGGATGGCCAGCTCGTTCTTCTTCCACCCGTGGGGCGAACGAGGGCCGTCCCGGGACGAGCGGGTCCGCCGGGCCAAGGAGGTCTGCGCGGCGTGCCCGGTGCTCGACGCCTGCCGTCGGCACGCGTTGGACGTGCAGGAGCAGTACGGCGTGTGGGGTGGCCTGTCCGAGGAGGAACGCATGGTCCTGCTCAACCGGGGCCGGCGCAGCGTGCGCAAGAAGGTGCTGGCCCAGTCCGCCGACCTGGCCGAACTGGCCGAGCTGATGGCCGCCGCGCCCACCCCCTGATTCCCGCGCGGATCAACTACTTTGGCGCGGATCAACCTCCACGAAATGTGATCGGTGGGACAGTTGTCAACGACTTGATCCGCGCGGACGGAGGCGCGGCTGGATCGCGCGCGGACGGAGGCGCGGCTGGATCGCGCGTGGCCGGTGGCGCGAGGCAGCGCCACTCCGGCGAACCCCGCGCCGGGTCGATGTGGCGCTGGGATCGCCCCGGCGGCGCTGGGATCGCCCCGGCGGCGCTGCGATCGCCCCGGCGGCGCTGCGATCACCCCGGCGGCGCTGCGATCACCCCGGCGGCGCAAGGTTCGCCCCGGCGGCGCAAGGATAGGCTTCGGCAAGGCTGAGATTCGCGGCGGAGGGCGAGGACCCTCCGGCCGGCGGAGGCCGAGAAGCCGACCCCTGACGCGCTCAGGGTCGCAGCACCAGCCGGACCACGTCGGACTCCTTGTCCTGCAGGCGCTCCAACGCCCGCGCCGCGTCGGCCAGCGGGATCACCTCGGTGATCGACCGGCTCAGGTCGAGCCGGCCGCGCCCGACCAGGTTGACAAGTTCCGGGTAATGCTCCATCTCCGATCCGTAGTGGCCCCGGATCTGCTGGCGCAGGTAGATGAACTTGCTGTCGCTTCCGATGGTGATCGGCTGCCCGGCCAGGCCGACCAGCACCAGCCGGCCGCGGCGGCCGAGGGCCGCAAGCGCCTGCTGGCGGACGGCCGGCACTCCGGCGAAGTCGAACGCCACGGCCAGCCCGGCCGGCCCGGTCACCCGTCCGAGCTGGGCCGGGAAGTCCTCGTCGGTCGGATCGAGGGCGGCGTCGGCGCCCAGCTCCAGTGCCCGTCGCCGGGCGGCGGCGGAGGGGTCGACGGCGACGACCGGCGCGGCGCCGACGATCCGCAGCAACTGCACCGCGTGACTGCCCAACCCGCCGATGCCCCACACCCCGGCGGCCTCGCCGGCCCGCACCGCGGCGGTGGCGGTGATCGCCGCCCACGGCGTGGACACCGCGTCCGGGACGATGCAGGCCTGCTCGAACGGGAGCGAATCCGGGATCGGGATCACCGTGTACGCCTCGGCCAGCGCGAACTGCGCCCAGCCGCCGTCGTAGTCGACACCGCGGGTGAGCACCGTGACGAGGTCGGGCCCGACCTGGCCGGCGACCAGCAGCACCCGCTGGCCGATCCGGAACTGCCCGACCCCGGGTCCGAGCGCGTCGACGGTGCCGGCGACCTCGTGGCCGAGGGTGACCGTCGGGCCGGCCAGGAACGCGGGCCGCAGCATCCCGTCGATGAGATGCAGGTCGGACAGGCACACGCCGGCCGCCGCCACCTTGATTCGCACCTGGCCGTGGCCGGGTTCGGGTATCGGGACGGTCGTCATCGAGAACGTGCCGGTCGCCACGTCGAGCCGGCCGGCGAGCATGTCGGGCATCGGTCGAGTATGCGGGGCCGCCGCCGGCCGAGCGCGATCAGCGGATGGCGAGCGGATGCCGGGATCGCAGTCCGCATCGCCCTTGCCGGTGCCGGGCCGGCCGACGCACGGCCTGCACCGACCAGATCCGGCTGCGGGCCGCCGATGTCGTCAGCGGGCCGGCGGGCGTCACCATCCGGCCGCCTGGATCGCCGGGCTCTCGGTCCGCGAGGTCGGCGGTGAGGCGCCCCATCGGAAGTTGATCATGGGCTTGATCAACTTCGGGGGGGGAGGGGGGTGGGGGGCGGAGGTCGCGTGGGGGCGGCTCAGCGCCAGGAGTCGCCGCCGGGCTTGGGCCCGCGGCGGCGCAGGTACCGCTCGAACTCGGCGGCGATCGACTCGCCGGAGGCGGGCTTGAGCGGCTCGTCCTGCTCCTCCCGCTCCTCCAGGGCGCGGATGTATTCGGAGATCTCCTCGTCCTCGGACGCGATCTGGCTGACCTCGGTCTCCCACTCGTCGGCCTGGGTGGGCAGGTTGCCCAGCGGCACCTCGACGTCCAGCACGTCCTCGACCCGGTGCAGCAGCGCCAGCGTGGCCTTCGGGGACGGCGCCTGCGACACGTAGTGCGGCACCGACGCCCAGAACGACAGCGCCGGGATGCCGGCCTGCACGCAGGCGTCCTGGAACACCCCGGAGATGCCGGTCGGACCCTCGTACCGGGACCGGGTCAGGCCCAGCCGGGTGGCCGTCTCCTCGTCGTGCGCCGAGCCGGTGACCTGGATCGGCCGGGTGTGCGGCACGTCGGCGAGCAGCGCGCCCAGCCCGATCACCTTGCTCACCTGGTGGTCCACCGCGATCTTGAGCAGCTCGTCGCAGAACGCGCGCCAGCGGAAGTTCGGCTCGATGCCGTGCACCAGGATGACGTCGCTGGGCGAGTCGGGCAGCCGGCACACCGACAGCCGGGTGGT
>JBDHZW010000128.1:0-13472 GCA_039812105.1 Nakamurella sp.
GGAGGTGGCGGCACCGCGGACGGGGCCGGCGCGGTGGACGGGGCCGGCTTCGGCGCGGCGACGGTGGTGGGCGGCTTCGCGGCGCCGTTCGCGGCGGCGACGCCGACGAGGGTGCTGGGCGCCTTGGCGTCGGCGAAGAAGTCACGCCAGATCGGGTCTACGCTCTTCGGGTCGGCGAGGAACTGCTGATACTTCTCCTCGACGAACCAATCGTTCGGACCGAACTCGGGCGCTGCTGTCGACACGGTCGATGTCCGCCTGTTCTTTCAAGATGGTGGGGCCTGTGCAACCAGGCTAAACCTGTGGACAACGGCGTCGCTCACGTATGTGACGTGGCGTGACCCACGTGCACCCCCTGTTCGGCGTACAGGCGGGTATACACGCCGCCGCGTTCGAGCAACTCACCGTGCCGCCCGGATTCGGCCACCCGACCGTGGTCCATCACCACGATCCGGTCGGCGCGGGCCGCGGTGGTCAGCCGGTGCGCCACCACCACGGTGGTCCGGCCCCGGGCGAGACGGTCGGTCGCGGCCAGCACCGCCTCCTCGGCGGCCGGGTCCAGCGCGGCGGTCGCCTCGTCGAGCAGCAGGATCTGCGGCTCGACCAGTTCGGCCCGGGCCAGCGAGATCAGCTGCCGCTGGCCGGCGGACAGGTTCCGGCCCCGCTCGTCGACCGGATGGCGGAAGCCGCCGGTCAGCGCGCCGATCGCATCCAGGGCGCCGACCGCCCGCGCCGCCGCCTCCACCTGCGCGTCGGTGGCGTCGGGCCGGCCGTAGGCGATGTTGTCCCGCACGGTGCCGATGAACAGGTGCGGCTCCTGCGGGACCACGCCGAGCCGGCGGCGGTACGCGCCCAGTTCGAACCGGCGGATGTCGGTGCCGTCGGCGGTGACGCTGCCGCCGGTCGGGTCGTAGAACCGGGCGAGCAGCTTGACCAGCGTCGACTTGCCGGCCCCGGTGGCGCCGACCACGGCGACGGTCTGGCCGGGGTCGAAGGTCAGGTCCACCCCGTCCAGTGCCGACGCCTCGCTGCCGGCGTACCGGAACCCCACGTCGACCGCGGCCAGTTCGGCCAGCCGGCCGGGGACGGGCACCGGGTGCCCGGTGGCCGGGGTGGATGTGCGGGTGTCCAGCAGCTCGCCGATCCGCTGCAGGCCCACCTGCGCCTGCTGGTAGGAGTCGAACACCTGGGACAGCTGCTGGATCGGGGTGAAGAAGCTGTCCAGGTACAGCACGAAGGCCATCAGGGTGCCGACCGTCATCGTGCCGGCGATCACCCGGGTGACCCCCGACCCCAGCACGGCGGCCGCGGCCAGTTCGGACAGCAGCGCGACGAACGGGAAGTAGATGGAGATCGCGGTCTGCGCGCGCATCCGGCTGCGCCGGTAGGCGTCGCTGCGCGCGGAGAACCCGTCGGCGTTGCGTTGCTGACGGCCCAGGGCCTGGGACACCCGCAGCCCGGCGACGTTCTCCTGCAGGTCGGCGTTGACGATGCCGACCTTCTCCCGGGCGTCGTGGTAGGCCCGGGTCGAGAAGCGCCGGAAGATCACCGTCGCCACCGCCACCAGCGGCAGCGCCAGGAACGCGATCAGGGCCAGCCCCAGATCCATGAACAGCAGCACCACGGCGATACCGACGAAGGTGGCCAGCGACACCACCGAGGTGACCAGCCCGGTCTGCAGGAAACTGGACAGGGCGTCGACGTCGGTGGTCATCCGGGTCATGATCCGGCCGGCCATCTCCCGTTCGTAGTAGTCCAGGCCGAGCCGCTGCAGGTGGGCGAATTCGCGCAGGCGCAGCCGGAACAGCACGTTCTCCCCGGCCCGGCCGGCGGCCAACTGCTGCCAGCGCTGGATCAGGTAGTCCGCGCCGACCACCAGCAGGGCGACGCCGGCGGCGGCCAGCACGACGCTCGTCGACCCGGCGGACACCCCGTTGTCCACGCCGTAGCGGATCAACACCGGCAGCAGCAGGCTGGCCCCGGCGTCGGCGGCGACCAGCACGAGGGCCACCACGAGCAGCCGCAGCACCGGGCGCAGCGTCCGGCGCAGGCTGAACGGCCCGGTGTCCGGGGTGACCGGCAACGGCCGGTCGGTCGCCGGCGGCAGCGCGGCCACCTGGGCCAGCAGCTCGGGGGTGGGCGGCACGGACCCGAGCATCCCGGTGAACCCGAAGCCCCGGCCGCCCTCGGCACGGACGAGCCTGGCCTCCCGCTCCGGCGAGTCGGGCACCGACGGCCACAGCTCCGGGGTGATCCCGGCGGCGTTCGCCGTCCACCGGTGGGCCGGCGCCGGATCGTCGGGTCCGGACCTCTCGGCCGCCAGCTCGCCGCCGAGCAGCAGCCGGTACGCCGGGCAGCGGCCGACCAGTTCGTCGTGGGTGCCGACGTCGACGACCCGCCCGTGGACCACGACCGCGATCCGGTCGGCCAGGGACAGGGTCGAGCGCCGGTGCGCGATCAGGATCGTGGTCCGGTGCTCGGTCACCCGGCCGAGCGTGGCGTGGATGGCGGCCTCGGTCGCCGGGTCGACGGCACTGGTCGCGTCGTCCAGCACCAGCACCCGGGGGTCGGTGAGCAGGGCCCGGGCCAGCGCCAGCCGCTGCCGCTGACCGCCGGACAGGGTCAGCCCGCGCTCCCCGATGACCGTGTCGTAACCGTCGGGCAGGGCCTCGATGAACTCGGCCGCCTCGGCCGCCCGGGCCGCCGCGCGGACGTCGTCGGGGGTGGCGTCCGGCCGCCCGTAGGCGATGTTGGCCGCGATGCTGTCGGAGAACAGGAACGCCTCCTCGAACACCACGCCGACCGCGCCGCGGAGGTTGGCCATGCCCAGCTCCCGCACGTCGACGCCGCCGACCAGCAGCCGGCCCCGCTGGGGGTCGTAGAACCGCGGCAGCAGCAGCGACACCGTGGACTTGCCCGAGCCGGACGGTCCGACCACCGCGACGGTGGACCCGGCCGGCACCGTCAGGTCCAGCCCGGCCAGCACGGGTTCGGTCGCCTGGTAGCCGAAGGACACGTCCTCGAACCGGACGTCCAGCGGGCCGGCCGGCAGCGACCGCGGATCGGCCGGCTCGGTGATCTCCGGCAGCGAGTCGATGATCTCCAGCACCCGTTCCACCGACGCCCGGGCCTGCTGGCCGAGCACCAGCAGCATGGTGAGCATCCGGGTGGGTGCGACAAGTTGCGCCAGATAGAGGGTGAACGCGAGGAAGGTGCCCAGCGAGATCGCTCCGTTCAGGGCCAGCCATCCGCCCAGCGCGAGCACGCCGACCTGACCGAGGGACGTCAGCGCCTGCAGGGCCGGGCTGATCCGGGCGGTGCTGCGGACCGCCCGCATCCGGGTCGCGAACAGCTCGGTCGCCCCGGCGGTGAGCCGGGCCAGCTCCCGGTCCTCCTGACCGAACGCCTTGACCACTCGGACGCCGGTGACGTCCTCCTCGACGATCTCGGCCACTTCGGCGGCGGATTGCTGGGCCGCCCAGGTGGCCGGGAACAGCCTGGTCCGGGTCAGCCGGGTGACCAGCACCACCGCCGGCACCACCAGCAGCGCCATCACCGTGAGCAGCGGCGACAGCATCAGCATGATCGCCAGCGAGACGACGAACAGCACCACCTGGCCGGCCGAGAGCGGCACCATGGCCAGCAACGACTGCACCATCTGCAGGTCGGTGTTGGCCCGGGACACCACCTGCCCGGTGCGCAGCCGGTCCTGCCCGGAGCCGTCCAGCCCCTGCAGCGCGCCGAACACGTCCTGCCGCATGTCGTGCTGCACGTCCAGGGACAGCCGGCCGCCGGCCCACCGGCGCAGGAACGACGACCCGAACCGGATCAGCGCGAGCGCCACCAGGCCGGCGATCACCCAGCCCAGGTTCGCGGTGGTGCCGGCGGTGGCGTCGTCCACCGCCACCTGGGTCAGCAGCGGGGTCAGCGCGCCCAGGCCGACACCGCCCACGGCGGCCAGCCCGGACAGCACGGTGACGACCGGATGCCGCCAGCAGTAACCCCACAGCCGGCGCAGCCAGCCATGGGTGGTGGGGTGATCGGTCGGTGGCACAAGCGACACGGTAACCGCGACCACCGACAACACCGCCGGAGTCGGTCGGCCGGCATGACACCCTGGTCGGATGCGACCCTGGTGGCGGAAAGGCTCGGTCTGGTGGCGGATCGTCCGCGACGTCGGGTCGCTGGCGCTGGCCGCCGCGCTGCTGGTCTGGGGGCTGCCGCGGATCGCCGGGGTGAGCTGGTCGCAGATCCTCGAGCCGTTCCAGCGGCTCCCGGTCGGCGCCCTGGTGCTGCTGGCCGGCCTGCAGCTGTGCGCGCTGTTCGCGTTCACCTTCACCATCACCGGAGCGCTGCCCGGGATCAGCCACGGCCGGGCGCTGATCGTCAACCTGGCGGGCTCGCTGGTGGCCAACACCCTGCCGTTCGGCGGCGCGCTCGGCGTCGGCGCCACCTACGCAATCTGCCGGTCCTGGGGGTTCAGCCGGTCCGCGATCGGCATCTCGGTGGTGCTGGGCGGGGTGTTCGCCACCGCCGGCAAGGTGCTGCTGCCGCTGGTCGGCCTCGGCGCCCTGCTGCTGCAAGGCGGGCACATCAGCCCGGCGTTGCGGGACGCCGCGCTGGTCGGTGTGCTCACCCTGGTGGCGATCCTGCTGCTGTTCATCGTGGTCATGGTCAGCGACCGGGCGGCGCACGCCGTGGGGCGGCTCGTCGAGCGGGCCGCGCAGGCGCTGCTGCGGCTGATCCGCCGGCCCCGGGAGCTGGGCTGGGAGCAGGGCATCGCCCGGCTGCGGGCGCAGACCCAGGACGTCATGCGGCGGGGCTGGTTGCAGATGAGCCTGGGCACTCTCGGCTACTTCGTCGTCTACTTCGTGCTGTTCTGGCTGTGCCTGCACATCTGCGGGCTGGTGATCGGGGTCGGCACCATGCTGGCGGCGTTCGCCCTGGGCCGGCTGCTCACCTCGGTGGCCGTCACTCCCGGCGGGCTGGGCCTGGTCGAGGCCGGGTCGGTGGCGCTACTCGTCGCGATGGGGGCGGATCCGGCGTTGGCGGCCGCCGGCACCTTGCTGTTCACCATCTTCACCCACGTGCTGGAGATCCCGTTCGGTGTCGTGGCCTGGCTGCTGTGGCTGTGGGGGCGCAAGAAGAAGGGTGCCGACGACGTCGCTCAGCCCGGCAGCGTGGCGAACACGTCGTCGTAGCGGCGGGACGCCGTGACGCCCGGCTGCCGGTACCACTCCCGCCCGAACACCCACCCGAACAGCGGTGGCGGCACCTTCAGGAACACGCCGAGCGTGCGGGCGCCCGAGTCTGCCGTGGCCTGGGAGGCGTGGGCCCGCATCGAGGCCCGGCGGGCCCCGGCGAACCGGCGCACGTCGATGGCGTGGGTGACCTCCGCGGCCGAGCTGTAGGCGGTGGCCCACGGGGTGAGGTCGACCCGCCGGGACGGTGGCAGCAGCCGGTTCACCCGCCGGGCCGCGGCCAGCAGCCGATCCCGGGGGACGGTCGCCTCCAGCAACACCGGTGTGCCGGCCGACTCCGCGGCGGCCGCGGCGATCCGGTGCACGGCCACGTGGTCGGGATGGCCGTAGCCGCCGTTGGCGTCGTACCCGGTGACGACGTCCGCCCGCTCCTGCCGCAGCAGGTCGGCCAGTTCGGACGCCACCTGCGGGACCGGCGCGTCGGCCAGCCGGGGCCGCCGGCCCGGTGGCGGGGGCGGGGTCGGATCGTCGGCCAGGCCCGAGTCGGCGTACCCCAGTACCTCGACCCGGGCGACGCCGAGCGCGTCGGCGGATGCGTGCAACTCGGCGAGCCGCCGCCGGCCCAGGTCCGGGCGCAGGGTGTCGGCGGCCAGTCCCGCCTCGCCGGCGGTGGCCACCACCAGCACCACCCGATGCCCCGCCGCGGCCAGCGCGGCCATCGTGCCGGAGGTGAGCAGGGCCTCGTCGTCCGGATGGGCGTGGACGAAGACGACACGGCGGCGCACCGGGCTAGTCTGACGCAGGCAAGCGAGGGAGGCGGTGGATCGTGCGGGTGGCGCACATCTCCGACTGCTTCGTCCCCCGGCTCGGCGGCATCGAGATGCAGGTCAACGACCTGACCCGGCGTCAGCGGGACAGCGGGCTGGAGCCCGAGGTGATCACCGCCACGCCGTTGCCCCGGCGGATGGCCGGGCGGTCGTTCCCGGTGCCGATCCACCGGTCCGGCCTGCCGATCCCCGCGGAGATCGCCAACAACCCGATCCCCTCGCGCCCGATCCGCAAGGCGCTGCGGGCGGGCGACTACGACCTGGTGCACGTGCACGCCGGGGTCGGCTCACCGTTCGCCGCCGCCGGGGTGCGGGTGGCGCTGGACCTGGGCTACCCGGTCGCGGTCACCGTGCACTGCCTCCCGGCGTCGTTCCGGCTGCCGGATGTCCTCACCCCCTGGGCCGTCCCGGAGATCGCCGCCCGCGTCGCGCTCAGCGCGGTGAGCGAGGCGGCGGGGGCGCCGCTGCGGGAACGCACCGGCGGACCGGTGACGGTGGTGCCGAACGGGTTGGACCCGCAGGACTGGGCGATCGAACCGGTCGAGCACGATCCGGACGTGGTCGAGGTGGTCAGCACGATGCGCCTGTCGGTGCGCAAGCGGCCGTTGCCGATGCTGGCCATGGTGCTGGCCGCGCAGCGCCGGCTGGCCGCCCGGCGCTCACCGACGCGCCTGCGGCTGACCGTGTTCGGTGACGGCAAGCTCAGGCCGCGGATGCAGCGCTTCGTGCGCCGGCACGGGATGGCCGACACCGTCCGGCTGGCCGGCCGGGTGGACCGGTCCGAGCTGGTCGAGATCTACCGGCGGGCCGACATCTTCCTGGCGCCGGCCCATCTCGAATCGTTCGGCATCGCCGCGCTGGAGGCGCGGTGCGCCGGGCTGCCGGTGGTGGCCATGCGGGCGACCGGGATCACCGAGTTCGTGGCCGACCGCCGGGAGGGGCTGCTGGCCGACGGGGACGCCGGAATGACCGACGCGCTCGTCGAACTGGCCGGCGACGCCGAGCTTCGCCGGTCGATCGCCGCGCACAACCGGGCCACCGTGCCGCCGACGGCCTGGTCGACGGTGCTGGAGACGGTGAACCGGGAATACGAACGGGCCATGGCGATTCGAGGGGCGGCGGCATGACGACGGACGTGGTGGTGGTCGGCGGCGGCCACAACGGTCTGGTGGCCGCGATCCTCGCCGCCCAGGCGGGCAAATCGGTCACCCTGCTGGAACGTTCGGGCCATCCGGGCGGGGCGACCGTGGGGGAACGGATCTTCCCGCCGCATCCGGCCCGGCTGTCCCGCTACTCCTACCTGATCGCGTTGCTGCCGGACGAGCTGATCCGCCGGCTGGGCGTGCCCGTGCCGCTCGCCTCCCGGGCGGTCTCGTCGTACACGCCGGTGGTGCGCGGCGGCGTCGCGTCCGGACTGCTGGTGCAGCGGCATCTGGGTCCGGAGACCGAGCAGTCGTTCAGCGCGCTGACCGGGTCCGGTGACGACTTCGCCGCTTGGCGGGAGCTGTACGGCGAGATCCACGCGTTGGCCGGAGTGGTCGCGCCGGCCCTGACCGGACCGCTGCGCCGCCGCGGCGAGATCGCCGACGCGGTGACGAAGGTCGCCGGCGCCCAGATCTGGACCGACCTTGTCGAACAGCCGATCGGCGCGATGATCGAACGCCGCTTCGCCGACGACACCGTCCGCGGGGTGGTCGCCACCGACGGCCTGATCGGCACCCACACCTCGCTGTTCGCCGAGGACCTGCTGGCCAATCGGTGCTTCCTGTACCACCTGATCGGCCGCGGCACCGGGGAATGGCTGGTGCCGATCGGCGGGATGGGGGCGCTGACCGACGCGCTGGTCCGCCGGGCCCGCCACCTGGGCGTCGAGATCGTCTGCGGGACCGAGGTCGTCGACGTCGAGGAGACCGCCGGGTCGGTGACGGTGACCGCGCAGCGCGCGGACGACCAGCTCACGGTGCAGGCGCCCTACCTGCTGGCCGCGGTCGCCCCGGCCGTGCTGGACCGGTGCCTGGGCCGGGAGACCGAGGACCCGGTCGGCGCCCAGATCAAGGTGAACATGCTGCTGGACCGGCTGCCCCGGCTCAAGTCCGGGATCGACCCGCGGGTGGCGTTCGCCGGCACCATGCATCTGAACGAGGAGTTGTCCGAACTGGAAGCGGCGTACGCGATCTCGGCCGGCGGCAGCGTGCCCCCGGTGGTGCCGTCCGAGGTATACTGCCACTCGCTGACCGACCCGACGATCATGAACGGCCACCCGGGGGCGACGCTCACCCTGTTCGGCCTGCACACCCCGGTCGGGCTCTTCCGCGAGGATCCCGACCAGGCGCGGGCGACGGCCGCGCAGGCCGCGTTGATCTCGTTGCAGAAACATCTGGCCGAGCCGCTGCTGGACTGCCTGGCCCGCGACGAGAACGGGGAACCCTGCGTCGACATCGCCTCCCCGGTCGATCTGGAGAGCGGCCTGGCCATGCCCGGTGGCAACATCTTCCACGACGACCTGAGCTGGCCCTGGCTGGCCGACGACTTCCCCGCCGACACCCCGGCCGCCGCCTACGGGGTGGAGGTGCCCGGATCCCGGCGAATCCTGCTGGCCGGCGCGGGGTCCCGGCGCGGCGGGGGAGTGTCCGGGCTGGGCGGGGCGGCCGCGGCGGACGCGCTGCTGGTGATGACGGGAGGGCGATCGTGACCGAGGCGCCGGTGGATCCGGATTACCTGGCCGCCGCGGTGCGCGCGGCCCGCAAGGGGCTGGCCGAGGGCGGCATCCCGATCGGCGCGGCGCTGGTCGTCGACGGCGGGGTGCTGGCCACCGGCTGGAACAAGCGGGTGCAGCTGGGCAGCGCGATCCGGCACGGGGAGACCGACTGCCTGGAGAACGCCGGCCGGCTGCCGGCCACCGTCTACGCGAGAGCGACCATGGTGACCACGCTGTCGCCCTGCGACATGTGCACCGGCGCGATCCTGCTGTACAAGATCCCGCGGGTGATCGTCGGGGAGAACCAGACATTCATGGGCGCCGAGGATCTGTTGCGGTCCCGCGGGGTCGAGGTGACCGTGCTGGACGACCCCGAGTGCGTGGCCATGATGACGGCCTTCATTGCCGAACGGCCGTCGTTGTGGAACGAGGACATCGGTGTCCCGGACTGATCGGTCCCGCGGTGCCGCCGGTCTCGCAACGCCGCTGCTGCTGGGCCTCGCGTTGGCCGGCTGCTCGACCGCCGTCGGTGGCACCGGGGTGGCGGCTCCGGGTGCCCGGATCGCCCCGCCGTCGACCGTCATCGAGGACCGGGTGGTACCGACCGGCGGCGCCGATGCGGACTACGAGCCGCCCACCGACTGCCTGATGACGGTCGAGGACGTCTCGTCGGTGCTGGAGGGTGACTGGAGCCGGGAGGAACTCGGCGAAGGCAACTGCGTCTACACCAGCGATCGGGGCGCCATCCTGGCGATCGGACCGCTGCAGTACACCCGGGACGAGCTGGAGACCGGGCTGGCGGACGCCCGCATCCACAACTGCGACACCGACCCGATCGACGTGCCCGGCACCGGCGGCGGTTTCGTGTGCATCGAGCAGGTCCGAGGTGCCGACCACGTCGAGGGCAACATCGTCGTCGACGACCACTACTGGCTGATGGTCATCGTCGCCGACAGCACCGATCCGGACCACACCGTCGAGACCGATGCCATGGTGGCGCTGCTCGACGCCGCCCCGCACTGACGATCACCCGAGCAGCGTCCGCAGCCACAGCTCGGCGTAGCCGCGGGCATCCACGTGCTCGGCGACGTCCACCGGGGTGGGCGCCAGGTATCCGGGCAGCCGGACCCGGTCGTCGGCGGACGGCCGCAGGTCGACCATCGTCTGGCCGCGCGAGTAGCCGAACCCGGTCTCCACCCGGACCGGATGCCGGTGGGTGGTCAGGCCGTCCGGGTCCGCCACCGCGCACACGGTGCCGGCATCGCCGATGGTGACCGCGTCGACGCCGAGCAGATCGCACCGGGCCCGGATCAACGCGGCCGCCAATTGGCAGGCGGGGTCGAGGTTCCCGGCCAGCCGGCCGGCGTCGGACCGGTCGATCAGCACCTGGCCGAACACGTCGAGCCCGTACATCGTCGTCGGGATGTCCAGGTCGCGGACCGCGGCCAGGGTGATCGCGGCGGCCTCCGGGTCGTGGAACACGTTGTGCTCGGCCACCGCGGTGACGTTCCCGGCCCCGGTCGAACCGCCCATGAACACCAGCCGCTCGATGCCGGCCGCCACCTCCGGATGCGCTCGCAGCAGCAGGGCGATGTTGGTCAGCGGTGCGGTGGCCACCAGGGTCAGCTGCTCGCCGGTCGCCACCGCCGACGACAACTCGTGCCGCAGCAGGTCCACCGCCGACCGCCGGTCGGTCCGCCGGTCCGACTGGCGGGAGAACCCGCCGAGCCCGTCGCCGCCGTGGAACCGGCCCCCGTCGGCCGGCGCCACCAGCAGCGGCGCCGTCGCACCCCGGCCGAGCGGGACCTCGCCCGCACCGGCGGCGTCCAGCACGTAGCAGGTATTCGCCACCACCTGATCGACGCCGGTGTTGCCGCCGACGCAGGTCACCGCGCGCAGCTCGATCCCCGGGTGACGGACCGCGAACATCAGCGCGAAGGCGTCGTCGATGCCGGTGTCCACGTCCATCACGACCGGGGTGGGGTTGCCCATGGCCGATCACACTGCCACCCCGCGCGCGAATGGCGTAAGCTACTGGCCAGTAACTTAGCCGGGCAACCGTCGCTGTCGGTGCCGGCGGGCATGATGGGTTCTCCAAAACCATGAGGGGTGAATGCCGGCGATGAACATTGCCGTTCTGATCAAGCAGGTCCCGGACACCTATTCGGAAAGGGTGCTCAAGGACTCCGACTGGACCCTGGACCGGGACGCCGCCGACGCGGTCATCGACGAGATCGACTCGCGTGGCGTCGAGGCCGCCCTGCAGCTGGTCGAACAGCACGGCGGCGAGGTCACCGTGGTCACCATGGGCCCGGATCGGGCCACCGAATCGCTGCGCAAGGCCCTGGCCATGGGTGCCGACAAGGCCGTGCACGTCGTCGACGACGGCCTGGCCGGGTCGGACGCGCTGCAGACGTCGGCGGCGCTGGCGGCGGCGATCGGCACGCTGACCGTGGACCTGGTGATCACCGGCAACGAATCCACCGACGGACGCACCGGCTCGGTGCCCTCGATGCTGGCCGAGCGGCTGGGCCTGCCGCAGGTCACCTCGGTCCGCAGCCTGGAGATCGACGGCACCACGGTGCGCGCCGAGCGGGTGCGGGACGGCGGCTACAGCGAGGTCACCGCGACCCTGCCCGCGCTGGTCTCGGTCACCGAGAAGATCAACGAACCGCGGTATCCCGGCTTCAAGGGGATCATGGCGGCCAAGAAGAAGCCGGTCACCGTGCTGGGCATCGGCGATCTGGGCGTGGACGCCGGCGCGCCGGCGACCGTCGTGGTGGATGCGGCCCCCCGCCCGCCCAAGGAGTCCGGCGAGAAGATCACCGACGACGGCACCGGCGGCGGCAAGGTCGCCGAGTTCCTCGTTGCTGCCCGGCTGATCTGAGAGAGGGAGACCGACACCATGTCCGAAATTCTTGTTCTCGTCGAGCAGCACGAGGGCGCCATCGCCAAGGTGACCGGCGAACTGCTGACCGCCGCCGCCGCGCTCGGCGAGCCGGCCGCCGTCGTGGTCGGCAAGCCCGGGACGGCCGATGCAGTGGCCGCCGAACTCGGCGCGCTGGGTGCGGCGAAGGTCTACGCGGCCGAGGCCGACGAGGCCACCGGGTTCCTGGTCACCCCGGCCGTGGCCGGCCTGGCCGCGGCCGCCGCCGCGAGCGACGGACCGGCCGCGATCCTGCTGGCCGGCACCGTCGAAGGCCGGGAGGTCGCCGGCCGGCTGGCCGTCCGGCTGGGCTCGGGGCTGCTGGCCGACGCGGTCGAGGTCGCCCTCCGGGACGGCGCCGTGATCGCCACCCAGTCCGTGTTCGGCGGCGCCTACACGGTGCACTCGAAGGTCACCCAGGGCACACCGATCATCACCGTCCGGCCCGGTGCGGTCGAGGCGAGCGCCGCCGCGGCCAGCCCCTCGGTCGTCCCCCTCGAGGTCTCGGTCGATCCGAAGATCTCCGCGGTGATCGTCGCCGACCACCCGGAGCCGGCCGGCGACCGGCCCGAGCTGTCCTCGGCGTCGGTGGTGGTCTCCGGCGGCCGCGGGGTCGGCTCGGCGGAGAACTTCAAGGTGGTCGAGGAACTGGCCGATTCGCTCGGCGGGGCGGTGGGCGCGTCCCGGGCGGCGGTCGATTCCGGCTACTACCCGCCGCAGTTCCAGGTCGGTCAGACCGGCACCACCGTCTCGCCCCAGGTGTACATCGCGCTGGGCATTTCCGGCGCGATCCAGCACCGGGCCGGGATGCAGACCAGCAAGACGATCGTCGCGGTCAACAAGGACGCCGAGGCGCCGATCTTCGAGATCTCCGACTTCGGCGTGGTGGGCGACCTGTTCGCGGTCGCCCCGCAACTCGCCCAGGCGGTCCGCGAGCGCAAGGGCTGACGCTCCGGAAGTTCACCTGTCCGTCAGGACGCGGCCACGGCGGCGTCGGCGGGCGCTGACCCGGTCCCGTCACGATGGGTCAACGTGACGACCAGTCAGATGCGCCTGCCGGCGCCGCCGTCCACGTCCCGCGGTCGGTACGTTCTGCGCCTGGCCACCAGCCAGGCCGACGTGCTCGCCGCCCAATCGCTGCGGTACACCGTCTTCGCCCTCGAACTGGGCGCGGTGACGCCCGGCCCGCCCGGGCTGGACGCCGACGAGTTCGACGACCTGTGCGATCACCTCATCGTCTGGCACAGCACGCCGGGACAACCGGCCGAGGCGGTCGGCACCTACCGGCTGCTCCCGCCGCACAGCAACGACCACCACCCGCGGGCCGCCGGCCTGTACGCCGACGGCGAATTCGGCCTGATGCCGATGGAACCGATCCTGGACCGGACGATCGAAGTGGGCCGGGCCTGCGTGCGCGCCGACCACCGGGCCGGTCCGGCGATCGCCCTGCTGTGGCGGGGCATCGCCGACTATCTGGCCGGGGCCGGTCACCGCTACCTGCTCGGCTGCGCCTCGATCGACCTGACCGACGGCGGCCGGTCGGCCGCGTCCTTCTGGGACCTGGCCCTGCGGCAGCACCTGGCGCCCGCCCACCGGCGCTGCCGGCCGCGCAACCCGGTCCCGATCGGCCGGCTGCCCCGGGCGTCGACGCTGATCGTCCCGCCCCTGCTGGCCGGCTACCTCCGGGTGGGCGCCAGGGTCTGCGGGCCACCCGCCTACGACGAAATGTTCGGCACCGCCGACTTCCTGCTGTTGCTCGACCTGGCCACGGTCGACCCGCGGCAGCTGCGCCGCCCGAGCCCGACCGGCGAATGACCGTG
>JBDHZW010000129.1:0-13461 GCA_039812105.1 Nakamurella sp.
AGCGACCCGGCCGGCGCCGGCTGACCGGTGCCGCCCGGTTGACCGGTGCCACCCGGCTGACCGGTGCCGCCCGGTTGGTCGCCGTGCTGATCGCCGTGCTGGCCGCCGGCGGCTGCGCCGGCGACCCGGCGGGCGGTGCCGCACCGGCTCGGCCGTCCGAGGTGCCGGGGTCCGTCGCGGACGCCGTCCGGGCCACCGTGGACGCCGCAAACGGGTCGAGTTCGGACACCCCCGCCGATCAGCAGGCGAGGATGCAGGAGCTGGTCGATCCCGACCGTCGGGACGAGGTAACCCGGTGCCCGGCGGCCACCACCACGGTGCGATTCGAACCGGTCTATGCCGGTCTCCGGCCGCTCGCGAGCTCCGGGACGTACGCGCTGCCGACCCTGATCAGGGTGCACACCGGCGGCCGGCTCACCGGGACCGACCTGACCACGCTGCAATTCGTCGTCCGTCCCGCGGCCGACGGCACCACTGAGGCGTACCTCACACCCTTCTGCGTGAATTGAACCGCACCCCGACCTTTGCGTCATTCAGGGGAACTGGGACGGCCGGGCGGTGAAATGATCCCGCTTTCGTGTGAATGCGCTGAGCACTGTTCGCCGGTCGGCCCATTTGTTCACGAATGGTGACAACCGTCCGTACCATGGACAATCGCTGAAACGCCGGAACGACACGCCCGGCGCTGCTGACAAGGAGGTCGTGTGGGGAGCCCAGGCGTCGACGACGGCGAGACCGCAGCCGGCTCGTCGGGAACCGCGTCCTCGGCACCCACCGCGTCCAATCACCACATCTGGCTCAACGTGGGCAGGGTCGCCGTCGCCCTCCTCGCGGTGGTCGTACTGGCCGCCACCGGGCTGGAGTGGACCATCAAGTCGCGCGCCGATTCGGGCATCCTGTCCCGCAGCGTGCAGGCCATCGTCACCGACGACACGAACATCTCCACCGCGACCGAGCCGACGACGCCGGGCTCCTACGCCCCGGAGAACATCCTGCTGCTCGGCTCGGACACCCGGGCGGGAGCGGCGAACGCCGAGGCCGGCGGCACCGACGAGAGCACGTCCGACGGCGTGGCCAACTCCGACACCCTGATGATCGCGCACATCAGCGGCGATCGGCAGCACGTCACGGTGCTGTCCATTCCGCGGGACACCATGATCGACGCGCCCACCTGCAAGGTCTGGGATGCCGCCACCGGCCAGCTGAGCGACGAGACGTACAAGGTCAATCCCGGCGACAAATGGCACATCAACTCCAGCTATTCGGTCGGTGGACCGCAATGCACCGTGCGCGCCGTTCAGGATTTGACCGGCCTGAAGATCGACCGGGTGATCGGCATCGACTTCGCCGGCTTCCAGAACATGGTCGACGCCCTCGGTGGGATCACCGTGAACGTCTGCCGGCCGATCATCGACGCCGAACTGGGCACCGTGGTCCCGGACGGCGGGGTGCAGACCATCCAGGGCGCCCAGGCGCTGAGCCTGGTCCGGGCCCGCAACGTCGAGGGCGACACCGACTCCGACCTGGCCCGCATCCGCCGTCAGCAGATCGTGCTGTCCGCGATCCTGCAGCAGGTCACCAGCGCCGGCACGCTGCTCAACCCGGGCAAGTTGGACGCCTTCCTGCAGGCCTTCGTGCAGAACACCTTCACCGACAACGTGACCATCGACGATCTGGTCACCCTGGCGCAGTCGATGGGCAATCTGGATCCGAGCCGGGTCACCTTCTACACCCTGCCGACCGTGCCCAGCGTGTCCAATCCGGAGGCGTTGGACCCCGACGAGGACGCGGCCGCCGCGGTCTTCGAGGCGTTGCTGAACGACCAGCCGCTGCCCGGTGAGCCGGGCGCGACGTCCACCACCGCGACCACACCGGCCGTCCCGGAACCTTCGAGCGGCGCGGACGGCCTGGCCACCGGAACCACCGTCGATCCCGGCTCGGTCCAGCTGACCGTGGTCAACGTGACCGGCCGCAGCGGGGTGGCCACCCAGGCGATGGACGAGCTCAACGGCCTGGGCTTCGAGATCACCGACGACGATCTGCAGGCGCTGCCGGACGAGACGCAGTCCGGCATCACGATCGAGTACGACCCGACCAACCTGAACGCCGCGCTGACGGTCGCGCAGGCCGTCCCCGGCGCCACCGTGGTCCCGGTGAACGGTCTGGGCAAGTCGGTGCGGCTCAAGCTCGGCGAGGACTACGACGGGTCGGTGTCGTCCTCGGTACGGTCCGGCACCAGCGCCACCGCCACCATGGGCACGGCCACCGCCAGCCCGTCGCCGACCGCCGGCTCGTCCTCGGCCACCGTGACGACGCCCCTGACCTCGATCAACGCCGGCGACGCACTCTGCGCTTAGGGCGATCCGGGAACCGAGACCGAGGTCTCGCCCGGCGTTCATCTCGCGTTCACGCCGGACGGCACGACCGCCCCCGGTGAGGCCATATTCTGAGGTTCATGCGCGAGGGTTACCACCAACGGCTGGCCGAGTTGGGCGAGCACGGCTCGTCCATGTGCCAGGTCGCCAGCGACGCGTTACGCGACGCCACCCAGGCCCTGCTCGACGCCGACCTGTCCCTGGCCGAGCGGGTGATCGCCTCCGACGTCCAACTGGACGACATGCGGGCGAACGCGGAGAAGGTCGCGGTCGAGTTGCTGGCCCTGGAGGCGCCGGTCGCCCGTGACCTGCGCATCGTGGTCTCGGCCCTGTGGATCGTCGCCGACCTGCAGCGGATGGGCGCCCTGGCCATCCACGTGGCCAAGGCCGCCCGCCGGCGGCATCCGGCGCACGTGATTCCGGCCGACGTCCGGCCGATCATCGAACGGATGGGCCGGGTCGGCGTGCACCTGGCCGACCAGGCCGGCACGGTGCTGCGGACGCGGGACGTCGACCTGGCCCGCCGGCTGGAGGTCGAGGACGACCTGATGGACGACCTGCAACGCGACCTCTACAACTACCTGCTGGCCCCCAGCTGGCGGCACGGCGTCGCGCCCGCGGTGGACATCTCCCTGCTGGCCCGGTTCTACGAGCGGTTCGCCGACCACGGGGTGTCCATCGCCCGGCGGGTGGTCTACCTGGTGACCGGCGAGAACGTCGGCGGCGACACCACCCCCGCCTTCGCCTCCCGCGACTGACCGCTCGCCCCCATCGGCGGGCCCACCCGGCCGGATCGGCCCGCGAGATCGGCGGCGCCCCGGCCGATCCGCGGTCCCCACCCATCCGCGCGGATCATCTACCTCCGCGCGGATGAACCCACATCGAATGTGACCGGTGTGACGCGAGTCAACGAGTTGAGCCGCGCCGGCGTAGTTGATCCGCGCGGGAGGGCGTGCGCCCGGGGTGCGGCCGCGGTCGCGGGGCCGCGCGGGGGGTCAGCCGAAGCGGCCGGAGATGTAGTCCTCGGTGGCCTTCTCGCTGGGGTTGGAGAAGATCTTGGCGGTCTCGTCGTACTCGACCAGCCGGCCGGGCTGACCGACCCCGGCCAGGTTGAAGAACGCGGTCCGGTCGGAGACCCGGGCCGCCTGCTGCATGTTGTGGGTGACGATGACGATCGTGTAGCGCGTCTTCAGCTCGGTGATCAGGTCCTCGATCGCCAGCGTGGAGATCGGGTCGAGCGCCGAGCAGGGCTCGTCCATCAGCAGCACGGACGGCTCCACCGCGATGGCCCGGGCGATGCACAACCGTTGCTGCTGCCCGCCGGACAGGCCCGCACCGGGTCGGCTCAGCCGCTGCTTGACCTCCTCCCAGAGGTTGGCCCCGCGCAGCGAGCGCTCGACGATGTCGTCCATCGCGCTCTTGTTCTTCTTGGTGCCGGCGATCTTGTAGCCGGCGATCACGTTGTCGTAGATCGACATCGTCGGGAACGGGTTGGGCTTCTGGAAGACCATGCCGACGGTGCGGCGCACGTTGACCGGATCGACCCCCGGCCCGTACAGGTCCTCGCCGTCCAGCAGCACCTTCCCGGACACCCGGCCGCCCGGGATCACCTCGTGCATCCGGTTGAGCACCCGCAGGAACGTCGACTTGCCGCAGCCCGACGGTCCGATGAACGCCGTCACCGACAGCGGGGCGATGTTGATCGACGCATCCTGCACGGCCAGGAAGTCGCCGTAGAACACGTTGACGTCCTCGACGTCGATGCGCTTGGCCATATCGGAATCTCCAGAATCGTCGGACGGGTCAGGTCCGTGGGATCAGTGGGTCTTGGGCTTGGCCAGGCGGGCCAGCAACCGAGCGCCGATGTTCAGGATCAACACCAGCAGCACCAGGGTCAGCGCGGCGCCCCAGGCGCGCGCCTCGGTCAGATCGTTGGAGGTGGTGCCGGACCGCTTGCCCAGCTGATCCCAGACGAGCATCGGCAGCGTCGCCTGGTCGCCGGAGAACGGGTTGAAGTTGATGGACGCGGTATAGCCGGTGAGCAGGATCAGCGGGGCGGTCTCCCCCGCGACCCGGGCGATGGCCAGCAGCGACGAGGTGATCAGCCCGGACATCGCGGTCGGCAGGACGACCTTCAGGATGGTCCGCCACTTGGGCACACCGAGGGCGTAGGAGGCGTCCCGCAGGTCCCGCGGCACCAGCTTGAGCATCTCCTCCGACGCCCGCACCGACACCGGGACCATCAGGATCGCCAGGGCCAGCGCGCCGGCCGCGCCGAACGGCCGCAGCCCGAACCCGAGCAGCAGGAACGTGTAGACGAACAGGCCGGCGACGATCGACGGCACCCCGGTCATCACGTCCACGAAGAAGGTCACCGTCTTGGCGAACTTCCCCCGGCCGTACTCGACCAGGTAGATCGCGGTGAAGATGCCGATGGGCAGCGCGATGATCGCGGCGATCGCCACCTGCTGCAGGGTGCCGATCAGCGCGTGATAAAGGCCGCCGCCCTCCATCCGGCTGGTCACCCCGTTCATCGACCGGAGGAAGAAGTCGGCCGAGAACACGCTGATGCCCTTGATCCCGATGTAGGTCAGGATCAGCACCAGCGGGACGATCGCCGCGACGAACGAGGCGTAGATCAGCGTGGTGGCGAACCGGTCCTTCGCCTTCCGGCGCCCCTCGACGCCGAACGACCAGGCGGTCAGCACGATGACGAACAGCGCCGCGGCCGCGAAGGCGGCGGTGTACCAACCGGTCCAGTCGAGCAGAGCGCGCAGCAGCAGGGCCAGCACGACGCCCGCTCCCGCACTGCCCCAGGGCGCCCAGGCCGGCAGCCGGGCACCGACCAGTTCCGAGCGCAGGGACGGGTTCGCCGTCACCGTCGACGTCATGTGAACTCCTTCCGGCGCGCGATGACGATCCGCGCCCCGGTATTCACCACGAGGGTGATCACGAACAGGAACAGGCCGGCCGCGATCAGCGCGGCGATCGCCACCGGGGAGCCGCCCGCCTCGCCGAACTTCAGCGCGATGGTGGACGCGAACGTGTCGCCACCCGGCTCGGTGATGTGCCAGTTGATGCGGAAGCCGGAGTTGAGCACCAGGGCGACCGCGATGGTCTCGCCCAGCGCCCGGCCGAGCCCCAGCATGGCCGCGGAGATGATGCCGGCCCGGCCGAACGGCAGCACCGCGGTGCGGATCATCTCCCACTTCGTCGCCCCCAGGGCCCAGGCGGCGTCGACGGTTTCGGCCGGGGTCTGCAGGAACACCTCACGGCAGACGGCGGACACGATCGGGATGATCATGATGGCCAGCACGATGCCGGCGATCAGCAGCGACTTGCCGAACTGGTCGACGGTGGTCGCGGTGGTGTTCGCGAACAGCGGGATCCAGCCGAAGTACTCGCTCATCCAGGCCTGGAAGCCCTTGGTCTCCGGGATCAGGAAGTACAGGCCCCACATGCCGAAGACCAGCGACGGCACCGCGGCCAGCAGGTCGACGATCGCGCCCAGCGTCGTCGCCGCCCGGCGGGACGCGTAGTGCGAGATGAACAGGGCGATGCCGATGGCGATCGGCACGCCGACCAGCATGGCGATGAACGCCGACATGACGGTGCCGAAGAACACCGCGGCCATGCCGAACACCGGCGGGCTGCCCTGCGGGTTCCAGGTCTGGGTGGTGAACAGGTTGCCGGTGTTCTGGGTGAACGCCGGAATCGCCTTCCAGATCAGGAAGATGGCGATCGCGGCCATCACGACGAGCAGGATCGCGCCCGACCCGGCGGCGAGGGCCTTGAACACCCGGTCGCCCATCCGCACCGAGCGACCCGAGATGCCGGCCTCGGGCCGCCCGTCGGGCAACATCGTGCCGGCCGGATCGACCCGGTCGGCGCTGTCCGGGGCCGGGGCGCCGAAGAGCGGGTTCGCCCCGGGCACCCCCTGCACCGCTCTCTCGAACGGGTCGTCCGTCCGCGAGTCGTCTCCGGCCGTCTGAACCATCGCTCCTCGACTTGATGATCGTGCGTGGAGTCAGCCGCACATCTGCATGATGACGCCGACGGGGTGACGTTGTCGCGTGCCCGGCGCCGGCCGGGCCCGCGACGAGGGGGTCAGCTGATCGCCGAGACGGACGCGATGACCTGCTGCTGGATCGACTCGGGCAGCGGGGCCGCGCCGAGTTCGGTCAGGGTGGCCTGCCCGTCGGTGGCGGTGTAGCCGAGGAACGACTTCAGGGTCGGCGCCACGTCGGCGGCGTTGCCGGCCGAGCAGACGATCTCGTAGGTGACCAGGATCAGCGGGTAGGCGCCGGCCTCCTTGGTCGCGTAGTCCAGCTTCAGCGCCAGGTCCTTGCCGGTGCCGACGACCTGCGCCGCCGCGACCGCCTTGCCGGCCGACTCGGCCGTCAGCTCCACCGCGCCACCGCCGTTGTCCAGCTGCGCGACGTTCAGGCCGTCGTCCAGGGCGAAGCCCCATTCGACGTAGCCGATCGACCCGTCGGTGCTCTTGACCTGCTTGGAGACGCCGTCGCTGCCCTGGGCGGCGACGCCGCCCGGCGCGGCCCAGGCCTTGGCCGGGGTGAAGGTCCAGGCGCTCGGCGCGGCGGCCGCCAGGTACTTGGTGAAGTTCTCGGTGGTGCCGGAGTCCTCGGCCCGGTGCACGGCCTGGATGCCGGTCGACGGCAGCGTCACGCCCGGGTTGACGGCGGCGATCGCCGGGTCGTTCCAGGTGGTGATGGTGCCGGCGAAGATGCCGGCGGCGACCTCGGGCGTCAGGATCAGGTGGTCGACGCCGGACACGTTGTAGGCCAACGCGATCGGGCCGGTGACCATCGGCAGGTTCAGGGCCGGGTTGTTCGCGCAGCGCTGCGACTGGGCCTGGGACGCCTGGTCGGCGTTCAGCGCCGAATCGGAGCCGGCGAAGTCGACCTGGTTGGCGATGAAGTCCTGGATGCCCTTGCCGGATCCGCCGCCGCCGTAGGCGTTGATGGTCGCGCCGCACTTGCTGTTGTAGTCGGCGATCCACTGCTCCATGACCTTGCCCTGCGCGGTGGAACCCGACGAGCGCAGCGCGCCGGTCGCGCAGGTGAAGCCGGCGCCCTCGAAGCCGGTGCCGCTCGCCGCCGATCCGCTCGCCGCGGCGGAGCCTCCGGCCGCGGCGGACGTCGTCGTGGTGGTGTTGTTGTCGCTACCGCAGGCCGCCAGCATCAGGGCGCCGGAAGCCAGCAGAGCCACCAGGCCTGCCCGTCGCGCGATCGTCACGCCGTTCCTCCACTGTCATCGTTCTGTCATCGTTCGGGTCGGGTCAGTCCCGCGTACGGATCGGCGGGTGCTGACGGTCCGGACGGTAGGTGCCGGGACGGAACGCAGACCCCCCACCGGGTGAACGGAGGGTGAACCGCAAGGTCGCAGATTGTGAGGACAACCACGTCGAACCATGCGCACGCATCGGTCCGGCCGCTGCGTGGTCGGTCGACGTCAGAGCGTGGCGGACGACGAGCGGTAGACCACGTTGGTGCGGTGCACCTCGAAGCCGAGCCGCCGGTAGAGGCGGACCGCCCGGTCGTTGTCCTGCTCGACGTACAGCAGCACCGTGGTCAGGCCGCGTGCGGCCAGGTGCCGCAGGCCGGCCTCGGCCAGGACGCCACCCAGTCCGCGCACTCCGGCGTCGGGATCGACGCCGAGCACGTAGATCTCGCCGATCGGGCGAGCGGTGTCCGGATCGTGCGGGTGGATCTTGGTCCAGTGGAAGCCCAGCAGCTCGTCCCCCGGGTCGGTGACGGCCAGGAAGAAACCGGCCGGGTCGAACCAGTCCTGGGTCATCTCCGCCCGCAGTCCGGCCAGGTCGAGACGGCCCTGCTCGGGGTGGGTGGCGAAGGCCCGGGCGTTCACCCGCAGGAAGGCGGCCTCGTCCCGGCCGGGCTCGAAGGTGCGGATCCGGACCCCCGGGGGTGCCGCGCTCGGCGGCGGGTCGACCGGCAGCGGGCGGCGCAGCTGCAACAGCACCCTGGTCGGGTGCAGGTGGAGCCGGGCGGCGACGGCGCGGGCGGCGGGCAGGTCACCGTAGGCCCAGACCGCACCCTGCCGCTCGATCCCGGCCCGCACGAGGGCGCGGCCGATGCCGCGACCACGGGCGGCCGGATCCACCACGACCTCGGCCGGGTCACCGGCCAGCACGACGGCGACGCCCGTGGCCGGCCCGTCGGCGGCGCTCAGCACCTGGGCGTGCCCGAGCCGAACGGCGTCCAGTACGTGACCGGAGATCGGCGCCACCCCGTCGACCTCGACGGCCCGGTCGACCAGCGCGTCGATCGGAGCGGGATCGGCGGCCGGGTGCCAGTCACCGGACCTCACGCGGGCGTGCCGGCCGACTCGTCCCGCAGCGCCGACCGGGCCGGCGGCACCATCTTGTAGCCGACGTTGCGGACCGTCCCGATGAGCGCCTCGTGTTCGGGGCCGAGCTTGGCCCGCAGCCGCCGGACGTGCACGTCGACGGTCCGGGTGCCGCCGAAGAAGTCGTAGCCCCACACCTCGGTGACCAGCTGCTCCCGGGTGAACACCCGGCCCGGATGCTGGGCCAGGAACTTGAGCAGCTCGAACTCCTTGTAGGTCAGCTCCAGCGGCCGTCCGCGGAGCCGGGCCGTGTAGGTGTCCTCCTCGATGGTCAGGTCGCCGAGGCTGATCATGCCGGAGTTCGCCGAGTTCGACGTGCGGGCGGCGAGCAGCCGCAGCCGGGCGTGTACCTCGGCCGGGCCGGCCGAGGCGAGCACCACGTCCGAGACCCCCCACTCGGGGCCGATGGCGACCATGCCACCCTCGGTGACGATGGCCAGGATGGAGACGGCGAGCCCGTCGGCACCGAGCAGCCGGCACAGGGTCCGGGCGGCGGCCAGGTCGTGCCGGGCGTCCAGCAGCAGCAGGTCGTACGGGCCGGAGGTGACCAGCGAGGCGGCCTCCGGTGCGGCCGACCGGATACGGACCGGGAGTAGGTCGACCGCCGGCAACACCGACGCCGGGCTGGGGTCGGTGGTGAGCAGCAGGAGCTCCACTTCCATCTTCTCCTTACCTGCGGTTCACCTCAACGGAGTTTAACGTCGCGGCCCTGCGACGACTTGCCGGACCATCCACCGATCTCACAGCACCTGATGGCGATTGTGAGCTTTCGATGACGGGAGTACCAGGCGTGTGTGACACACGTGTAACACCGATCACGTTCCCGCAGATCGGCGGCCTGCCGTGTGACACGATCCGCACCATGCCCGACAACGTTGCCGTCCTGCTCGCCCGGGCTGACCGCCCGCTGCGGCCTGGCCGGCAGGCACCCCGTCGACCCCTCGTTGGCAACGGGCACCCCGCCGGCGCCGCGGCGGCCGGAGGCGACAGATGAAACGCTCATCGCCCGCCCATCAGACGCACACGGTGGGGGCAGGGTTCCACTGCGTCACCGATGACGACGTCACCCTGGCCGGCGTCCACGTGGCCGGGCCGGCGGACATGGGTGCGTTCGTGCTGGCGCACGGTTTCACCCACGGCATCGCCAAGCCGGCCACCCGCGCCGCGATCGACGCCTTCGCGCGGCACAGCGCGGTGGTCGCCGCTGATTTCCGCGGTCACGGCCGGTCCGGCGGGGTCTCCTCGGTCGGCCGGGACGAGGTGCTGGACCTGGACGCGGTGGTCCGCTGGACGCGGGCCGAGGGCTACTCGAGCGTGACCGTCGTCGGCTTCTCGCTGGGCGGGGCGGTGGCCGTGCGGCAGGCGGCGCTGGGCGCCGACCGGCCCGATGCCGTCGTCGCGGTCTCCGCCCCGTCCCGCTGGTACGTGCGGGAGAGCGTGCCGATGCGCCGGCTGCACTGGCTGCTGGAGCATCCCCTGGCCGTGCAGATGGGGGCGGCGCTCGGCGTCCGGCTGGGTGAGCCGTGGCCGGACCTGCCGGTCAGCCCGGTGGAGGCCGCCGCGGACATCGCGGTGCCACTGCTGCTGGTGCACGGGACCGAGGACGACTACTTCTCCCCGGACCATGCGGTCGCGCTGCGGGACGCCTCCCGGGACGCGGAACTGTGGGTCGAACCGGGGATGGGACACGGCGAGACCGGCCTGACCCCCGGCCTGGCCGACCGCATCGCCGGCTGGTCCGTCGCGGCCCGGGCCGGACGCCTGACGACCGAGCCCGCCTGACGGGCACGGTCGCCCGCGGGCGTCCCCGACCCCCTTCTCCGGGGCGCTCCGGACGTGTCCACCGTCCGCGGAGCGCGCGGACCTATTGCTGGGCGACGTGCCAGGCCTCGTGCGGCAACCGCGCTTCGCCGCCCGGCGCCACATAGATGTCCCGTCCCTGGGCGTAGGCCAGGGCATGCAGGGCGACCGGCTTGTCGGAGTTGTAGTGCACCTTGACGTCGCCCATGCTCGTCCCGGCCAGCGTCTCGATCGCCGACCTCAGCGCACCGGGCAGCGGCGCGACCGCGGGCCCGGCGACCGGCTCCACCCGAACGGCCGCGATCCGTCCGGGCACCGGTGAGTCCTGCGCCGGTCGGTCCCCGCCGGCAGCCGGCCCGGCGGACGCCTCGGGGACCTTCCGCCGGACCGGTTGACGATGTGTCGCCTGGTGAGCCATCGCGATCCCCGCCTTCATCCCGCGCGATCAGGTGCGGTCCCGGCGCTATCGTCGCGCGCCGTTCGGCGGAGCGCGACCCGGCCGGTGTGCGCGCCTGCCACACTCGGGGCGTGCGCAAGTTCCTCATCACCCTGGTGGTGCTGGCCGTGCTGCTGCTCGCGGCCGACTTCGGCGCCCGGGCGTACGCCGAGCACCGAGCCGCCGGGGCGGTGCAGACGGAACTGGGGTTGACCCAGGAACCGGACGTGTCCATCGAGGGTTTCCCGTTCCTGTGGCACGCCGTTCAGGGGTCGTACCCCGAGGTGATCGTGACCGCGACGAACGTCGACGAGGGGCTGCTGCCCGGCACCCAGGCGCGGGTCGACCTGACCACGGTCAACCTGCCGCTGCGCGACGCCGTCAACGGCGACACCTCGAACCTGACCGCCCAGGCGACCGCCCTGCAGGTGGTCGTGCCGCTGTCGTCGCTGCAGGCCGCGCTGCCCCGGCAGGACGTCACGCTGTCCGCCGGGCCGAACGGGACGCTGCAGGTCAGCGGCAACGTGACGGTCGCCGGGCTGACCATCCCGGTGACCGGGGCGGCCAAGCTCTCCGTCGCCGACGACGCGCTCACGCTGAGCGTGGACAGCCTGTCCGCCGCCGGCGTCGACCTGACGCCGCTCGCCCGGCAGGCGGCCTCCGCGCTGGCGTCCGGGCTCACCACGACGATCTCGCTGGCCGGCCTGCCGTTCACGGTGTCCTCGGGGGACGTGCAGGTCACCGGGAGCGAGGTGGTGATCACGGTCAACACCGGGCCGGTCACCTTCCAGGATCTGCAGCGTTGATGCGCTCGCGGCCCCGTCGTCCGGTCAGTCGGGGTCTGCCGGGCTGCTACCGTTAGTTCCATGGGCCCGTTGCTGACCAGCCGGCGTGCCGTCGACCTCGTGCGCGTCGGCAGCGCTCTCTGTTGCAGCGTCCCCGGGTGCCCTTCTTCCTGCCGCTGATCCTTCCGCGCGGCCGCACCCTCACCACCGGTCTGAGCGCTCGGCGTTCCCTGCTGCGCGCGGATCGATCCCAGGCATCCGCCTGACCCCTGCCGCTCCCGGCACGTCCCACCCACCCTTCCGCAAGGAGCAGACGCATGAGCCGCGAGGCCTCCCTCGTCACCACCGAATGGGCAGAGCAGAACCTGTCCACCCCGGGCATCGTCTTCGTCGAGGTCGACGAGGACACCACCGCCTACGACGCCGGACACATCCCGGGCGCCGTCCGGGTCAACTGGAAGACCGAATTGCAGGATCCGGTCCGCCGCGACTTCGTCGACAAGGCCGGCTTCGAGAAGCTGCTGTCGGCCAAGGGCATCTCCAACGACGACACCGTCGTGCTGTACGGCGGCAACAACAACTGGTTCGCCGCGTACGCCTACTGGTACTTCAAGCTGTACGGCCACCAGGACGTCAAACTGATCGACGGCGGCCGCAAGAAGTGGGAGCTGGACGGCCGGACCCTGACCAAGGACGTGCCGGACCGGGTCGAGACCACCTACACCGCCCAGGAGCAGGACTCGTCGATCCGCGCCCTGCGCGACGAGGTCGTCGCCGCGATCGGCGTGCAGAACCTGGTCGACGTGCGCTCCCCCGACGAGTTCTCCGGCAAGCTGTTCGCGCCGGCGCACCTGCCGCAGGAGGCCGCCCAGCGCGCCGGCCACATCCCGACGGCACTGAACGTCCCGTGGTCCAAGGCGGCCAACGAGGACGGCACCTTCCGCTCCGACGACGAGCTGACCGCGCTGTACGCCGAGGTCGGGCTCGACGACGAGAAGGACACCATCGCCTACTGCCGGATCGGCGAGCGGTCCAGCCACACCTGGTTCGTGCTCACCGAGATCCTGGGCAAGAAGAACGTCAAGAACTACGACGGCTCCTGGACCGAGTACGGCTCGCTGGTCGGCGTGCCGGTCGAGCTCGGCTCCTGAACACCTCCCGAAAGGACTGAATCGACATGTCATGCGCTGCCCCCGATCAGGGGTTCGAGATTCCGGCCGGTGTGGACGTGGCCTCCCAGGCCGTCGTGCAGGGCAAGGTCTGCAAGGACAACGAACCGGTCGCCGGTGCGTTCGTCCGGTTGCTGGACACCTCCGGCGAGTTCACCGCCGAGGTCGTCACCTCCCCGGCCGGTGACTTCCGGTTCTACGCCGCCCCCGGTTCGTGGACGGTCCGCGCGCTGTCGCGGTCCGGCAACGGCCAGACCACCGGTGACGTGAGCCTGGGCATCAACCAGCTGGACATCGCGGTCCCCTGAGACTGAGGTCCCGCGGGGCGGGCCGCTGCGACGTCTGTCGCGGCGGCCCGCTTCTTTGCGTTCGGGCCGACTCGTCTCGCTCAGGTCCCCGGCCGGGGCCGGGCCCCGTTCGGGTCACCCCGGCAACGCCGGGCGCGCCCTCGGCGAGGGGGCAGTTCCGGCCCTTCCCGACCCCAGCCAAGGGCACAAACTGCCCCCTCG
>JBDHZW010000130.1:0-13305 GCA_039812105.1 Nakamurella sp.
CTTCGGTGGCGTCGAGGTTCTGGCGATACGAGAGGTGCCCGCCCCGCCGCCGGGCCCCGGGCAGGTCCGGGTCCGGGTCACCGCGGCCGGACTGAACCCGATGGACTGGATCATGACCGCCCATGCGGACACCGCCGCCCGGTTCAAGCTGAGCCTGCCCTCCGGGTTCGGGACCGACTACGCGGGGTTGGTCGACCGGATCGGCGAGGGGGTCTCCGGCTTCGCGCCCGGCGACCGGGTGTTCGGCAGCGCCCTGTCCCGTGCGGTCGCCGACTTCGTGGTGGTCGATGCGGACGGGCAGGTCGCGGCGAACGAGATCCACCACACCCCCGACGGCGTCGACGATCGGACGGCCGCCACCCTGACGATCGCCGGCCGCACCGCGTCCGCCGCCCTGGCCGTGGTCGAGCCGGGTCCCGGCGACACCGTGCTGATCGGCGGTGCCGCGGGCGGAGTCGGCGTCTTCGCCGTCCAACTCGCCGTGATCGCCGGGGCGCGGGTCATCGGAACCGGATCGGCACCCTCGGCCGACTTCCTCCGGGACCTGGGAGCCGAGCCGGTGACCTACGGCGACGGACTGGCCGACCGGGTTCGCGCACTCGCCCCCGGCGGGGTGACTGCCGCGATCGACCTCTACGGAACCGAGACGGCCGGCGTAGCCAGGGGACTCGGCGTCCCCGACGGGCGGATCACCACCATCGCCACCCGGATCGACGGGATCAGGCCGGCCAACGGCGCCCACGCAACCGCCCGGGACCTGGACGGGCTCGCGCACCTGGTGGCGGCCGGCCGGCTCCGGGTGCCCATCGCCGCCGACTTCCCGATCGAGCGGATCCGCACCGCGGTCGAACTGCAGGCCGGCCGGCACGTGAAGGGCAAGATCGTGATCGACCTCGGGACGGCGTGACCGGCTCGGTCGTCTGGCGTCGAAGGCTTCGCGGCGCCGGCCCGCCGGCGACGTGGTAGCGTCCAGCCCGCTCTCGGGTCCGACCCCTGACACCAGCGGGGAGTGAATTGTGCCGTACACCGTCGATTTCCACACCGTGTCGACCGTCGGACTGGAGTCGTCTCCGGTCGCGGCCGCGCTGGCCGGCCTGCGGGCCAACGAGGCCCGCTACTTCAAGAACAAGTACGACCACGTCTTCACGGTGGAACCCGCCGACGACGCGCGGGCGACCGTCGACTGGGTGCACGGGATCCTGAAGGACGAGCGCGACATCGTCATCGCCTCCCGTCCCCTCGAGGCGACCGCGTTCGAGGTCGACGGGATCCGGATGGCCTACGTGTTCTACGAGAGCGGATTGTCGATCAACGTGATGTACACGATCGACGATGCCGGCAAGCGGGCGGTGGGGTTCAAGCTGTCCGACGGGATGGACGTGCCCGAGGAGCTCGCCTCCCGGTTCAAATTCGCCCGGCAGCGCTCGAAACTGGCCGGCACGATCCGCGGTTCGTACTTCACCATCAAGAACGAGCACTGACCCCGGGGCGGAACCTCATCCGACGTCGACCCCGGTCAGCTCCGCCGACACCGACCACAGCCGGGCCGCGTTCTCGACGCTGCGCAGCGGCGCCCATAGCGCCTGCGCGCCGGGCCGACCGCCCAGATGGCCGGGCCCCTGCGGGCCGTAGAAGCCGCCGTCCCCGGCCTCGTGCAACGCGGAATCCGGCGCCGTGGCGGCCATCAGGGCGGGGAGTTGGGCGCTGTCCACCGTGCCCACGACCAGGCCGAGCCGGGAGAGCCGGCGGATGACCCGGACGCCGACGGTGTCGGTAGCCCGGCCGACCTCCGGCCGCGCGGCCAGCAGGCTGGTCGGGGCAACCCCGGGATGGGCGATGGTGCTGGTGATGCCCCAGCCGGCGGCCCGGCTGCGGCGGTCGAGTTCGAGCCCGAACAACCCGACGGCGATCTTGGATTGGGCGTACGCGCGCCTGCCGTCGTACCGGCGTTCCCACTCCAGGTCGTCCCAGTTGATCGTGCCCCGGCGGGCGGCGATGCTGGTCTGCGACGTCACCCGCGCCCCGCCGGCGCGGAGCAGCGGCAGCAGCCGCCCGGTGAGCGCGAAGTGGCCCAGATGGTTGGTGCCGAACTGCAACTCGAACCCGTCGGCGGTGGCCTGCCGGTCGGGTGGCGTCATCACCCCGGCGTTGTTGATCAGCAGGTGGATGGGAGCGCCGTCTGCGCAGAGCTTTTCGCCCAGGGCCGCCACCGACGCCAGCGAGGACAGGTCCAGGCTCTCGAGCGAGACCTTGGCCGCCGGGTGCTGTTCGCGGATCCGCGTGACGGCCGCCTCGCCCTTGACCGGATTCCGGACGGGCATGATCACCTCGGCGCCCGCGGCGGCCAGCCGGGTCGCGATGCCGAGCCCGATGCCGTCGCTGGCTCCGGTGACCACCGCCCGGCGGCCGGTGAGGTCGGGAATCGTGATGTCGTAGTGCCGTGGCATGAAGCGCTCCCTGAGTCCTGTCCTGGCACCGATGCCGGTGCCCGATGACGAGACTCATCGACTGCCGGCCGGTTATCCACGGCCTGACGATCCGTGGCACGGCGATCCGGTCCTGGGCGAGGATGAACGCATGATCGATCGAGCGGGACTGGCCGAGTTCCTCCGCGGACGCCGGGAGGCGCTGCAACCCGAGGACGTCGGCCTCCCGCGCGGACAGCGCCGGCGGACCAGCGGGCTCCGCCGGGAGGAGGTCGCGGCCCTGTGTCACATGTCGGCGGACTACTACTCCCGGCTCGAACGTGAACGAGGCCCGCAGCCGTCGGAGCAGATGATCGCGGCGATCGCGCAGGGCCTGCACCTGTCCCGCGCCGAACGCGATCACCTGTTCCAGCTGGCCGGGCACCGGCCGCCGACCCGGGGCGCAGGCGGCGAATACGTCGGCCCGGGCATGCTGCGGATCCTGGACCGGCTCGTCGACACCCCGGCCGAGATCGTCACCGAACTCGGCGAGACGCTGCGGCAGACCCCGCTCGGCGTCGCGCTCGTCGGCGACTCGACCCGGTTGACCGGCCCGTCGCGCAGCATCGGCTACCGGTGGTTCACCGACCCCGCGGCCCGTGACCTGTACCCGCCGGAGGATCACGAGTTCTATTCGCGGATGTACGCGTCCGGGCTCCGGGGCACGCTGACCCTGCGCGGTCCCGGATCGAGGGCGGCTGCGCTGGTCGATCTGCTCGCCGACCGGAGCGAGGAATTCCGCGCCGTCTGGGCCCGGCACGAGGTGGGGATCAGGCCGCGGGAGGTCAAGCGGTACCGGCATCCCGACGTCGGGCTCCTCGAACTGAACTGCCAGATCCTGTTGGATCCCAACGACTCTCACACGCTGCTGGTGTACACGGCGGTGCCGGGCAGCGAGAGCTACGAAAAGTTGCAGCTGCTGGCCGTCGTCGGCGCCCGCTCGGCGGGATAGTCGTCGGCGCCCCCGACGGCCGGCGTCGTGGGCGGGAGGGCGGCGGTTCCTCTACCCTGGCGGCCAGCCGACACCATGAACATGGCCGTACGAGCCGGACGGAGAGCGCCGACCGTGACCCCGACCGGCCCAAGCGCGCCCACCGTCGGCGCCGGGCCCGACCGGACCAAGCGGGCCGACGCGCTGCGCAACATCGAGTCGATCGTCGCCGCCGCCACCCGGCTGCTGGCGGTCGACCCGGACGCGAGCGTCAACCAGATCGCCAAGGCCGCCGGGGTGGGGCGGGTGACCCTGTACGGCCACTTCGATTCTCGCGCCGCCCTGATCCGGACGGTGGTCGAACGGGCGATCGCCGCGACCGACGAGTCGCTGGCCCGGGTGGATCTCGACGGTGACCCGCGCGCCGCCCTCGGCCGCCTGCTGGAGGCCACCTGGCAGCTCACCCACCGGTTCGGCGCGCTGGTCGTCGCTGCCACCCAAGCGCTGCCGCCCGAAGGGATCCGCCGGATGCACGACGAGCCCGCCGTCCGCGTGCGCGCCCTGCTCGACCGCGGCCGGCGGGCCGGCGAGTTCCGCGCCGACGTGCCGATCGACTGGCAGATCAGCGTGGTGCAGGCGATCCTGCACGGCGCCTCCGCCGCGGTGCACCGCGGCGAGATCACCGCGGACGAGGCACCCGCTCTCGTCCGGGAAACCACCATCGCCGCACTGTCCGGCTGATTCGCGGCCAAGCCGCGGCACCTCGAACGACCCGACCGGCCCCTCTTGTCGAACAGCCATGTACGAGTTAGCTTAGTCGAACATGCTTGTTCGACTTGTTGGAGGAGTCGTGTCCGGTCCCGACCACACCGTCCCGGCGGCTGCCGCACCGCCCGACCCGCGTCGCTGGCGCATCCTGGCGTTGCTCGGCATCGCTCAGCTGATGCTGATCGTCGACGTCACCGTCGTCGCCATCGCGCTCCCGCAGATGGGTGCGGACCTGGGACTCGACCGGGCCGGCCTGACCTGGGTGGCCGGGTTGTACGCTCTGGTCTTCGGCGGCCTGATGCTGCTGGGGGGCAAGACCGCCGACGTGATCGGGCCGCGTCGCGTCGTGCTCGCCGGCCTCGGCCTGTTCACGGCGGCATCCCTGCTCGCCGGACTGGCGGGCAGCGCTGAGCTTCTCCTGGCGGCCCGCGGGTTGCAGGGCGTCGGCGCCGCCGCGATGTCCCCGGCCGCGCTGTCGGTCGTGGCTCGCACCTTCGCCGGGGCCGAGTTGAGCCGGGCGATCGGGGTCTGGTCGGGGCTTGGCGGCGCCGGCGCCGCTCTCGGTGTGTTGATGGGCGGCGTGCTCACATCCGGCCCGGGCTGGCCCTGGGCGTTCTTCGTCAACGTTCCGGTCGGCGCCGCGCTGTTGCTGACCCTGTCGGCCGTGCTCCGCCCGCTGCCCGGGGCCCGCGGCCGGGTCGACGTCGTCGGGGCCGCCGTCGTGACGGTGTCCACCGGGTCGGTCGTCTACGCGCTCGTCGCGGCCGGCGACCACGGATGGCTCGGCGCGCCAACGCTCATCGGCATCACCGCCGGCCTCGCCGGATACGCCCTGTTCGCCTGGCGCATCCGAACCGCCGCCGACCCGCTGATCGAGCCGGGGATGCTCCGGCGCCGTCCGGTCGCCCGCGGCCTCGGGCTGATCTTCGTCGCCACCGCACTGATGATCTCGGTGTTCTTCCTCGGCTCGTTCACGCTGCAACAACTGCACGGGTTCAGCCCGTTGGAGACGGGGTTGACCTTCCTGCCCGTCGCAACGCTCACCGTCCTCGGCTCGAACCTGGCCGGCCGCGTGCTGCCCAGCTGGGGCGTGCGGGTCGTGGCCGCCGTCGGGCTGCTGCTCGCCGCCGCCGGCCTGGCCGCCGCGGCCGCGGTGTTCTCGATGACGGTGCTGGTGCTGGCGTTGACGCTGGCCGGGTTCGGGGTCGGCGCGGTCTTCGTGGCGGCCGCCGGCAGCATGTTCAGCGCGGTGCGTCCGCTGGAGGCCGGCGTCGCCGCCGGGGCCCTGAGCACCTTCCACGAGTTCGGTGCCGCGACGGGCGTCGCCGCGGTGTCCAGCGTCGCCGCGGCCGCGTTGATTGCGCCCGGCTTCACCGCGTTCGCCGCCGGCTACTGGTTCGCCGCCGCCGTGGCCCTGCTGGCCGCCCTGGCAACGCTGGCCCGCGTCCGGTCGCGGATCGACGTGCCCGAGTCCCCGCGGGCATGACCCAGCACCCGATCGGCGTGCTGGTCGTCGACGACCAGGTACTTGGCCGCGCGGGCCTGCGCGGCACCCTCTGCGAGCGCGATGGTTTCGCCGTCGTCGGGGAACTCGGCAGCGGCGACGGCGTCATCGCGATGGTGGATCGGCTGCGGCCGGACGTGGTCGTCGTCGACGTGCCCGGGACCGGCGTCGACCGTGTCGCCGCGGTCCGCGCGCTGCGCGATCACGGTCACGCACCACCGGTTCTCGTGCTCAGTTCGCGCGACGACGACGAGATCCTGGCCGGTGCACTGCGAGCCGGCGCCGCCGGATTCCTGCTCAAGGACGTCCGCGCGGAGGACCTGCGATCGGCCGTCCGTACGGTCGCCGCGGGCGGCGGCTGGCTCGATCCCGCCATCACCGGCCGGGTGCTCGCCGGATACCGCGACGGGGCCGCGCCGGTCGTCCCCGGGACGCGCGTCGGCCTGCTCACTCCGCGCGAACGGGACGTGCTGGCGTTGATCGGCGCCGGGCTGTCCAACGCCGAGATCGCCCGGACCCTGTTCGTCGGCCGGGGGACCGTCAAGACGCACATCGGCCACATCTTCGCCAAACTCGATCTGCGCGACCGCGCCGCGGCCGTGGTCTTCGCGTTCGACCACGGCCTGGTGCGCCCCGGCGGGCCACGTCCCCTGGCAGTCTGAACCGCCTCGAACGCGACCGGCCGTCAGGACGTCAGGGTCTCGATCAGCGCGCGGGCGATCCGTTGCTGCCCGGCCAGAGTGGGGTGCACGCCGTCGACGCCCTGCAGGTCCGGGTCGGCGGGCACGCCGAACGCGCTCACCAGATCGACGACGGGCTCGTCGAATCCTCGGATGGCGTCGGCCAGCGCCACGATGTCGTCGTTGGACCAGCTGCTGGCGCCGTACCGGAACGGGACGTGCGCGCGCACCCGTACCTCGTCGACGGGCACGGGGGTCAACCAGACCCATCGGGCCGTCGGGCAGATCTGCTGGAGGGCGCGGAGATTCGCGACGCTCTCGGCCGGCGACACCTGCACCTTGCCGTTCGCGATCCGGGTCACGTCATTGCCGCCGAGCCCGCAGACGATCCATGCCGGTGCGGGCTGCAGCAGCGACGGCAGGCGGCGCAGCACCATCGCGGTGGTGTGTGCCGACAGCCCGGCGTTGACGACCGTGATGCGGTCGGCCGGCCGGGCGACGGTCAGCGCGTGGCGCAGGATCTCGGCCCAGGACTGGAGGTCGTCGGTGATGCTGTCGCCGACGGCCAGGATGCGGGACCCCGGCTCGAACGGCAGGCGGGCCACCCGGTCGGCCACGTCGGCGTCCGCCAGCAGGTTCTCGGCGGCGGCCAACGCCGCGGCGTCGAACCGGGCCCGAACGGCACCGTATTCCGTGGCGGTGACGCCGAAGACCGACGGAAGCGACTCGGCCAGGCCGGGCAGCCAGCCGTACAGCTTCTCCAGGTGGATGTACTGCAGTTCTGCCGCGGCCGGCGGGGCGGTCAGCGTGGTGGTGGTCACGATCGAGATCCTTTCGCTGTCGTGGGTGTCGTGTCGGGTCAGGCGCCCCGGGCGCCCTTGCCGCCGTCGACCGTCAGCACCGCGCCGGTGGTGTAGGCGGCGGCGGGGGAGGCCAGCCAGGTCACCGCGGCGGCGACCTCCTCGGGCCGGCCGAGCCGCCCGGCCGGGGCGAACGAACCGATCTGCCGCTTGACGTCGTCGGGCTGGGCGGCGATCCCGCCGGAATCGATGGAGCCGGGGGCGACGGCGTTGACCCGGATGCCCCGGCCGGCGTAATCGACCGCGGCCGTCCGGGTCAGCCCGATCACCCCGTGCTTGGCCGCGACGTACGCCGCCATCCCGGGCGCCCCGGCCAGGCCGGCGGTCGAGGCGATCGTGACGATGCTGCCGCCGTCCGGCAGCGCCGCCAGTTCGTACTTCATCGCCACCGCGACGCCGCGCAGCGTGACCCGCAGCACCCGGTCGATGTCGTCGATCCCGAGGTCGCCGAGGGGAGTGGGGCGATGGGCGGCACCGACGTTGTTCACCGCGACGTCCATTCCGTCGGCTCGCGCCTGCTCCACCAGCCCGCGGACCGCCTCGTCGTCGGTGACGTCGGTCGGGATGACCCGGTTCCGGATCCCGGCCGCGTCCAGGTCGGCGCGCAACTCGTCGAGCCGATCGGCGTTCCGGGCGGCCAAGACGAGGCCCGCACCGGCCCGGCCGAGGCCGTGGGCGATGGCGCGGCCGATGCCGCCGTTGGCGCCGAGGATCAGCGCAGTGTGCCCGTGGAGGTCTCCGGTCATGCTCGTTCTCCCTGCTGGTGACGGGTTTTCGGGAGCAGGAACCCGGCGACGACCAGCCAGATCAGCGACCCGAACCGGCCGACCGGGATCAGGAACTGCAGCGGCTCGATCACCATCGTCAGGAAGCTCAGTTCGGCGAGGGCGGCGATCACCAGGCCGACCCAGGCGACGGCGGCCGGCATCAGCCGCAGCAGCAGGGCCGGCACGGCGATGCCGGCGACCAGCAGGCCGAGGCCCAGGACGTGGCCGAATCCGCCGGCGGCAAAGCCGAGGTAGCTCAGTGCGTGCGTCAGAGCGGGGTCGGCGCTGACCACCGATTGGCTCTGGGTCCAGGTGACGATCGCCGACACCGCCAGCAGGATCGCCGCGATGATGCCGCCGACCAGGCCGATGGTGGGGCCCGGGACCCGGATGCCCAACCGCTGTTGGCGGGAGTACACGGCGGCCGCGTAGATGCCCAAGGGGATCGACGATCCCAGCAGCAGCATGGATGCGAACCGGACCGCGAACCAGTCCTCGGCGAAGATCGCTGTGACGGAGTCGGTGTCGCCGAACGGCGAGGTGATCGTGTGGCCGCCGGACAGGACCGCCATCGAGACCAGGCTGCCGATCAGCAGTCCGAGGGAAACCACTCCGAGGATGCCGGGGTTGGGTCCGCCGACCGCGCGGGCCGGGGCGGCGCTTCGAGTGCTCATGGACGACTCCTTTCGTTCACTGATGCAATAGTACATGTCATGAATCATTTGTCCAGTGAGCTATTGTCGGGAGATGAGTTCTGGCCCGCATCGACGCATCGCGTTCCTGCTCGCGCAACTCGGGGCGGACGCGTCCGTCGCCTTCGAGCAGGCGGTCGCCTCGCTGGGCATCACTCCGTCTGAGGCGGGGTTGCTGCGATTGATCGGCGGCCGTCCCGGGATCAGCCAGAAGGCGGCCAGCGAGCAGCTCGGGGTCGGGCCCAGCCGGGTGGTCGCCGTCCTCGACCGGCTGGAACGCCAGGGGTACGTCGAGCGGCGCCGCAGCGCGGCCGACCGGCGCAGCCATGAGGTCCACCTGACCGACAGCGGGCGGCAGGTGCTGGCCCGCCTGCGCCCGCTCGCCCAGGAGCACGAGCGGGCCTTCACCGCTGGTCTGGACGACGCCGATCTCGACCGGCTGGCCGGCTACCTCGGGGCGATCGCCGCCGCTCGAGGCCTGAGTCAGGAGGTGCACAGCCGGACCGGCCCGCGGTGACCGCCGGCCGCCCGTGTTGCATCCCGGGAACGTTCCGACTGCGCGCGGCATGGGAACCACTGAACCTCCCGCGGCGGCGGGACGCGTCCCCCCGGAGGCAGAGTTCGCGTTCTGCTCCCGGGCACAGTGGTGGCGCGGCTACTTCCCGAACAGCGGCCGCGGGTCGGGTGGTCCGATCACCGGGGTGACGGCAGCGTCGTGATCGCGGGCGAACCCGCCGCGGCGGCCGGTTTCGTGGAATTGCCGCTGACCCACCGGCATGCCGTCATCGCCGGTCGGTTGCCGCTGCCTCACGGCGACCCGTTCGACCGAATGCTGATCGCTCAGGACCGCAGGATGCCGCGCTCCCGGGCCAGCGAGACCGCCGCCGTGCGTGACGACACGCCCAGCTTGGTGTAGATGTGCGCCAGGTGCGACTTGACCGTCTGCTCGGTGATGACGAGATCCGCGGCGATCTCGCCGTTGCTGCGGCCGGCGGCAACCCGATCCAGCACCTCGATCTCCCGGGCGCTCAGGCTGATCTGCGGGGTGCGCATCCGCTCCAGCAGCCGGGCCGCGATCGGTGGGGCCAGGGCACTCTCGCCCGTGGCGGCCGACCGGACGGCCAGCAACAGCTCCTCCGGCGGCGCGCCCTTGAGCAGGTACCCGCTGGCCCCGGCCTCGATGCTGCGGATGATGTCGCCGTCGGTGTCGTAGTTCGTCAGGATCAGCACCGGCGGTGGATCGGGCAGCGCCCGGATGGTGGCGGTGGCGTCGGCGCCGTTCCCGGCCCGGCCGAGTTGCAGGTCCATCAGCACCAGGTCGGGGCGCAACTCGGTGACCGCGGCGACCGCCTCGTCCGGCGTGGCTGCCTCGCCGACGACGGTCAGGTCGTCCTCCTGGTCGACCAGGGCCCGCAGGCCGAGCCGGACGACCGGGTGGTCGTCGACGAGCAGGATCCGGATCATGCTGCCGCTCCGGGGATCTCGACGGTGACGGCGGTTCCCCGACCCGGGGCGGAGTCGACCCGCAGGGTGCCGCCGAGTTGCTCGGCCCGGGCTTGCGCGGCGGCCAGCCCGAATGAGTCCGGACCACCCGCGGCCGATCGGACGGCGGCCGGGTCGAAGCCGACGCCGTCATCGACGACGGACAGCCGGATGCCCGAGCCGTCGCGGGCGACCTCGACGGTGGCCCGGCTGGCCCGGGAGTGCTGCAGCACGTTGGCCATCGCCCCTTGGGTGATCCGCAGCAGCGCGGCCTGCACGGCCATCGGCAGGTCCAACCGGTCGTCGGCATCGATCCGGATGGCCAGATCCGGCCGGCTCCACTGGGTTCCGGCCAGCCGGCGCAGCGCCGGGACCAGGCCGGCGCCGGCCAGCGGGGCCGGGGTGAGCTCGCGGACGAGCGTGCGGGCCTCGGCCAGGTTGTCGGCCGTGGTCTGCCGGGCCAGCCGCACGTGCGCCGATCCCGGACCGTCCGGATCGGCCCGCTCGGCCGCCTGCAGCAGCATCTGGATGCTCGATAGGCCCTGCGCCAGCGTGTCGTGGATGTCCCGGGCCAGCCGGGCCCGCTCCGCCGCCGCCCCCGCCTCCCGCTCCCGAGCGGCGAGCTCCTCGCGCGTCGCCACGAGTTCGGCCAGCAGCCGCTCCCGGTCGGCGGCCTCCCGCTGCAACGAGCGGTAGCCGGCGCCGATCAGCACGGCGACGGCCGCGCCGATCAGCGGGCCGACCACCCCGCCGATCGTCCACGCCCCGTGCAGGCCGCCGCCGACGATCGCCACCACCGTGGCCACGCCGACCGTGAACGGCCCGCGCCAGCCGGGCATCACCTCCAGGTAGAGGAAGAACAGCGGAAACGCCAGGTACGCCGCGTCCGGGGTGAGCCAGACCAGGGCGATCCACAGCACCGACAGGGTGGCCACCCAGATGCGGCTCCAGAACCGGATCCGATTGCGATCGGCCCGGGTGGCGAAGCCGGCCGCGTACACCGCGAGGAAGGCGACCGCGACCAGCGTGGCCGGGGCGGCCGACGGGCCCGACCTGGCCTGGACCACGACGAACACGGTCAGCCCGGCCACCAGCACGTGCAGCCCGGTGCGCAGGCCCACGAACACCGGGGTGAGCGAGGACGCGGGCACCGCGCCCACGCTATCCGAGCCGCTGCCGGGCCGAATCCATCGAAAGGTGGACGACCTGCTCCACCCCTCGACGCCGACGGTGCGGTCCGTCGGGCGATGCCCTCGCGCCGCCGGATCGCGACGCTGGACGGCAAGGAAAGCGAAGAAAGGAATCCATCGTGTTCGTCGCCTGGCGCGACCTGCGAGCCGCCCGCGGCCGGTTCGCGCTCATCGCGGGCGTGGTCGCCCTCATCACCATCCTGGTCGGTTTTCTGGCCGGGCTCACCGGGGGACTGGCCGGCCAGAACGTCTCGGCCGTGCTCGGCCTGGACGCGTCGAGAATCGTCACCGATGCCGGTGCCGGCACGTTCGCCGAGTCGACGCTGTCCGCCGACCAGGTCGCGCAGTGGCAGCAGGCCGGCGCCCGGGCCGGCGCGCAGGTCGACCCGCTGGGCATCAGCCAACTGCGCGCGACCGGCGACGGCACCACGGCCGGTGTGGCCGTCTTCGGCTCGGTCGGCGCGCTGGACCCGGCCGTCCCCACCGCCGACGGCACGGTGTCGTTGTCCGCGGCCGCGGCGACCGATCTGGGGGCCGCCGCCGGCGACGACATCGCGATCGCCGGCCGCACGTTCACCGTGGCCGCGGTCACCGGCGACGCCTGGTACGCGCACAGCCCCGTCGTCTGGTCGACCCTGGCCGACTGGCAGCAGATCGCGCAGGCCACCGGGTCCGGCGGCGCCGCCACCGTGGTGATCGTGCGCGGCGACACCGACGCGGCGGCGGCCGATTCGGTGGCCGGCACCCAGTCCTCGACACCGCTGCAGGCGTTGCCCCAGATCGGTGCGTTCGGCTCCGAGATCGGTTCGCTCGGACTGATCATCGGCCTGCTGTTCGCGATCTCGGCGCTCGTCGTCGGCGCCTTCTTCGTCGTCTGGGGCATGCAGCGACGCGGTGACGTGGCGATCCTCAAGGCGTTGGGCGCCTCCACCGGCTCGCTGCGCCGGGACAGCCTCGGGCAGGCGTCCGTGGTGCTGGTCGTCGGCGTCGGCCTGGGCACCGCCCTGGTCGCGGTGGCCGGTTCGGTGCTGCCGCAGTCGGTGCCGTTCCTGCTGTCCCCGCTGACCACGCTCGTCCCGGCGGTCCTGCTGATCCTGCTCGGCCTGGTCGGCGCGGTCGTCGCGCTCCGCCCGGTCACCGCCGCCGACCCCCTCACCGCCCTCGGGAGCAACCGATGATCACCCTGCACGACGTCACCCTGACCTACCCGGACGGCGACGGCCGGATCACCGCCCTGGACCACGTCGACCTGACCGGGCGGGGCGGCACCGTCACCGGCATCACCGGACCGAGCGGATCCGGCAAGTCCAGCCTGCTCGCGGTCGCCGCCACCCTGGTCCGGCCGGACTCCGGGCGGGTGCTGATCGACGGCCAGGACGCCGCCGCGCTACCCGCGTCGGACGCCTCCCGGCTGCGCCGCACCCGGATCGGCATCATGTTCCAGCAGGCCAACCTGCTGCCCTCGCTCACCGCGCTGGAACAGATCCAGGTGATGAACGAGCTCGGCGAACGCGGGTCCCGGCGTCGCCGGCGGGCCGTGCGCGACCGGGCCCGGGAACTGCTGGCCGAGGTCGGGCTGGCCGGGCTGGAAGACCGCCGACCGCACCAGCTCTCCGGTGGGCAGCGGCAACGGATCAACCTCGCCCGGGCCCTGGTCAACCAGCCGGCCGTGCTGCTGGTCGACGAACCCACCAGCGCCCTGGACTCCGCCGCCGGGGCCGCCGTCATCGAGCTGATCGGCCGGCTCACCGCCGACCACGGCACCGCCACCCTGCTGGTCACCCACGACCTGCAACACCTCCCGCGGCTGGATGATGTCGTGCACCTGGTCGACGGGCGGGTGACGTCGACCGCCGGGGTACGCCAGCTATCACCTGATAGCGGAGGTGAGGTTGATGGCCGATCTGCTGGTTCGGAACGTCGAAGCCGACGTCGTGAGCAGGATCGATGCGGCGGCCGAGGGGCT
>JBDHZW010000131.1:0-13299 GCA_039812105.1 Nakamurella sp.
GCGACCTCGTCCAGGGCGAGCGCCTTGAGCACCTCGGCCCGGTAGGCCCGGTAGCCGCCGGTGATGTCGTAGATCCGCACACCCAGGGCGAGCCGCGAGTACAGGTTGCCGCCTCGGGAGAGCCACTCGCGACGCTTGGGCCAGTTGACCACCTGGCCGCCGGCCACGTACCGGGAGCCGAGCACCAGGTCGGCGTGCTGCAGCGCGTCCAGCAGCCGGGGCAGCTGCTCCGGCGGGTGGGAGCCGTCCGCGTCCATCTCGACCAGCACGTCGTACCCGTGGTCCAGGCCCCAGCCGAAACCGGCGATGTAGGCGGCCCCGAGGCCGGCCTTCTCGGTCCGGTGCATGACGTGCACCCGCTCATCGCGGGCCGCCCACTCGTCGGCGACCTCGCCGGTGCCGTCCGGGCTTCCGTCGTCGGCGACCAGCACGTGCGCCTTGGGCACGGAGGCGAACAGCCGCTCCAGGATCAGCGGCAGGTTCTCCCGCTCGTCGTAGGTCGGGATGATCACCAGGACGCGGTCGCCGTGCGGCTCGTCGAGTTCGAAGCGGGGATGCACAGGCTCTTTCGGGCTCACGTCGTCGGGTCCTCCGTCGGGTTGCCGACGGCGGAACCGTCGGTCGTCGTCGTGCCGGTTGCCGCCCCGGCCGCGGCCGGGCCGGCGCGTCGCCGGCGGCGGTCCGCCAGCACCGACCACGCCAGGGCGACCGGCGTGGCCAGCGCGAGCAGCCACTCCAGCGGGCCACCGAGCACCGTACCCGGAGTCGTCGCGTCGATCAGCGGCACGCTCGGGGTGAGGTAGCCGGGGGTGAACAACGGGATCTGCGACTCGATCGAGCCGTCCGGCCGGATGACCGTCGACACCCCGCTGGTCGAGGAGATCAGCACGCTGCGCCCGTGTTCGACGGCCCGCACCCGGCTCATCGCCTGCTGCTGGTACGTCTCGTCCGTGTAGCCGAAGGTCGCGTTGTTGGTCTGCACGACCAGCACCTGGGCGCCACCGTTGACCACGTCCCGGACGAGCTCGTCGTAGACCACCTCGAAGCAGATGACGTCGCCGACGGCCACCCCGGCGATGTCGAAGTTGCCCGGCCGCTCCCCCGGCAGGAAGGTGCCCCGCTGCAGGTCCACCTTGTCCGAGAACAGCCGGAAGAACGAGCGGTACGGCATGTACTCGCCGAACGGCAGCGGGTGCCGCTTGGTGTAGGTGTCGCCGGGGCCGGTGACCGGATCCCAGACGATCCCCATGTTGTAGGCCTCGCCGCTGGTCGGCCCCTGCACGACGGCACCGACCAGGATGGGCACCCCGATGTCCGCGGCCGCGGCCGAGATCACCGCGTTCGCGTCGGCGTTGCGGTACGGGTCGATGTCGGTGGAGTTCTCCGGCCAGATGACCAGCGTGGGCTGCGGGGTCTTGCCGGCCCGGACGTCGGCCGCCAGCTGATGGGTCTGCTGGGCGTGCAGGTCCAGCACCGCGCGTCGTTCGGCATTGAAGTCCAGCCCCGGCCGCGGGACGTTGCCCTGGATGACCGCGATCGTGCTGGTCGGCGCGTCGGCGCCGGTTTGCCTGGTGGCCAGCCCGATCAGGCCCAGGACGAACGGCAGCACCAGCATGACGACCGAGCCCAGCACCGCGGCGGACCGCCAGGACGGGCGGGGCCGTCGGATCAGGGCCCGGACCAGCGCGGCCAGGGCGAAGCCGGCCAGCGCGGTGAGGAAACCCAGCCCGACCGAGCCGAGCAGGGACGCGGCCGGCAGCAACGGCCCGTCCGGCTGGGAGAACGCGACGCCGCCCCAGGGAAAGCCGCCGAACGGGAACCGCCCGCGCAGCGCCTCCCCGGTGATCCAGGCGGCCGCCCCCCACGCCGGCCACAGCGGCAGCCGGCGGGACGCCGCCGCGATCAGCGCGCCGACGGCGGCGGTGAACACCGCCTCCGCGACCGACAGGGCGTACCAAGGGAAGTCGCCGACGTAGATGTTGGTGAACTCCAGCAGCGGCAGGTAGAAGGTCAGCCCGAAGACGAACGCGAGCCCGACCCCGGCCCGCCAGCCGCGTCCGTCCACCGCCGCGCCGAGCAGGGCGAACCCGACGATCGCCAGCCACCACAGCGTCGACGGGGCGAACGCCGAGTACAGCGCGTACCCGCCGGCCGCGGCGGCCAGGATCCGCAGCCCGCCGGCACCGAACAGCGACCGGCGCCAGCGGGTCAGCCGCTCGGGCCAGCGCGTACGCCGACCCGGCCGCCCCTCCGGCGGGGGCGGCGCGGCGGCGTCGTTGACGGTCGGCTGGGCCACACCTCCGCCTTCCCGAGTCGCCTCGCTCACTCGGCAACCCGGATGCGGCGCCGGTGCCTGTGCCGATGGTTCCCTCGGCAAGCCTCGCTCACGGCGTCACTGTAGTGGCGGGCGCCGACGGTCCCCGTGTGCTCGGCCCGACGGCCGTCAGGGTGCGGTGGCCCAGTCCACGATCTCCAGCACGTGCTGGTACTGCTGCCCGGTCGCGCGGGTCATGCCCAACTCGCAGGTGCGGTTGCAGGAGGCGTACGAGTCGAAGGTGCCGGCCTTGATCTCCAGCGCCTCCCCCTTCGTCGCCGACTCGGTCAGCTCCGGGTGCAGCATGCCCCGGTCGCCGGCGAAGGCGCAGCAACCCCACGCATCGGGGACGGTGACCGACTCCGAGACCGCCTCCGCGACCGCCTTCAGCTGGTCGTTCAGCCCCAGTTGGGTGGACGAGCAGGTCGGGTGCAGGGCGGTCGACGACTTGCGGCGCCGGACCTGCAGCCGGGGCAGCACGTGCTCGGCGACGTACGCGGTGGCGTCGACGATCCGCAGCCCCGGGAAATGACCGGCCGCGAGCTCGCTCTCCAGCATGTGCCGCAGGCCCTCGGTGCAGGACGACGCGTCGCAGACGACCGGCAGCCGGCCGCGCGCGGAGGCCTCCCACAGCCGGGGCAGCACCTTGCGGACCATCGTCCGGTACCCGTCCTTGAGACCCTTGGACTTCCACGGCGTCCCGCAGCACAGGTTCGGCAGGTCCGGCGGGTAGCTGAACGGGATGCCGGCCCGTTCGCACAGCCGCACGAACGACTCCCGGGCCCCGGGGCCGCCGTCGGCCGGCCCGAACATGGTGCCGACGCAGGCGCTGAAGAAGACGAACTCGGCGTCGCCGGTGGGCGTCCCCTGGTGCCGCTGCGGGCCCCCACCGGGCAGTTCCGACGAGTACAGCGGCAACAGATCCGGATCGACGACGCGCCGGCCCAGCTCGTTCGGTCCCTTGATCAGCACGCTCGGGGTCTTCTCGGCGACCGACAGCGCGGTCCCGGCCGCCCTGGTCGTCGCCGCCCAATGCTTGGCGGCGACGCCCCAGCCCTTGGCCACCGCCTTGTTCGCGTCCTGCGCCCGGAGCCGGCGGACCAGGTCACCGGTGTTGATCAGCACCGGGCAGGCGGTGGAGCACATCCCGTCGACGGCGCAGGTCTGGATCCCGTCGTACTCGTACTCCCGCTCCAGTTCCTGCAGCAGGGCGGTGTCGCCGGCGTCCCGGGCCCGCTGCATCTCCCGGCGCAGCACGATCCGCTGCCGCGGCGTGGTGGTCAGGTCCCGGCTGGGACAGAACGGCTCGCAGTAGCCGCACTCGACGCAGCGGTCGACCTCCTGCTCCACGGTCGGCGTGACCTTCAGGTCCTTCAGGTGCGCCCGGTCGTCGTCGGTGACGATGACGCCCGGGTTGAGCAGCCCGACCGGGTCGATCAGCCGCTTGATCTCCCGCGTCACCTCGTCCAGCTCGGCGCCGTACTGCCGGCGGATGAACGGCGCCATGATCCGCCCGGTGCCGTGCTCGGCCTTCAGGTTGCCGCCGTTGGCCAGCACCAGGTCGACCATGTCCTCGGTGAACTCGGCGAACCGGTCCAGGTCTCCCCCGCCGCCCAGCCGCTCGGTGAGCATGAAGTGGATGTTGCCGTCCTTGGCGTGCCCGAAGATCACGCTGTCGGTGTAGCCGTGCCGGCCGAACAGGTCGATCAGCTGCTCGCAGGTGTCCAGCAGCCTGGGCACCGGCACCACGATGTCCTCCAGCAGCGCGGTGGTGCCGGAGGGTCGGGCCTCGTTGACCGTCGTGTACAGGCCCTTGCGGGTGTGCCAGAGCCGGGCCCGGGCCCGCGGGTCGGCGTGCAACTCGGCCGGCCCGGCGACCGGGATGGACCGCAGCACCGGTTCGGCGGCGTGTGCCAGCTCGGCGACCGCGTCGGCGGAATCGGCCTGGTACTCCACCAGCAGGGCGGCGTGCCGGTCGACGGTGATCCGGCGGATGATCTCGTCGCAGGCCGGGTCCCGCTGGGCGACCCGCAGCGACGTGGCGTCCAGCAGCTCGATGGTGGCCGGCCCGGACGACACCAGCGCGGGCAGCGATCCGGTCGCCCCGGACAGATCGTCGAACACCAGCAGGCCGGTCATCGCGTGTCGCAGCAGCGGCACCGTCCGGAAGGTCGCCGACGCGACGAACGCCAGCGTGCCCTCGCTGCCGATGATCAGGTGCGTCAGGATGTCGACCGGCCGGGTGTGGTCGACGAACGAGTTCAGCCCGTAGCCCATGGTGTTCTTCATCGAGAACTGGGCCGTGATGATCCGCACCGACTCGGCGTTGCCGCGCACCCGGTCGCGCAGCCGGGCCAGGCCCTCGTACAGCGCCGGCTCGGTGTGCCGGAGCTTGTCGTCGGCGTCGGCCGCACCGGTGTCGATCACGGTGCCGCTGGGCAGCACCAGCACCAGCGACTCCAGTGTCCGGTAGGTGTTCTGGGTGGTCCCGCAGGCCATCCCGGACGAGTTGTTGTTGACGACTCCGCCCAGGGTGCAGGCGATCTCGCTGGCCGGGTCGGGTCCGAGCTTGCGCCCGAAGCGGGCCAGCCGGGCATTGACTTGTCGCACGGTGGCGCCGGGACCGACCCGCACCCGTGCCCCGTCGTCGAGCACCTCGATGTCCCGGAACTGCTTGCGGGTGTCCACCAGGATGCCGTCGGTGCCGGCCTGGCCGGACAGGCTGGTGCCGCCGGAGCGGAACGTCAGCGGCACCCCCTGGGCGGCCGAGACGGCGAACAGCCGGCCGACGTCGGCGGCGTCCCGGGGGGTGACGACGGCGGTCGGGGTCAGGAAGTAGTGGGACGCGTCGTGGCCGAGGGCGAGCCGGTCGACCGCCCGGGTGCGCAGCTGACCGGGTCCGGGCAGGGCGTGCTGCAGGGCGTCGAGCAGGGTCTGGTCGGCCGGCGGGAGCAGGGTCGATTGAGTCGATGCTGTCCGCTCGTGCGGGTGTTTCGTTGCCAGCGACATCAGCCAACCACCATCCAGTCGAGTACGGGCGTGGACTGCAGGTAGACCAGCAGGCACATCCCGAAGAGCAGGCCCAGGCTCCACCACACCACCTTGCGGAACAAGGCGCTTTCTCGCCCTTCGAGACCGACCACCGCGGCGGCGATGGCCAAGTTCTGCGGCGAGATCATCTTGCCCAGCACGCCGCCGGAGGTGTTGGCCGCGGCCAGCAGGTACGGGCTGATCCCGGTCTGGGTCGCGGCGGTGGTCTGCAACAACCCGAACAGCGAGTTGGCCGAGGTGTCCGAGCCGGTGACGGCCACCCCGATCCAGCCGACCACCGGGGACAGGAAGGCGAAGAACCCGCCGGTCGCGGCCAGCGCCAGGCCCAGGGTGACGGTCTGCCCGGAGAAGTTCATGACGTAGGCCAGGGCGAGCACGCAGACCACGGTCAGGATCGTCCAGCGGAACTGCACGACCACCCCGACCAGCGAGCGGAACGCCCGGCCGGCGGAGATCCGGTAGATCAGCGCGGTCAGGATGCCGGCGACCAGCAGGATGGTTCCGCCGGCGGTGAACAGGTTGAAGTTGAAGGTGCTGGCGGACAGCGGCTGCCCGGCGCTGTTGACCACGTTCAGGGCCGGCCACGGGAACTTCCAGCCGGAGTGGGACTCCAGGAAGTGCATCAGCGGGCCGAACGAGGTGACCGCGAACAGCGCGACGACGATCAGGTAGGGCGCGAAGGCGAGCAGGGTGTCCTTGCGGGTCAGCGGCTTGTCGTCGGCCGACACTGCGCCTGCCGCCCCGGTCGGGCCGGTGCCGGTGGTCGGGCCGGTGCCGACCGGCGCCAGGACGGTGCTCGGCTCGGCCGCGACGATCTGCGCCGGCTGCCACACCCTCAGCAACAGCACCAGGGCCAGGGCGCCGACCAGGGCGGCCACGATGTCGGCCACCTGGTAGGAGAAGTAGTTGGAGCAGGCGAACTGGGCCGCGGCGAACGCGACGCCGCCGACCAGCGCGGCGAGCCAGGTCTGCCGGACCCCGCGGCGGCCGTCGACCATCAGCACCAGGATCAGCGGGACGAACACGGCCAGGATCGGGGTCTGCCGGCCGACCATGGCGCCCAACAGGTTCGGGTCGAGTCCGGTGATCTTGCCCAGGGTGGTGATCGGCACCGCGATCGCGCCGAACGCGACCGGTGCGGTGTTGGCCACCAGGGCGACCGCGGCCGCTTTGATCGGTTTGATGCCGACCGCGATGAGCATGACGGCGGTGACCGCGACCGGCGTGCCGAACCCGGCGAGCGCCTCGAGCAGGGCGCCGAAGCAGAACGCGATGATGATCGCCTGGATCCGCTGGTCGGCCGACAGCGAGCCGAACGATCGGCGGAGCACCAGGTCGTAGCCGGTCAGCTCGGTCAACCGGAAGATCCAGATCGCGGTGAGCACAATCCAGATGATCGGGAACAGCCCGAACGCCGCGCCCTCGGACGCGGCCAGCATGGCCTGGCTGGCCGGCATGCCGAAGGCGAAGATCGCCACGGCCAGGGCGACGATCAGCGAGGCCAGCCCCGCCTGCCAGGCCTTCCACTTCAGTGCGCCCAGCAGCACGAACAGCGTGAGCAGGGGCAGGGCCGCGATCAGCGCGGACAGCGCGAGCGACCCTCCCACCGGGTTGTCGACCTGCTGGAACATGCGGCACTCCCTTGTGTCGGACCCGGGTGGCGGATCTCTCGGCGGCGGTTCACCCCGCTGGTTCGAGGTGATGCATATTTGTAAGACAAGTGCACATGTATGTCAAGTAGCCAGATCGCTTGCATGACGAGCAGCCGGTACATTTGATTCGCTGCTCGGGCTGCCGTCCGGGCCGGGCCGGCCGGGTCGACCGGCGCACCACCGGCGCAAGAAGACCGGCCATGCGCCACTCGCTCCGTGCGCTTGGCCGATGCACGAGGAGGCGCATTCGGTGAAGGGATTGCAGACCGTCTCGGTCGTCGACGCGCTCACCGCGTCGCTGCGGGCCAAGGTCCTGGACGGGCAGATCGATCCGGGCGTCGGGCTGGGCGAGACGGACGTCGCCGCCGACTACGAGGTCTCCCGGCCGACGGCCAAGGCAGCGATCGCCGCGCTGGTGTCCGAGGGTCTGCTGCGCCGCGAGGCGCACCGATCGGCCCAGGTGCCGACGCTGTCCCGGGCCGACGTCGAGGACCTGTTCCTGGTCCGGACGCCGCTGGAGTTGGAGGTGGTCCGGCTACTGGCCGGGCACCCACTCCCCGAGGCGGCGTCGACCGCGGTGCACGACCTCGCCCAGGTGCCGCCGGACGCGCGACACTCGACGTTCGTCGAGGCCGACCTGCGGTTCCACCGGGTCCTGGTGGACGCGGTGGCGAGCCCGCGGCTGTCCCGGCTCTACCAGACGCTCACCGGAGAGATCCACCTGTCGATGGTGCAGTCGCGCTACGCCCTGGGGCGGGATCGGATCGTCGCCGCGCACGACGCGGTGCTGGCCGCGCTGCGGGCCGGCGAGGTGGAGCGGGCGACCGAGCTGATGCGGGTGCACCTGGAGGGCGCCCGGGACGCCCTGGCCGCCCAGCTCGACCGGCAAGCGGCCGGGCGGTCCGACTGACCCCGACCCAGCCCTACCCGCACTCCCCGCACTCCCCGACCCGGCCCGCGCCCGCGCTTGGACACCCGGCTGCGCTGATCCAAGTCCCATTTTCGACCGGATTTGATCGTTTCAAATGGGACTTGGATCAGCGCACCCACGGGCGGCCGGCGCACCCACAGGCGGCCGGGCGGGCCAGGCTCAGCCGAAGACCCCGGTGTCGTGGACGACGCGCCCGCCGACGAGGGTGGCCAGGGTGGCCGGCAGCTCGACGCCCGGCGTCAGGTCGGGCAGCAACGGGACCCGGGAGCGCGGATCGGTCGACCAGCGGGCCACCGACGGATCGGCCGCGGGCCGGACCAGCTCCCCCGCCTGCACGATCGCGAGGTGCGCGGGCGCGCCGACGGTGATCGTGCCGACGTCGCGCTCCATCCGGCCGGCCGCCCGGTGGCCGCCGCGGGTGTGCGCGGTGAACGCGGCCCGTGGCGACAACCCGCTGCCCGGCGTCCGGTGGTGCACCGCGGCCTGCACCGCCGCCCACGGCCCCACCGGGGTGACCGGCGCGTCCGACCCGAACGCCAGGCCGACACCCGCCCGGGCGTGGGCGGCGAAATCGTTCATCGGCGCGGCCCGGTCGGCCCCCAGCCGGCGCACGTACAACCCGTCCGGCCCACCCCAGGCGGCATCGAACATCGGTTGCATGCTGGCCACCGCGCCGACCCGGGCGAACGCGGCAATGGCGTCGGCGTCGGCCATCTCGGCGTGCTCGACGCGGTGCGCGCAGGCCGCCATCCGCACCGTTGCGCCCTCCCCGAGCCGCCGCTCCGCCTCGCGTAGGGCCCGGCCGACCGCGGCGACGGCGTCGTCGCCGATCGCGTGGAAGCCGGCCTGCACGCCGGCCCGCGTGCAGGCGACCAGGTGCGCGACGATCTGCTCGTCGGTCAGGTAGCGGGCGCCGCGGTTGCCGGGATCGTCCGTGTACGGGGCCGTGAGGCAGGCGGTGCGGGAACCGATCGCGCCGTCGACCACGAGATCCCCGCCGAGCGCATCCGCGCCGGTCCCGGCCAGCGCGGCCATCGCTTCCTCGGGCGAGGCGACCGCGCGGGCGAGGTAGCCGCGAACCGGGATCGGGCCGGTCAGGTCGAGCAGGGCCCACAGGTCGGCCAGCCCGGACGGCCCGTCGGCCGCGCATTCGTGCACCTCGACGATCCCGGCCGCCGCGCACGCATTCAGGAAGGCCAGGTGGGCGGCCCGGCGTTGGCCGCCGGTGAGCCGGTCACGGGCGGCGGCCCGCACCGCGGCGTGGGCGAGCCGGGTCACCGGCGCGGTGTCGGACCAGCCCTCCGGGCGGTCGTCGACGGATCCGGCCAGCGCGGTCGACAGCTGGGCCGAGTGCACGTCGATCCGGGACAGGTAGGCGGGGCGACCGCCCACCGCTTCGTCGATCTCGGCCCGGGTCGGCGGCCGGCCCTCCGGCCAGCGGGTGTCCTCCCAGCCGTGACCCCAGACGATGCCGTCCGGGTGGGCGGCGGCGTACCCGCGGAGCAGAGCCAGGCAATCCACCAACGAGCGGGCGCCGCTCAGGTCCAGGCCGGTGAGCGCCAGGCCGGCGTCCAGCGTGTGCACGTGCGCGTCGACGAATCCCGGCACGACCAGGGCGCCGGCCAGGTCGATCACCCGGTCCGGACGGCCGGCGGTGGCGACGGCGTGCTCGCCCCCGATCCAGCTGATGGTGCCGTCGGCGATGGCCAGCGCGGTGGCGTCGGGATCGGCCGCGGTGTGCACCCGGCCGTTGCGCAGAACTGTCAGCGTCATCGTCGCCCAGTCAACACCGGACGGTCGTCGAGAAGTCACCCGACCGGTGTCGGACCCATCTGTCACAGTGTTGGCTGTGAGTATCTCCCCCGAAGCGACCGGCACCGCGGTCGCCGCCGACCTCACCCGCGGGCTGACCGCCGAGCAGGTGGCCCAGCGCGTCGCCCAGGGCCAGGTCAACGTCACCGATCAGGCGTCGTCCCGGTCGCTGTGGGTGATCGTCAAGACCAACGTGTTCACCCGGTTCAACGCGATCCTGGGTGGCCTGTTCGTGCTGATCCTGATCACCGGGTCGCTGGCCGACGGCCTGTTCGGCGTGGTGCTGATCGTCAACTCGGCGATCGGCATCGTGCAGGAGTACCTGGCCAAGCGGAAGCTGGATCGGTTGGCCCTGCTCAACGCGCCGACCACCCGGGTGCTGCGGGACGGCCAACTGATCGAGATCCCCACCCAGCAGGTCGTTCTCGACGACCTGATCGAGTTGCGCACCGGCGATCAGGTACCCGCGGACGGCGTCATGATCAGCACGTCCGGGCTGGAGATCGACGAGTCGAACCTGACCGGCGAGGTCGACCCGATCCCGAAGGCGCCGGGTGACGAGGTGCGCTCGGGCACCACCGTGGTGGCCGGCACCGGCCGGTTCCCGGCGGCCGCCGTCGGGCACGACGCCTACATCAACAAGATCGCCGCCGAGGCGAAGAAGTTCACCAAGACCCGGTCGGAAATCCAGGAATCGGTCAACCGGTTGCTGAAGTACATCACGTGGATCATCGTCGTCGCGCTGCCGTTGCAGCTGTGGTCGCAGTGGCGGGCGATCGGCGACCAGGGCTGGCAGCAGGTCGTCATCCGGTCCACCGGCGGACTGGTCGGGCTCGTCCCCGAGGGTCTGGTGCTGCTGACGTCGGTGGCGTTCCTGCTGGCCGCGGTGCAGCTGACCCGGCAGCAGGTGCTGGTCCAGGAGCTGCCCGCGGTCGAGGGCCTGGCCCGGGTGGACGTGGTCTGCCTGGACAAGACGGGCACCCTGACCGTCGGCGAGATCGCCTACGAGGACTGCGAACCCGTCCCCGACGGCCCGCTGACCGCGGACGAGATCCGGGAGGCGCTGGGCGCGCTGGCCGACGACCCGAACGCCAACGGCACGCTCAAGGCGCTGGCCGCCGCGCTCACCCCGCCGTCCGGCTGGCAGCGGGAGACCACGATCGCGTTCAACTCGGCCCGCAAGTGGAGCGCCGCCTCGTTCACCGGCCGCGGCTCGCTGGTGTTCGGCGCCCCGGACGTGCTGCTGGCCGCCGACGACCCGCTGCGCGGGAAGGTGTCGGAACTGGCCGCGACGGGTCGACGGGTGCTGCTGCTGGGCCGCTCGGAGGCGGCGCTGCACGGGCAGGAGCTGCCCGCCGGGATGCGGCCGATCGCCCTGGTCACGCTGACCGAGCAGGTCCGCCCGGACGCCGAGGAGACGCTGGACTACTTCAAGGACCAGGGCGTCAAGATCAAGATCATCTCCGGGGACAACCCGACCACGGTCGCGGCGATCGCCCGTCGGGTCGGCCTGGACGTGCCGCCGGAGGCGCTGGTGGACGCCCGCACCATCGGCGAGGATCCCGAGGAGCTGCGGGAGATCGTCGAGCGGACGACGGTGTTCGGCCGGGTGTCGCCGGAGCAGAAGCGGGCGCTGGTCAACGCGCTGCAGCGGAACGGGCACGTCGCGGCGATGACCGGGGACGGCGTCAACGACGCCCTCGCCCTCAAGGACGCGGACATCGGGGTGGCCATGGGCAACGGCGCGCAGGCGACCAAGGCGGTGGCCCAACTGGTGCTGCTGGACGGCCGGTTCTCGCACATGCCGTCGGTGTTGGCCGAGGGCCGGCGGGTGATCGGCAACGTGGAACGGGTGGCCAACCTGTTCGTGGCCAAGAACGTGATGAGCCTGATCGCGATCGTCACCGCGGCGCTGTTCACCCTGCCGTTCCCGTTCCTGCCCCGGCACCTGACCCTGGTGTCCGCGGTGACGATCGGCATTCCCGCGTTCTTCCTGGCCCTGGGCCCGAACAAGCGGCGCTACGTGCCCGGCTTCCTCAAGCGGGTGCTGCGGTTCGCGGTGCCGGCCGGCGCGGTGTCCGGGATCGTGGTGTTCGTGTCCTACCTGCTGGCCCGGGCCGAGGTGGGCGCCCCCCCGGCGTCCGAGTGCCTGGTGCAGACCGAGGGGGCCAAGGTGACCGACAACGTGGTCTGCTGGCAGCCGTCCACCGCGGCCACGATCGCGCTGCTGTTCACCGCGTTCTGGATCCTGGTGGTGCTGTCCCGGCCGTTCCGGCTGTGGAAGGGCGCGCTGGTCGGGGCGATGGTGGGGATCGCGGCGCTGGCCTTCATCACCCCGCTCGGCCGCAGCTTCTTCAACTTCTCGCTGACCCCGGAGACGCTCTGGACCTCGCTGGCGGTGGGTGCGGTCGGCGCGCTGGCGATCGAGATCATCTACCGCACCGAGCCGGGCATGCGGTCGGCGGCGGGCACCTGAGCCGGGCGACGGCCCGCTGTCAGGTGCGGCCGCGGTGAGGTGCGCGCTGCCGCTGCGCTCGACCTGGGCAAGATGATCGGGTGACCGATGACGCGCCGATCTCCATCGGGGCCCTGTTCACGCAGTGGCAGCCGGACTGGGTGACGCTGGGCGTCACCGTGCTGGTCGGGTTCGGCTACGCCCGGGCGCGCCGACGGGCGCGGGCGCTCCGGGTGTCCTGGCCGGTCGGTCGGGACGTGATGGTCGCGATCGGCCTGCTGGCCGCCGTCTGGACGAGCTGCGGGGTGCTGCAGGAACGATCCGGCGGTCTGATGTGGGTCTGGACCACCCAGCAGTTGCTGCTGCTCCTGGTGATCCCGATCATCGTGCTCGCCGGCCAGCCGGTGGCGCTGCTGCGGCGCACGTCCGACGGCCGGTCGGTCGTCATCCGGGCCCTGGGCAGCCGACCGCTGCGGACGTTGGCCCACCCGATGCTCGGACCGCTGCTGGTTCCGGTCATCGCCGGGCTGCTGTTCTTCGGCGGCCTCGGCGCGCTCGCGCTGCGGTCGACGGCGGGCGGGTGGGCGCTGCACCTGTTGCTGCTGGGACTCGGTGCGCTGATCGCGCTGCCGCTGGTCGATCAGGACGACTCGCGGTCCTCCCTGGCGGTCGGGCTGGCGTTGGGCGTGGGCATCCTGGAGCTGCTCCTCGACGCCGTCCCCGGGATCGCATTGACGTTCGACAGCCACCTGACCCTGGCGCACTTCGCCGCGGACCGGCCCGCCTGGGCCCCCGACGCGCTGGACGACCAGCACACCGCCGGCGGGATCCTGTGGGCGGTCGCCGAGGTGCTGGACCTGCCGTTCCTGATCCTGGTCGCGACCCGATGGATGCGCGCGGACGCGGTCGAGGCCAACCGGGTGGACGCCGAACTGGACGCTCGGGCTGCCCGGGCGGCACCCGCCGCTGACCCCGCCGCCCGGCCGGCCGGGGGAAGCGTCGTCGATGCCGCCGGCCATCCGGACGCGCCACCGATGACCCGCCCGTGGTGGCTGGACGACGAACAACTGCGCGACCGGTACCG
>JBDHZW010000132.1:0-13008 GCA_039812105.1 Nakamurella sp.
ATGTTGCAGGAGCTGCGCATCGTTGATCTGGGCGTCATCGACGAGGCGGTGATCGAGCTCGACCCCGGGTTCACCGTCGTCACCGGTGAGACCGGCGCGGGCAAGACCATGGTGGTCACCGCGCTGGGCCTGATCGCCGGGGCCCGGGCCAACGCCGCCAAGGTCCGGGCCGGCCGCGACCGGGCGGCCGTGGAGACCCGCTGGGCGCCGTCGACCGAGCACGGCTTCCTGCCGGCGACCGAGGCCACCCTCGGCGCGGTCGGTGGCCGGGTCGACGAGGACGGCACGCTGATCGCCGCCCGCACGGTCGGCGCCGACGGGCGGTCCCGGGCTCACCTGGGTGGGCGGGCCGTTCCGCTGGGCACCCTGGCCGAACTGGCCGAACCGCTGATCGCGGTACACGGCCAGACCGAGGCGATCACCCTGCTGCGTCCCGGGCCGCAGCGGGCGGTGCTGGACCGGTTCGCCGGCGTCACCGCCGACGTCGCCGGCTACCGGGAACTGCGGGCCCGCTGGCAGCGCCTGGCCGCCGATCTGACCGAACGCCGCACCCGGGCCCGGGAGCGGGCCCAACGGGAACAGCTGCTGCGCGCCGGTCTGGCCGAGATCGAGTCCGTCGCGCCGCTGCCCGGCGAGGACCGGCAGCTGATCGACGAGGTGCGCCGGCTGCAGAACCTGGACGGGCTGCGGGCGGCGGCGGCCCAGGCGCAGCAGGCCCTGACCGGCGACGACGACGCCGCGGCCCCGGCGGCCGCGCTGGTGCACGGCGCGGCCCAGCAACTCGACGCGGTCGGCGATCCCCGGCTGGCCGAGCTGGCCGGTCAGTTGCGCAGCGCCTCGCTGACGTTGGCCGACGTGGGCACGGAGCTGTCGGGCTATCTGTCCACCCTGGACGACGACCCGGGGCGACTGACCCAGGTTCTCGAACGCCAGGCCCAGCTGCGCGGACTGATCCGCCGGTACGGCGAGGACCTGGACGCCGTCTGCGCCTGGGCCCGGTCGGCCGCCCAGGAACTGCTCGACCTCGACACCTCCGACGACCGGCTCGCGCACCTCGAGGCCGAGGTCGCCGAGGCACGGCGCGAACTCGGCCGGGTGGCCGGGCGACTGTCCGGGGAGCGCTCGTCCGCGGCCGAGCGACTCGGCCGGCTGGTCACCGCCGAACTGGCCTCGCTGGCGATGGCCCGGGCGACCGTGCGGGTGCGGGTCGGCCAACGCCCGGGTGACCCCGCCGACCCGCAGTCGGTGCCGGTCGACCACGGCTGGCGGGTGGCCGGCCCGGACGGGATCGACCAGGTCGAGATCGTCTTGGTGGCCCATCCGGGCGCGCCCGAGCTGCCGATCGCCAAAGGTGCCTCCGGCGGTGAACTCTCCCGGGTCATGCTCGCCCTCGAGGTGGTGCTGGCCGACGCCGATCCGGTCGGCACCATGGTGTTCGACGAGGTGGACGCCGGGGTCGGGGGCCGGGCGGCCACCGAGATCGGCGCCCGGCTGGCCGCGCTGGCCGGCAGCCACCAGGTGATCGTGGTGACCCACCTGGCCCAGGTCGCCGCCTTCGCGGACCGGCACTACGTGGTGGACGCCGATTCGGCCGGCCGGATCGGCACCTCCAACGTGCGGCTGGTGACCGGGCGCGACCGGGAACGGGAGCTGGCCCGGATGCTCGGCGGCACCAACGGGCCGGCCGCTCGGGCGCACGCGCGGGATCTGCTGGCCGGCGCCGGTCGCTCCGCCTCGGCCACCCCGTTGCGCCGGGCCGGGTGACGCCGAGGGGCTTCCGAACAAGAAAGTCAAGCGACACGAAGAGTGGTTACCGTCCGATCACCCGCCCGGCTGCCACGATCGGACCCATGAAGCTCTTGTCACGTCAGTCACGCGCGTTGCCGGGTGTCACGGGAGTCGCGCGCGTGTCCCGGCGCAGCGAGGCGCTGCTCGATCGCGTCGGTCACAAGGACATCGTCGTCATCGACCAGGTCGACATCGACCGGGCGACCGCGGAGGCGCTGGTCAAGGCCGGCGTGACGGGCGTGATCAACGCGTCGGCGTCCATCTCCGGCCGCTTCCCGAACCTCGGGCCGGAGATCCTGGTCGCCTCGGACGTGCTGCTGGTCGACGACGTCGGCGACACGGTGTTCGGCAAGGTCAAGGACGGCGCGAAGATCCGCGTCGACGGCGGCACCGTCTACGTCGGTGACGAGGCCATCGCGCAGGGCACCGAGCAGAGCCGCGAATCCATCGCGGACCTGATGATCGAGGCCAAGACCGGCATGTCGGCCCAGTTGGAGGCCTTCGCCGCGAACGCCATCGAGTACATGAAGCGCGAACGCACGCTGCTGCTGGACGGCGTCGGCATCCCCGAGGTCGCGACCGAGATCGACGGCCGGCAGGTGCTGCTGGTCGCGGCGTCCCCCGACACCCGCAAGCAACTCAAGGCGCTCAAGAAGTACATCGCCGATTTCCGGCCCGTGCTCGTCGGCGTCGACGGGGGCGCCGACGCGCTGCGGGCGGCCGGTCACAAGCCGGCGCTGATCATCGGCAACCCGGACCACATCGACTCCGAGACGCTGCGCAGCGGCGCCGAGGTGGTCATCCCCGCGCACACCGACGGGCATGCACCCGGGTTGGAACGGCTGCAGGACCTCGGCGTCGGCGCGGTCACCTTCCCGGCCACCGGCACCTCGGAGGATCTGGCGTTGCTGCTGGTCGACGGCCAGGGCGCGGCGACGATCGTCACGGTCGGCATGCACACCACCCTGGTCGACCTGCTGGACAAGGGACGCGGTTCGACCGCATCCACCTTCCTGGTGCGGATGCGGGTGGCCAACAAGGTCGTCGAGTCGCCGGTGGTCGCCTCCCTGTACAAGGCCCGCATCTCCTGGTGGGTGGTGATGCTGCTGGTGCTGGCGGCCGCGGCGGCGATTGTCACCGCCCTGATGGTCGCCGACGTCGGCGGCGTCTATGCGGACCTGGTCCGTCAGTGGTGGAACGAGCTCGTCGACTGGGTCAGGGGACTGTTCGCATGATCTCGATGCGGTACCACATCGTCTCGCTCGCGGCGGTGTTCCTGGCGCTCGCCCTGGGCATCGTGCTGGGCGCGACCAAGATCCAGTCGCCGTTGCTGGCCGGCCTGCGCGACGACAACGCCGAGCTGTCCAGCCAGCAGGGCGAGCTGTCGTCGACGAACGACCAACTGAACGCCCGCATCACCGCCGACGAGAAGTTCGCCGGGTCGGTCGGCGCGCTGACCGTGCGGGGCACCCTGCCCAAGACCAACGTCGTGCTGGTGACCACCGACTCGGCCGACCCCAACGACCGGGACGCGGTGCTGTCGCTGCTGAACCGGGCCGGCGCGACGGTCACCGGGCAGATCCAGCTGACCGCCGACTTCAGCGATCCGGCGCGAGCCGACGAGCTCCGGCAGATCGCGGCCACCACGCTGCCCACCGGTGCGCAACTGCCCGAGGTGCCCCAGGCGGGCGCCGTCGCCGGCGGCCTGCTGTCCTCGGTGCTGCTCGCTCCGGCCGGCGGAGCGCCGGTGGCCAGCGCCGATCAGGGTGCTGCCGTCCTCGCCGCGCTGCAATCCGCCGGCTTCATCACCGTCAGCGGAACCCCGGCGGCGGGACAGTCGGTCATCGTGCTGACCGGGGCGCAGGCCACCGGCGGGTCCGAGGGCGACCGGGCGGCGGCCGTCGCCTATTTCGCCAACCAGCTCGCGCAGACCGCGACCGGCGTGGTCGTCGCCGGCCGCACCGGATCCGAGGAGCCGACCGGCACCGTCGGGGTGATCCGCGGCGACACCGCCCTGTCCGGCACCGTCAGCACCGTCGACAACGTGGACTCCGACACCGGCCGGATCGCCACCGTGCTCGCCCTGGTCGAGCAGAACGGCGGCGGCCAGGGCCAGTACGGGTTCGGCGCGAACGCGCAGGCGCAGGCCCCGACGCTCGCGGTGGGCTGACCCGCCGCCTCACCCACCCCACACGTACCGGGGCCGGCCCCACCCACGAGTTGATCATGCAGGACACGCCCTCATCCGGCCCGGATAAGGGCGTGTTCTGCATGATCAACTGACGGGGGAGGACCCGTCCGGCCGGCCGTGCGGGTGACGCCGATCGACGCGCTCGGATGTTAGGGTGAAATTCCGTGGGAGGGCGCGGATGCGCGCCCGGCCAGCCGGGCGGCGACGCCGTCGGTCCGGCCCTTGAGCAGACACGGGAGCCGCCTTGGCGCTATCGCCGCGAGTCACCAAGCACATCTTCGTCACCGGCGGTGTCGCCTCGTCCCTCGGCAAGGGGTTGACCGCCTCCAGTCTCGGGCGACTGCTCACCTCTCGCGGCCTGCGGGTCACCATGCAGAAGCTGGACCCGTACATCAACGTCGACCCCGGCACGATGAACCCGTTCCAGCACGGCGAGGTGTTCGTCACCGAGGACGGCGCCGAGACCGACCTGGACATCGGACATTACGAACGGTTCCTGGACCGCAACCTGTCCGCCGATGCCAACGTGACCACCGGCAAGGTGTACTCGCGGGTGATCGCCCGGGAACGGCGCGGCGAGTATCTCGGCGACACCGTGCAGGTGATCCCGCACATCACCAACGAGATCAAGGAACGCATCCGGGCGATGGCCGAACCGGATCCCGACGACAAGCACGGCGGTTCGGTGCCCGACGTGGTGATCACCGAGATCGGCGGCACCGTGGGCGACATCGAGTCGCTGCCGTTCCTGGAGGCGGCCCGGCAGGTCCGGCACGACCTGGGCCGTGAGCACGTGTTCTTCCTGCACGTGTCGCTGGTGCCGTACCTGGCGCCGTCCGGGGAGCTGAAGACCAAGCCCACCCAGCACTCGGTGGCCGCCCTGCGCAACATCGGCATCCAGCCGGACGCGCTGATCTGCCGCTCCGACCGGGACATCCCGGAGAACCTCAAGCGCAAGATCTCGTTGATGTGCGACGTGGACGCCGAGGCGGTGATCTCCACCCCGGACGCGCCGAGCATCTACGACATCCCCAAGGTGCTGCACCGGGAGGGCCTGGACGCCTACGTGGTGCGGCGGCTCAACCTGAGCTTCCACGACGTGGACTGGACGACCTGGGGCGGCCTGCTGGAGCGGGTGCACCACCCGGCCGAGACGGTGCGGATCGCCGTGGTCGGCAAGTACATCGACCTGCCCGACGCCTACCTGTCGGTGACCGAGGCGCTGCGGGCCGGCGGCTTCGGCAACAACACCCGGGCCGAGATCGTCTGGGTCGCCTCCGACGACTGCATCAACCCGGCCGGCGCCGCCGCGGCGCTGGCCGACGTGCAGGGCGTGCTGATCCCCGGCGGGTTCGGGGTGCGCGGCATCGAGGGCAAGATCGGCGCGATCACCTACGCCCGGAACAACCGGATCCCGATCCTCGGCCTGTGCCTGGGCCTGCAGTGCATGGTCATCGAGGTGGCCCGCAACCTGGCCGGCCTGGGCGGCGCCAACTCGGCCGAGTTCGACGCCAACGCCGCCGACCCGGTGATCGCCACCATGGCCGACCAGCACGACGTCGTCGCCGGCGCCAAGGACATGGGCGGCACCATGCGCCTCGGCGCGTACCCGGCGCGGCTGGTGCCCGGCTCGCTGGTCGCCGAGATCTACGGCAGCACCTCGGTCTCCGAGCGGCACCGGCACCGGTACGAGGTCAACAACGCCTACCGGGACGTGCTAGAGTCGGCCGGGCTGCACCTGTCCGGGACGTCACCGGACAGCTCGCTGGTCGAGTTCGTCGAGCTGGACCGGGAGCTGCACCCGTTCATGGTGGCCACCCAGGCGCACCCGGAGTTCAAGTCCCGGCCGACCCGGCCGCACCCGCTGTTCGCGGCGTTCGTCCGGGCCGCGCTGGACTACCTGGAGTCGGAGCGGCTGCCGCTCGTCGACGACAAGATCGAGCGCGAGCAGCAGGAACTGGTCGCCGGATGACGTCCGGGCGGCACGACTTCGAGGTCGTCGCCAGCACGCCGATCTTCGACGGCCGGGTGGTCAAGCTGCGGGTCGACGACGTGCGGATGCCCGGCGGCGGGACCGGCAAGCGGGAGATCGTCGGGCACGGCGGCGCGGTGGCGGTGGCCGCGCTGGACTCCCGGGATCCGGACCGCGCCAACGTGCTGCTGATCGAGCAGTACCGGCACGCGGTCGGCCGCCGGCTGTGGGAGATGCCGGCCGGCCTGCTGGACGTGCCGGGCGAGCCGCCGCAGCCCGCGGCGGAGCGGGAACTGCTGGAGGAGACCGGCTTTCGGGCCGACGCCTGGTCGGTGCTGCTGGACGTGGCCACCTCGCCGGGGTTCAGCGAGGAGACCGTGCGGATCTACCTGGCGACCGACCTGACCTTCGTCGGCCGGCCCGACGCGCAGGACCGGGAGGACAACGAGGAGGCCGAACTCCGGATCGTCCTGGTCCCGCTGCGCACCGCGGTGCAGGCGGCGCTGGCCGGCGACATCGTCAACGTGATGGCGGTGGCCGCGCTGCTGGCCGCCGACGGGGTGCTGCGCGGCACCGTCCGGCAGGTGGACCGGCCGGACGGCGGCGACGACGCGCCCTGGGCCGTGCACCGGGGTCCGGGAACGCCCGGCGCGCCGCCTCTGGACGGGTCGCGGGAGCTGTGAGCCGGCACGCGGGCGTTGCCGCGGCCGGATCGCCCACCGCCCCGCGAACGACATATCGTTCGCGTTCCCGCGGAAACGTCGGGTCGGCCCGTTGACCGCACCCGCGGCCGCGCCGCCCGAACCGTCGGCCGAGCTGTCCACCGCCCTGCGCGGCTACCTGGACCACCTCGCGGTCGAGCGGGGGGTGGCCCGCAACACCCTGCTGTCCTACCGCCGCGACCTGCAGCGCTACCTGCAGTTCCTGGCCGCCGCCGGCCGGACCCGGGTCGGCGACGTCACCACCGCGGACGTGTCCGACTTCCTGGTGCGCCTGCGCACCGGCGCCGACGGCCATCCGCCGCTGGCCGCCTCGTCCGCGGCTCGGGCGGTGGTGGCCGCCCGCGGCTGGCACCGCTTCCTGCTGCAGGAGGGGGCCGCGGACGACGACCCCTCCCGGGACGTGCGTCCGCCCACGCCGGCCCGCCGGCTGCCCAAGGCACTGCCGGTCGACGCGGTCGTCCGCCTGCTGGACGCGGCCGCCGGCTCCGGGGATCCGGACGGGCCGCGGGGGCTGCGCGACCGGGCCTTGTTGGAGCTGTTGTACGCGACCGGCGCCCGGATCAGCGAGGCGGTCGGGCTGGACGTCGACGACATCGATCTCGGCCCGGCCGCGGCCGCGCCGGACCCGACCGTCACCTCCGTCGTGCGGCTGCACGGCAAGGGCGCCAAGGAGCGCCTGGTACCGGTCGGCTCCTACGCGCTGCGGGCGCTGGAGGCCTACCTGGTGCGCGGCCGGCCGGCCCTGGCCGCCGGTCCGGGCTCCCGGATGAGCCCGCGGGGGGCGCTGTTCCTGAACGTCCGCGGCGGCCGGCTGTCCCGGCAGAGCGCCTGGCAGGTGCTCGCCGATGCCGCCCGCCGGGCCGGACTGCCCGCCGCCGGGGTGTCCCCGCACACGCTGCGCCACTCGTTCGCCACCCACCTGCTGGAGGGCGGCGCCGACGTCCGGTCGGTGCAGGAGCTGCTCGGTCACGCCTCGGTGACCACCACCCAGATCTACACGCTGGTCACCGTGGACGCGTTGCGCGAGGTGTACGCGACGTCCCACCCCCGCGCGCGCTGATCCGCGCCGGTGACGCACAGTGCTCATCCTTCTCCGACGTATCAATCAGACGGGTCACATCTCTTCGGGTGCAGTAGGCCGTCAGCCGAGCCCAGGAGGTTGTTCCGTGACCGTCGACGCCATCGGTAGCACCCCCGGTCTGGCCACCGACATGGTGTTGGTGCACAAGGTGTTCCGCCGCGAGCTGCGCCTGCTGCCCGACCTGGTCGCCGCCGTCGCCCCGGCCGGTTCGGATCGGGCGGCCCGGCTGGCCCGGCACTACCGCGACCTGGCCACCGCGCTGCGGCACCACCACGACGCCGAGCGGGACCTGCTGTGGCGCCGGCTGGCCGAGCGGGCCCCGCTGGATCCGGCCCTGGAGGAGGGCATGCGACGCATGCACCGCCGGCACGACGAGTTGATCGCCGAGCTGGACGGCATGCTCGACCTGTGGGTGGCGGCCGCCGACCCCGACGTGCGCGACCTGCTGGTGGACATCCTGACCGAGCTGGCCGACGCGGTCGCCGAGCACCTCGACACGGTCGAGAGCCAGGTGCTGCCGCAGGTGGACCGGTACTTCACGGGCCGGGAGTGGCTCGCCCTGGGCCTGCGGGCGGCCAGCTGGATCCCGCTGAACCGGATGGCCTGGATGCTGGGCGCGATGCTCGAGGACGCCACCGACGAGGAGCGGCGGAACCTGATGGGCAAGGTTCCCGGGCCGGCCCGGCTGCTGTACAAGATGGTCGGCCAGGACCAGTACACCCGGGAGATGCGGGAGCTGCGGCAGGCGGCCTGATCCCGCCCGATGGATAGCCCAACCTTACCGGCCATGATCGTTCGCATGCCTTCTGACCTGCCGGTAAGGCAGTACTACCTTGCTAGCGCCCGATCTGTTCGAGGTCTAGCGTTGCCGTCGAGCCCGGGGAATGCCGCCCCCGGTGCCGGGAACCGAGGCAGACCCACCGCCGCGTGGCACCGGTCCCGTTCGAGCCGGCTCGACGGAGGAAATCATGACCGCAACCCTGGAGATGGCGCCGATCACCGAATGCACGGTCGCCGGATGCTCCTACAACGATCACTCGAGCTGCCACGCGTTCGCCATCACGGTCGGCGGGAAGTCGGCCGACGCCGAATGCGCCACCTTCATCCCGCTGTCCGCCAAGGGCGGGCTGGCCAAGGTGAGCGGGCATGTCGGGGCCTGTCAGCGCGCGGATTGCGTGCACAACGAGGCCCTGGAGTGCACGGCGACCTCGGTCAAGATCGGCGCCGGCGCCGACACGGCCGACTGCCTGACCTTCCAGGCGCGCTGAGCGAATCACCGAGAAGGCCACGGACCCACCGGGTTCGTGGCCTTTTTCGTGCGCCACAATTTCTTGACTGTTTGGTCAAGAAAATTCTTGACTAGACGGTCAAAAAAGCGCACGCTGGGGGCATGGGCAGGAAGCGGAGCTTCGACGAGGGCGCGGTGTTGGCCGCCGCCGGCCGCGCCTTTCTGACGGCGGGATTCGAGGGCACCTCGATCGACGAGCTGGTGCGGGCCACCGGCCTGCTGCGGGGCAGCCTCTACCAGGCGTTCGGCAGCAAGCGAGGCCTCTTCCTGGCCGTACTGCGCCAGGGTGAGCCGGCCCCGGCCGGGGACGCCGACCTGGATCTGTTGCTGATCGCCACCCTGGAGCTGGCGCCCCGGGACGACGAGGTCCGCGACCTGGTGCGGGAGCGCCTGGGCGGCACCGGCGACCCCGCTCACCTGCTCGGACACCGATTGCTGGCCCGCGCGGGGCTCGCCGCGCCCGCCGGCCACGAAGGAAGGGAAGAACCATGAACACCGTCACCGTCACCGACGCGGCCATCACGGTCGAGCCGCAGGGTCTGGACAAGCTCTGGTCGCTGACCCGGCGGCTGGAGTTCCCGGCGGAGCACGTCCGGGGCGCCACCTTCGACCCGGGGGCCAACAGCGAGCCGAAGGGCATCCGGGCGCCGGGACTGCACATCCCCGGCAAGTGGGCCGGCACCTTCCACCGCGACGGCGAGAAGTCGTTCTGGAACGTCTCCGCGCCCGATCGCACCGTCGTCGTCGAGCTCACCGGCGAGGACTACGACCGGCTCTACCTGACCGTGGACGACCCGCGCGCGATCGTCGACAAGATCAACGGCCTGGCTCGCCGCTAGCCCGCCGGTTCGGCCTTGATCGCCTCCGGGTGCCGCTTGCGCTTGCGGGCGCCGGGTTCCCGTTTGGTCAGCACCGGTTCGTCGCCCAGGAACAGCTGCAGCCACTTGGCTTCCGGGTCGACGTCGACCATGATCGCCTTGACCAGCAGGCTGGCCGGGATGGCCAGGATCGCGCCGAGCGGGCCGAGCAGGAACGCCCAGAGGATCAGCGACAGGAAGCTCATGGTGGTGGTCAGCCCGACCGCATCCCCGACGAACTTGGGTTGCAGCACCGACTGGATGACGAAGTTGAGCACGCAGTAGACGACGATCACCCAGATCGCCAGGCTGGGCCCGCCGACCAGCAGGCCGAGCAGCGCCGGCGGGATCAGGCCGATGATGAAGCCGATGTTGGGGATGTAGTTCGTCACGAACGCCAGCAGCGCCCACAGCCCGGCGGCGGGGATGCCCATGATCACCAGGGCGACCCCGTCCAGGATGGCCACGATGCCGCCGAAGATCGTCGCCACGGCGAAGTACTTGCGGGTGCCGGCGGCGAACTGGCCGAGGGCGTTGAGTGCCGGTTCGCGGCCGGGACGGTGCTTGACCATCCGCTCGCTGAACACCGAGCCGTCGACGGCCAGGAAGATCAGCAGCGTGATGATGAAGAACAGCGAGGTCAGCACGCTCATCACGCTGGACAGCAGCGAGGCGACGTAGGACAGGATCGAACTCTTGTCGACGCTGGAAAGCATGCTCTGGACCTGCTCCTGGGTCACCCCCATGCTGGCCAGCCAGGACTTGAGGCCGGAGAGCTCGCCCTGCAGCTGGTCGGCGTACTGCGGCATCAGGCCGATGAACTGGGCGACGCCGACGGCGGCGGCGATCACCAGCCCGAAGATGATCGCGTACACGCCGATCACCACCACCAGGGTGGCCAGCCAGCGGGGGGCGCCGCGACGGATCATCATGCCGCGCAACGGGTCCACCGTGATGGTCAGCACCAGGGCCAGGAAGATCGGGCCGATCAGGTCGGGCACCGCGTGGATGCCGGCGGCCACCACCACCCCGGCGGCCAGGCCGAGCATGATGATCAGGCCGCGCGGCAGGCCGTAGCCGACGACCCGGCGCGCTCGCGGCTCGTGGTGGTCGTCGTGCTCGGCGGCTGGTTCGACCACTGGATCGGCCGCGCGGGCGGGGACGGGCTCGTTCGCCATCTGGACGTCCGTTCTTCTCGGGCCGGTGGGCCACGGCGCCCGATCACCAGACGAATGGCCCGAGGGGCCTGCGTTCCCGGGCATCACCGACCCTGCCAATAGCTGACTTCGCGGACATCATCCCGGATGGATGAAGAGATCACCGCAGGTACCCCGTTGAATGAGACCGAAACTGAATCTGATCGAAACGTTTGAACGGTGGGGTCGATGGACGGTCGGTCGGTGTGGCGGGCAGTGGACCGGGGGCCGCAGGCCAGGCTCTGGCGCGCCCTGTCGATCGTCCTGCTGGTGATCGGTTGCGTGCTCACCCCGGTCGCGGTGACCGCCAAGTGGGCCAGCAACCTGGTCTCCGACCAGGACGCCTACCTGGCCGCGGTCGAGCCGTTGATCACCGACCCGGTCATCGTCTCCGCGCTGGAGAACCGCATCACCAATGCCATCGACGACCAGGTCAGCAACCTGCAGCTGGCCGACAAGATCGGTGACGAGCTGCAGTCGCTGGGCCTGCCGCCGAAGCTGGCCACGCTGGCCACCGGCTACCTGGCGACGTTCCGGTCCGACATCACCAACGCCATTCACAACATGGTCAGCGACCTGGTCACCAGTCCGAAGATGGCCGACCTGTGGAACAACGCCAACGCCAAGGCGCACGAGACGTTCGTGACCGCCATGCAGGGCGGCTACGACCAGGATCTGGACAAGCTGCACTCGATCAACGTCGACCTGTCGCAGGGGGTCACCGCGATCAAGCAGAAGCTGGAGTCGGCCGGGGTGTCCTGGGCGAGCCAGATTCCCGAGGTGCCGGTGGTGTTCAACCTCACCGGTCAGGCCGACCTGCAGGCCATCGCCAAGTACTACAACCTGGTCAACTGGCTCGGAACCTGGCTGCCGTGGATCGTCGCCGCGTTCCTGCTGCTGTCGATCCTGATCGCGCCCAGCCGGCTGGGCGGGCTGGCCCGGGCGGCGTTCTGGGTCGTGGTGTCGCTGCTGGTGCTGGTCGTCGGGTTGGCCGTCGGCAAGTCCTGGCTGGTGTCCCAATCGCCGCTGCAGCCGCAGGTCACGGAGGCCTTCACCCGGCAGATGCTGGTCGGCATGCGGGACGAGATCCGGGCGCTGATCGGCGTGGCCGCCGTGGTCGCCGCGGTCAGCTGGCTGTTCGGCCGATCCCGCAGCGCGACCGCGCTGCGCCGGGAGACCCGCCAGGTGGCCGCCATGGTCCGCGATCCGCGCTGGTACCTGTGGGTCCGCATCGGGGGCGGCGTCGTCGCGGTGACCCTGCTCATCGTGCTGCTGACCATGGACGATCCCGGTGTGCTGTGGGCCGTGGTGCTGGTGCTGCTGATCGGCCTGGCGGTGTTGATCGCGGTGGCGCCGCGGGCCGGCGAGCAGGCCGCCCTGGACGGCCCGCCGGACGCCCCGAACGACCCACCCACCACACCTGTCACAGCAGCCACAGAGGCCCCGGCGAACTCGTCCTGAACCTGGCTGCGGCCGGGCGGGTCGCGTTGGTCGGGTGATCGGCGCCGCCTAACCTGAAGCGCGGATCGTCGGGATGACGCGAGGGAGTGCCTGGATGACTGAGCCGGATGACGCGGTCTGGATCGCGGCGACCGGTGGCACCAGGGTCGAGGGATCCCTGGCCGCCGCCACCGACTACAGCCCCCGAACCGATCAGTGGGGGGAGCAGCCCGCCCTGCCGGGCACCGAGGCGCTGACCGTGGTGCCGCCGGTCGAGCGCCCCGCGGAACCCGAGTCGTTCGCGCCGGCCGCCGATCCCGAACCCGCGCCGCCGGCCACCGAGCCCACGCCGGCGCCCCCGTCCGTCGGGCCGCCGGCGCCGGGCGGCTCGTCGTCGCCGGCGCTGCGGGCGATGCGCGGCCGCGATCCCGAACCGGCGCCGCTGACCAGCCACGGTCCGGCCACCGTGCTGG
>JBDHZW010000133.1:0-12862 GCA_039812105.1 Nakamurella sp.
CGACGCCTCGACGGGCTCACCCGACGGCCGGGCCGGGTGGACCGCCGGCATCGGCACCGGGTCCGTCGACGGCGCGACGGTCGGGATCGGCACCGGGGGCGTGGCCGGGGCAACCGTGGGCATCGCGGCGGGCGACGGCTCGGCGGGCGACGGCTCGGCGGGCGACGGCTCGGGTTCGGCCGGTTCGCCCGACGGAGCCGCGCCCGAGGGCGGCGTCGGCGCCTGCGGCAGATCCGGCAGGTCGGGCAGTTCCGGCAGGTCCGGCACTTCCGGGGTCGGCGTCGGGCCGCCCGGACGGGGGGTCGGGATATTGGGCGAATCAGGCGGCTCCGGCACTCGCAACTCGGCGTCCGCGGCGCCGGGAGAGTCGCTGTCCGGGGTGGTCGAGACGTCGTCAGGCATCGGTCGGACCCTCCTACCGCTCAAGGGAGTCGTCGCCGGCTCCCGGGTGCCGCAGCCGGCGCCCCTTCATACATGTGCGTCGTCGGCGTGGCCGACATCACGTCCAGTGTGCCCGCTGCCCCCGACCCGGGCGAGAGCGGGTCCCGGTCCCACCCGCCGCCGGTCCCGGTCACATAGCCTGCTGGGCGTGAGTGGGTCGTGATCGTCGGTGCCGCCGTGTGTCCCGGCGCGCCGTTCCTGGTGCCGGGGGTGGCCGACCGGTTGGCCGACGCGTCCGCCGACCTGATCGCGGCCTGCGTCGCGGCCATCCGCCCGCTGGCCCGGGCCGACCTGATCGTGGTCGTCGCCGGGGGACGCCGGGGAACGTTCGTGTATCCGCCGGGCACCGTCGAGGTCAGGGCGACCTCGCTGGGACGCAGTGACCTGACCCCGCGGCGCTGCGGGCCCCCGCTGGCCTCCGGGAGCATCGTCGGACGGGCGCTGCTGTCCCGGGCGTTTCCCGCCGGCGACCCGGCGCCGGTGGCCCTGGTCGAAACCGGCGACGATCCGGCCACCACCGGGGCGGCCGTGCGGCACAGCTGTCCGGGCCGGTATGCGCTGCTCGTGGTCGCCGACGGATCCGCCGCCCACGGCGATCATGCGCCCGCTCCCCGGGACGACCGGAGCGAGGCCTTCGACGACGCGCTGGCGGCGGCGCTGGCCGCCGGTGACCCGACCGCGCTGCGCGTCGCCTGCGCCGACCACGATCTGAATCGGCGGCTGCTGGCCGGCGCCGAGCCGCTCGAGGCGCTGGCCGAACTGACCGCCGACGATCGACCGGCCGGTGCCGAGCTGCTCCACCGGGGCGCACCGTTCGGCGTCGGCTACCTGGTCGCCGGCTGGCGCTGGCCCGGTCGATGACCGCCCGGCTGGTCGTGGTCGCCGGTCCGACCGGGACCGGCAAGTCCGAGCTGGCCCTGGAGTTGGCCCAGCGGCTGGACGGCGAGGTGATCAACGCCGACTCCATGCAGCTGTACCGGGGGATGGACATCGGCACCGCCAAACTGGGTCCGGACGAGCGCCGCGGCGTGCCGCACCACCTGCTCGACGTGCTGGACGTGACGGCGACCGCCACGGTGGCCGCCTACCAGGCCGACGCGCGGGCCGTCATCGAGGACGTGCTGAACCGGGGCCGCACCCCGCTGCTGGTCGGCGGCTCCGGCCTCTACATCCGCGCGGTCGTGGACGGCATCGAGTTCCCGGCGACCGATCCGGTGGTCCGCGCGCGGTTGGAGGACGACCTGCGCCGGGTCGGCGCACCGGTCCTGGCCCAGCGGCTCGCCGAACGGGACCCGCAGGCGGCGGCGAGCATCGGGCCGGCCAATGGACGCAAGATCGTCCGGGCGCTGGAGGTCATCGAAATCACCGGCCGGCCGTTCAGCGCCACCATGCCCCGCTACGGCGCGCCCGCCTACGACGCCGTCCAACTGCTGCTCGACCGGGAAACCACCGGGCTGGACGCCCGGCTGGAGCGGCGGGTCCGCACCATGGCGGCGGTCGGCCTGCTCGACGAGGTCCGCCGGCTGGAGGCGGTGGGCCTGCGGCGCGGGGTGACGGCCTCCCGCGCGCTGGGTTACGCGCAGTTCCTGGCCGTGCTGGACGGCGCCTCGACGACGGAACAGGCCATCGTCGCCACCACCGCGGCGACCCGGCGGTTCGTCCGCCGCCAACGGTCCTGGTTCCGCCGCGACCACCGGATGATCGGTCTGCACGCCGACCGGGCCGACCTGCTCGAACGCGCACTGGAGGCGGTCGCCGGCGCGTCCGTAGGCTAGGCCGGTGTCTACCGCCACCGGCCCCTCGTTCCTGAAGGGGCACGGCACCGAGAACGACTTCGTCCTGCTGCCGGACCCGCACGACACGATCGACCTGACCCCCGGTCGGGTGCGCGCGCTGTGCGACCGGCACGCCGGCCTCGGCGCCGACGGGGTGATCCGGGTGGTTCCGCTGCACGGCGGAGGGCCGGAGCGGTTCGACATGGACTACCGCAACGCCGACGGCTCAGCCGCCGAGATGTGCGGCAACGGGGCTCGGCTCTTCGCCCGCTACCTGGTGGACGCCGGCTGGTCCGAGCCCGGCCGGATCGTGTTCCGGACCCGCGGCGGCACCCGGGTGGCGCATGCCCCGGCCAGCGGGGACGTGTCCATCGAGATGGGCCCGGCCACGGTCGGAGCGCCGTCCCGGGCGGTCCTGAACGGGGCCGAGTTCGCCGGGGTCGCGGTCGACGTCGGAAACCCGCACCTGGTCTGCGCCGGGGTACCCGACGAGCCGGAGTTGGCCGGCCTGGACCTGACCCGGGCTCCGGAGTTCGACCACCGGCTGTTCCCGGCCGGGGTGAACGTCGAGTTCGTGACCGGCCTGGGCGCCGACCAGGTCGCCATGCGCGTGCACGAGCGCGGCGTGGGCGAGACCCGGTCCTGCGGCACCGGCACGGTCGCCGTCGCCGCCGCTCACCTGGCCGCGACCGGACGGACCGACGGACGGGTCCGGGTGCACGTGCCCGGCGGTGCGGTCGTCGTGGACGTCGCCCCCGGCGCGACCGTGCTGACCGGCGCGGCGGTGATCGTCGCCTCCGGACGGATCGACGGGGCCTTCTGGTCGGTCCATCGCTGAGCCGGCCGTCCGCGCCGGGTTCGGCCGTCAGGAAAAGAACCGGAAATCGAGGGCGTCGCCGTGGCAGGCTGGATCCCGAGCGACCGGTGACGATCGAACCGGCGTCGATACAACAGCCGAGAGAAACGAATCAAGAGGTCAACAATTGTGCGATTGCAGCCCACTCACGACGGTGACGGTGGCGCGCCCATCCAGCTCCGGGACGAGGAGATGGAGCTGGACCTGGAGTTGAACACCCAGGGCGAGCGCGACCTGGCCGACCGGGCCGCGCTGCGCCGGGTCGTCGGCCTGTCCACCGAACTCACCGACATCACCGAAGTCGAATACCGCAAGCTCCAGCTCGAACGGGTCGTGCTGGTCGGCGTCTGGGCCGGCGCGGCGTCCACCGCCGTCGCCGCCGAGGAGTCGATGGCCGAGCTGGCCCGGCTCGCCGAGACCGCCGGGTCGGTCGTCCTGGAGGCCGTCATGCAGCGGCGCAGTCACCCGGACAGCGCGACCTACGTCGGCTCCGGCAAGGTGGCCGAGCTCAAGGAGATCGTCGAGGTCACCGGGGCGGACACGGTGATCTGCGACGGCGAGTTGAGCCCGGGGCAGTTGCGCAACCTGGAGGAGAAGCTGCGGGTCAAGGTCGTCGACCGGACCGCGCTGATCCTGGACATCTTCGCCCAGCACGCCCGCTCCCGGGAGGGCAAGGCGCAGGTCGAGCTGGCCCAGCTGAACTACCTGGTCCCGCGGCTGCGCGGTTGGGGCAGCGCGCTGTCCCGGCAGCGGGGTGGCCGGGTGGCGGCCGGGGCCGGCATCGGATCCCGCGGCCCGGGCGAGACGAAGCTGGAGATCGACCGTCGGCGCATCCACAAGCGGATCTCGCAGCTGCGCGCCGATTTGAAGGACATGCGCCGGGTCCGCGACACCAAACGGTCCCAGCGCCGGGCCAACCTGGTGCCGGCGGTGTCCATCGCCGGTTACACCAACGCCGGAAAGTCGTCACTGCTGAACCGGCTGACCGACGCCGGGGTGCTGGTCGAGGACGCGCTGTTCGCCACCCTCGATCCGACCACCCGGCGGTCCCGGACCACCGACGGCCGGGTGTACACGCTGACCGACACCGTCGGCTTCGTCCGGCACCTGCCGCACCAGCTGGTCGAGTCGTTCCGCTCGACCCTGGAGGAGATCGCCGACTCCGACCTGCTGCTGCACGTGGTCGACGGGTCGGACGAGAACCCGGAGGCCCAGGTGACCGCGGTCCGGGAGGTGCTCGGCGAGATCGACGCGCTGGGCGTGCCGGAGGTGATCGTGGTCAACAAGATCGACGCGGCGGACGAGATGACGCTGACCCGGCTGCGGCACGCCCTGCCCGGCGCGGTGTTCGTGTCGGCCCGCACCGGGGCCGGCATCGAGGAGTTGCGGGAACGGATCGCCGGCTCGCTGCCCGACCCGGCGGTGGCGGTGAACGTGCTGATGCCGTTCAGCGAGGGTGCGCTGGTGTCCCGGGTGCACGCCGAGGGCACCGTCCTCGGCGAGGAGCACACCCCGGACGGCACGCGGCTGCAGGCGCGGGTGTATCCGGATCTCGCGGGGGTGCTGGCGCCGTTCGCGGCGGTGAGCTGACCGGGCACCGGCCGTGCGGTCGGCGCTGGACGACCGGTGGGCGGCCGCCGCGGTTGTAGCCTGAGGGTGGCGGGTGACGATCGCGCCTGCCTGGGTTTGCGAACACCGTGCGGATGAACGGGCGTATCGAGGAGGCACATTCACATGGGCGGCCTGTCCTGGTGGCACTGGTTGATCATCATCGCCGCGTTCATCCTCTTATTCGGGGCGAAGCGGCTGCCGGATGCGGCGCGCAGTGTCGGCCGTTCCTTGCGGATCCTCAAGTCCGAGGTCGGCGCGATGCACGACGACGAGCAGGCCAAGCGGGCGAGCAGCGAGACCGACGCGACCGCCGCGCAGGCGACACCGACCGCACAGATCATCGGTCAGGCGCCGGTGACCGCCGTCCCCCCACCGCCGGTGAATCCGACCGTGCCGACGGTCAATCCGACGCCGGTGGAGGAGCGGCGGCCCTGATCAGACCTTCCGCAACAGGGTGACGACCCGTCCGAGGACGACCGCGTCATCACCGGGGATGGGCTCGTACGCCGGATTGTGCGGCATCAGCCAGATGTGCCCGTCCTTGCGCTTGAAGGTCTTGACCGTCGCCTCGCCGTCGATCATGGCGGCGACGATGTCGCCGTTCTCCGCGACCGGCTGCTGACGCACCACCACCCAGTCCCCGTCGGTGATGGCCGCCTCGATCATCGAGTCGCCGACCACCTTGAGCAGGAACAGCGTCCCCTCGCCGACGATCTCCTTGGGCAACGGGAAGACGTCCTCGATCGCCTGCTCGGCCAGAATCGGACCGCCGGCCGCGATCCGCCCGACCACCGGCACGTAGCTGGGGCTGGGCAACGGGTTGGTCGCCTCGGTGTCCGGGACCGCCTCCTCCAGGGGCCGGATGTCGACCGCCCGGGGCCGGTTCGGGTCGCGCCGCAGCAGGCCGCGCTTCTCCAGCACCTTCAGCTGATGGGCGACCGACGAGGGCGACTTGAGCCCGGCGGCGTCGCCGATCTCCCGGACGCTCGGCGGGTAGCCGCGACGCTCCACCGAATCCCGGATCACCTGCAGGATCTTGTGCTGCCGCATGGTCAACACCCGGCCCGGCTTGGCTGGGGCGTCCGGGAAGTCGACCACCTCGCCCGTGCCCTTGCTCGTCTCCGGCTTCGGGTCCGGTTTCCCGTCCGGTTTCGGCGCGGCCGTGACCGCCGTCTCCTCGTCCGTCATGCTGCTACACCCTCCTGATCTGTGCCGGACCGAAACCCGGGCCCGGGAGCTGCCGTGGTCGCTCGCTGCGCTCAGCCTAGGGATTGCCGGGTCACAATTCAAACACCCGTTCGATCAACACGCCGACTGATCTTCCCACTGTCAGACCCCCGGTGTACAACTCGTGCAGACGTTCGATAGAACGTCCGTTCGAGCGCCGGTCGGTGGTCGAACGCCGGACGGATGACGAGCCGGACCGTTCGCGGTCGGGCGGATCGGTCAGGTGTGGCAGATGAGAACACAGCTTCTTGCGCGGGATGCGGACGAACGGTCGTGGCGGCTGGCGCCGGTCGACCCGGCCGGATGGCTGACCGGATCGCCGGGCCGCAATGCCTTCGTCCCCGACGGGGTGTCGGTGCCGGACCGGCCCCGGCCGGACCCGGCGGGCGGCGAGCCGGTCGTACGCCGCCGCCGCCCGCGCCGTACGGAGGCGGCCCGCATCGCTCGGGAACGCGAACTGGCCCGTCGCCGGCGGCGCCGGCACGGCCGCTCGATCGTCGTCGGTCGTCGGGTGGGTGGTGCATCGGTCGAACTGGCGCCGCGCCCGATCGCCTCGATGCGCCGCCCGGATGTGGTGAGCGGAGTCGGCACGGGATACCGGATCGGCCGGGCGGGTCGGCTCGCGTTGACCCTGCTGGCCGCGGTCACCCTGGCGCTGATCGTCGGTCGGCTGGTCGCCGCGGCCGTCGCCGGGCCGGCCGAGGTCGTCGATGTGACCGTCCACCCCGGCGACACCCTGTGGTCGATCGCCGCCACGGCCTCGCCCGATCGCGACCCGCGGGCCGTCATCGACGACATCCGCGACCTGAACGACCTGTCCGGTGACGTGGTGCGGGTCGGTGAGGTGCTGCGGGTGCCGGCGTCGGGCTGAGGTCGGTCGGGAGGGAACCGACATGCCCGGGTTCGACGACACGCCGCCGGCGGCTTGCGCATCCACCGGTGCGGATCTAGCGTCTACCCCTACATCTGGTACTTACAACGATGTAAGATATCAACAAGTTGTGCCACCAGATGTGGGTGGTTGTCCACAGCAGTGGTCAGTTGCCCACCAGCGGTCCACAGATCCGTCCACACCGACGAGTCATCCACACGGGCGATCCACAGCCCGGATGCCGTGTGGGGATGCCGGAAGGGGAGGTTGTCGCCATGCGTTGCCCCTTCTGTCGGCACCCCGACTCGCGGGTCATCGATTCGCGCGAGGTGGACGACGGCCAGGCGATCCGCCGACGCCGGTCGTGCCCGGAGTGCGGGCGTCGGTTCAGCACGCTGGAGGGCGCACTGCTGTCGGTGGTCAAGCGCAGCGGGGTCACCGAGCCGTTCAGCCGGAGCAAGGTGATCGCCGGGGTGACCCGGGCCTGCCAGGGCCGCCCGGTCGACCCGGACGCCATCGCCCAGCTCGCGCAGCGGGTCGAGGAGACGGTGCGCGGGTCGGGCCAGGCCGAGATCGCCAGCCAGGACGTCGGACTGGCCATCCTGGGTCCGCTTCGCGACCTGGACGAGGTGGCGTACCTGCGGTTCGCCTCGGTGTACCGGTCATTCAGCTCGGCCGAGGATTTCGCGGCCGAGATCGCCAGCATGCGCGATCGCAACATTCAGGGCGCGAGCAGCGCCGAGGCCCCCGATCGGTCGCCGCCGGTCGACGTCAGCTGAACCACCGCCGCCACCTGGTGCCTGACCGACGGGGTCGGGCGCCGATCCGACCATGCCCACAACCCAGTTTTCGCAGGGTGACAATGCTTCAAGGGGAAGGAAGCAGATGACCGAGACCATCGGAGCGCCCGGGTCCGCCAACGGCTCGAACGGGACGGCCAACGGGACGGCCAAGGCCCGCAAGTCCAAGGCGGCCGCGACCGGCGACGCCGGCCGGGGCCTGACCCTGCAGCGGCTGTACACCACCGCCGGGGTGCACCCGTACGACGAGGTGACCTGGCAGCGCCGCGACGTGGTGATGACCAACTGGCGCGACGGCACCGTCAACTTCGAGCAGCGCGGTGTGGAATTCCCCGACTTCTGGTCGGTCAACGCGACGAACATCGTCACCAGCAAGTACTTCCGCGGCGCTGTCGGCACCCCGGCCCGCGAGTCCAGCCTGCGGCAGATCATCGACCGGGTGGTGGCCACCTACACCGGAGCCGGCGTCCAGCACGGCTACTTCGCGACCGAGCAGGACGCCCAGATCTTCGAGCACGAGCTGACCTGGATGCTGCTGCACCAGGTGTTCGCGTTCAACTCGCCGGTCTGGTTCAACGTGGGCACCCGCTCCCCGCAGCAGGTGTCGGCCTGCTTCATCCTGTCGGTGGACGACACGATGGACTCGATCCTGAACTGGTACCGGGAGGAGGGGCTGATCTTCAAGGGCGGCTCCGGCGCCGGGCTGAACCTGTCGCGGATCCGCTCGTCCAAGGAGCTGCTGTCCTCCGGCGGGACCGCGTCCGGGCCGGTGTCGTTCATGCGCGGAGCCGACGCATCGGCGGGCACCATCAAGTCCGGTGGCGCGACCCGGCGGGCGGCCAAGATGGTCGTGCTGGACGTCGACCATCCGGACATCGCCGAGTTCGTGGAGACCAAGGCCAAGGAGGAGCACAAGATCCGGGTGCTCCGCGATGCCGGCTTCGACATGGACCTGGGCGGCGACGACATCATCTCCGTCCAGTACCAGAATGCGAACAACTCGGTCCGGGTCTCCGACGAGTTCATGCGCGCCGTGGAGGCGACCTCCGACGAGGCGGCCACGTTCGGCTTGCGGGCCCGGCAGACCGGCGAGGTCATCGAGACCGTCGACGCCCGCGACCTCTTCGGCAAGATCACCCAGGCGGCCTGGGAGTGCGCCGACCCCGGCATCCAGTACGACGACACCATCAACGACTGGCACACCAGCCCGGAGTCCGGCCGGATCACGGCCTCCAATCCGTGCAGCGAATACATGCACCTGGACAATTCGTCGTGCAATCTGGCGTCGCTGAACCTGCTGAAGTTCCTGTCCGACGACGGCGAATTCGACGCGGTGACGTTCGCCAAGGCGGTCGAATTCGTCATCACCGCGATGGACATCTCCATCTGCTTCGCCGACTTCCCGACCCAGCCCATCGCCGAGACCACCCGCGCGTTCCGGCAGCTCGGCATCGGCTACGCCAACCTGGGTGCGCTGCTGATGGCCACCGGCCACGCCTACGACTCCGAGGGCGGCCGGTCGCTGGCCGCCGCCATCACCTCGCTGATGACCGGTGTCGCCTACCGGCGTTCGGCCGAACTGGCCGGCGTCGTCGGCCCGTACGACGGGTACGCCCGCAACGCCGACGCGCACAAGCGGGTCATCCGCAAGCACGCTGCGGCCAACGACTACATCCGGTCCGTCGGCAAGAATGACGCCGCCACCCTGAAATTGGCTACCAATGTGTGGCAAGATACGGTTGCCATCGGTGAAAGAAATGGTTACCGGAATGCGCAGGCCAGTGTTCTCGCACCAACGGGAACAATTGGGTTGATGATGGACTGCGACACCACCGGCATCGAACCGGATCTGGCTCTGGTGAAATTCAAGAAGCTGGTCGGCGGCGGTTCCATGCAGATCGTCAACCAGACGGTGCCGCGGGCGTTGAAGGCGTTGGGGTACCAGCAGGAGTCGATCGAGGCGATCGTCGAGCACATCGCCGAGCACGGGCACGTGGTGGATGCGCCGGGTCTGCGGCGCGAGCACTACGTCGTGTTCGACTGCGCGATGGGGGAGCGGTCGATCGCGCCGATGGGACACGTGCGGATGATGGCCGCGGTGCAGCCGTTCATCTCCGGCGCGATCTCCAAGACAGTCAACATGCCCGAGCACGCCACCGTCGAGGACGTCGCCGAGATCTACCAGCAGGGCTGGAAGATGGGCCTGAAGGCGCTGGCGATCTACCGGGACAACTGCAAGGTCGGCCAGCCGCTGTCCGCCGCCAAGAAGAACAAGGAGCCGGACGAGAAGCAGGCCGTGGCCGTGGCCCCGGTGGCCGCGGCGCCGGTGGTCACCGGGCCGGTGCGCCGCCGGCTGCCGAAGAAGCGCCCGTCGCAGACGGTTTCGTTCACCGTGGGCGGGGCGGAGGGTTACCTGACGACCGGTTCGTACCCGGACGACGGCCTCGGCGAGGTGTTCATCAAGCTGGGCAAGCAGGGCTCGACCCTGGCCGGGGTGATGGACGCGTTCTCCATCGCGGTGTCGGTGGGCCTGCAGTACGGCATCCCGCTGGAGTCGTACGTCGCCAAGTTCACCAACCTGCGGTTCGAGCCGGCCGGCATGACCGACGACCCCGACGTGCGGATCGCCACCTCGGTGATGGACTACCTGTTCCGCCGGATCGCGTTGGACTACCTGCCGCTGGAGTCCCGGGCCGAGCTGGGCATCTTCTCCGCGGAGGAACGGCGGGCGCAGGTGTCGGCGAACTACGGTTCGGACACCGAGGCGGCACCGGCATCGGCCGCCGCCACGGACGACGCCGACGAGGGGCTGGTGGAGAACCTGCGCACCACCGTCGACGCCACCCCGGTGATCCGTCCGGCGGTGGAGGGCGGGTCTCCGGCGCCGGCCGGCGCCCGGGACGCCGGCGGGGCGGGTTCGTCGACCGAGCTGCTGGAGCTGGTGATCGGCAAGTCCGCCGACGCGCCGCTGTGCTTCACCTGCGGCACCAAGATGCGCCCGTCCGGGGCGTGCTACCTCTGCGAGGGCTGCGGCTCCACCAGCGGCTGCAGCTGACGACCGGCGGACCCCCGCGCGGCGTTCGGCCGTTCGGGGCCGGGTGAGCGAACCGGTCCGGTCCACCGCGTGGGCCATGGCACCATCGGTGCCATGGCCCACGTGTACGCCGAGATGGACGAGAAGCTGCGCGACTGGATCGACCGGCAGCACGTGTTCTTCGTCGGGACGGCGCCGTCCGGGCCGGAGGGCAGCATCAACGTCTCGCCCAAGGGCATGGCGGGCACGTTCGCGGTGCTCGGCCCGCGGCGGGTGGGCTACCTGGACTACACCGGATCCGGCGCCGAGACGATCGCACACCTGACCGACAACGGCCGGATCGTCATCATGTTCTGCGCCTTCGACGGGCCGCCCAAGATCGTCCGGCTGCACGGCCACGGCCGGGTGGTGCCGGCCACCGACCCCGAGTTCCCCGGATTGCGGGCGCATTTCGGCAAGGACCGCCGGCTCGGTCAGCGGTCGGTGGTGGTGGTCGAGCTGACCCGGATCTCCGACAGCTGCGGCTTCGCCGTCCCGCTGATGGACTTCCGGTCCGACCGCGACGTGCTGGACCGGGTGCAGGAACGCAACGACGACGACTACTACCGCGAATACTGGCGGACCAGGAACGCGTCGAGCATCGACGGGCTGCCGGCGCTGGGTTCCATCCCTGCCGTCGGCTGAGGTGGTCGGGGCGCCGCGTGGCACACCCGGGCTGCGCTGATCGAAGTCCCATATCTACGCCCGATATGCCTGATTTGCTGAGACTTGGATCAGCGCAGTGGTAGGTGCGGGGCGCCGCGGGACGCACCGAGCCGCTCAGCCGCGCGACGCCGTCAGCGCCCGGTCCAGATCGGCCCACAGATCCTCGACATGCTCGACGCCTACGCTCATCCGGATCAGCCCGGGCGGGATGTGCTCCTGCCCGGCCAGTTTCGCGCGCCGCTCGATGGTCGTCTCGACGCCGCCGAGCGACGTCGCGGACACCACCACCTGAACCGCCGCGCACACCGCGTCGGCCGCGGCGGCACCGCCCCGGACCTCGAAGGCGAGCATCGCGCCGAATCCGGCCATCTGCGCCGCGGCCCGCGCGTGCCCCGGATCCGAGTCCAGCCCCGGGTACCGGACCCGGGACACCGCCGGATGCTCGCTCAGCCGCGTTGCCAGCACGCCGGCCGAGGCCTGCGCCCGCTCCACCCGCACCGGCATCGTCCGCAGCCCGCGCAGGGCCAGGTACGACTCGAGGGCACCGGGCGTCCCGCCGGCGACCTGCCGCCGGCGCCGGATCGGCGTGGCGACCGCGGCGTCCCGTCCGACCACCACACCGGCGAGCAGGTCGGAATGCCCGCCGATGAACTTGGTCGCACTGTGCAGCACGTAGTCCGCGCCGAACGTCAGGGGACGCTGCAGCAGGGGGGTGGCGAAGGTGTTGTCCACCACCACCCGCGCCCCCCGGTCCCGGCCGAACGCGCACAGTCGCGGCAGATCGGCGACGTCGATCAGCGGGTTGGTCGGTGACTCCAACCACAGCAGGTCCGCCGCCCACGCCGCCTGCTCGGCCGCGGCGGTGTCGGTGATGTCGACCGCCGTCACCTTCCACCGGCCGTGGGCCGCACCCTCGTTCAGCAGTGTTCGCACGCCCGCGTAGCAGTCGGCCGGCACGACCACCGACGCCCCGGTGGGCAGCGACTCCAGGATCGCCGCGGCCCCGGCCATGCCGGACGCGAAGGCGACCGCGTCGCCGCCCTCGAGCGCGCCGACCGCGGCCTCGAGAGCCTGCCAGGTGTCGGTGCCGCCGTCCCGGGAGTACTCGACCGCTCCGCCCGCCCGGAAGTTCGAGGCCAGCACGATCGGTGTGCTCAGTGGATTGCCCGGATACGCGGCCGGCCGGCCGGCGGTGATGGCGAGCGTGTCCAGATGAACGGCCGGGTGCGTCATGCCGCTCAGTCAAGCCGGTCCGGCACCGACTCGACGCGGCGGGGCGGTTCTGGACGAATGTTCGAATAGCCGATAGTGTGGCGTCCGTGACCGTGCTGCACCAGCCGTCCATGTTTGACGCCCCACACGACGGCAACAACGAGCCCGCCTTCGGGTCACTGGCGTCGATCACCCGGACGGAGCTGTCCGACGGCGCCTGGGTCGACCAACTCTCCGGCTGGCTGACCGGCTCCGATACCGTGCTCGACGTCCTGCTCGACCAGGTGCCCTGGCGGGCCGAGGAGCGGCAGATGTACGACCGGCAGGTCG
>JBDHZW010000134.1:0-12839 GCA_039812105.1 Nakamurella sp.
GGTCAAGAAGCCGGAAACCATCAACTACCGCACCCTCAAGCCGGAGAAGGACGGGCTCTTCTGCGAGAAGATCTTCGGGCCGACCCGGGACTGGGAGTGCGCCTGCGGCAAGTACAAGCGGGTCCGCTTCAAGGGCATCATCTGCGAGCGCTGCGGCGTCGAGGTCACCCGCGCCAAGGTGCGTCGCGAGCGGATGGGCCACATCGAGCTGGCCGCGCCGGTCACCCACATCTGGTACTTCAAGGGCGTCCCGTCGCGCCTGGGCTACCTGCTGGACCTGGCCCCGAAGGATCTCGAGAAGATCATCTACTTCGCCGCCTACCTGATCACCTCGGTCGACGAGGAGCAGCGGCACAACGACCTGCCGACCATCGAGGCCGAGATGGGGGTCGAGCGCAAGAACCTGGAGAACGCGCGCGACGCCGACATCGACGCCCGGGCCAAGAAGCTCGAGGCCGACCTGGCCGAGCTGGAGGCCGAGGGCGCCAAGTCCGACGTGCGCCGCAAGGTGCGCGAGGGCGGCGAGCGTGAGCAGCGGCAGATCCGCGACCGGGCGCAGCGGCAGATCGACCGCCTGGACGAGGTGCTGGACCTGTTCCGCAAGCTCTCGGTGCGGCAGCTGATCGTCGACGAGGTGCTCTACCGCGAGCTGGAGGACCGCTTCGGCGACTACTTCCAGGGCGGCATGGGCGCCGAGGCGCTCAAGCAGATCATCTCCGACTTCGACATCGAGGCCGAGGCCGAGCTGCTGCGCGACACCATCAAGAACGGCAAGGGCCAGCGCAAGATCCGCGCGATCAAGCGACTGAAGGTCGTCGCCGCGTTCCAGCAGACGAGCAACTCGCCGCTGGGCATGGTGCTGGACTGCGTCCCGGTGATCCCGCCGGAACTTCGGCCGATGGTGCAGCTGGACGGTGGCCGGTTCGCCACGTCCGACCTGAACGACCTGTACCGGCGGGTGATCAACCGGAACAACCGGCTCAAGCGGCTCATCGACCTGGGCGCACCCGAGATCATCGTCAACAACGAGAAGCGGATGCTGCAAGAGGCCGTCGACGCGCTGTTCGACAACGGCCGCCGCGGCCGGCCGGTCACCGGACCGGGCAACCGCCCGCTCAAGTCGCTGTCCGATCTGCTCAAGGGCAAGCAGGGCCGGTTCCGGCAGAACCTGCTCGGCAAGCGTGTCGACTACTCCGGCCGGTCCGTCATCGTCGTCGGCCCGCAGCTCAAGCTGCACCAGTGCGGCCTGCCCAAGCTGATGGCGCTGGAGCTGTTCAAGCCGTTCGTGATGAAGCGCCTCGTGGACCTGAACCACGCGCAGAACATCAAGTCGGCCAAGCGGATGGTGGAGCGGCAGCGGCCGCAGGTGTGGGACGTCCTGGAAGAGGTCATCTCCGCGCACCCGGTGCTGCTCAACCGGGCGCCGACCCTGCACCGCCTCGGCATCCAGGCCTTCGAGCCGCAGCTGGTCGAGGGCAAGGCCATCCAGCTGCACCCGCTGGTCTGCGCCGCGTTCAACGCCGACTTCGACGGTGACCAGATGGCCGTGCACGTGCCGCTGTCCGCCGAGGCCCAGGCCGAGGCGCGGGTGCTGATGCTCTCGAGCAACAACATCCTGTCCCCGGGTTCGGGCCGGCCGCTGGCCATGCCCTCGCTGGACCTGGTGACCGGCCTGTTCTACCTGTGCGGTCGCAAGGAGGACGCCAAGGGCGCCGGCTCCGCGTTCTCCTCGGCCGCCGAGGGGATCATGGCGCTGGACGCCGGGCTGATCGACCTGCGCGCGCCGATCAAGGTGCGGCTGCCGGGTTCGGTCGTGCCTGGCCGGTTCGACACGCTGCCGGAGGACCACGAGCCGGGGGCGTCCTGGCTGGCCGACACCACGCTGGGCCGGGTGCTGTTCAACGAGCTGCTGCCCGAGGGCTACCCGTTCGTCAACGAGGAGCTGCCCAAGAAGCGGCAGGCCGCCATCGTCAACGACCTGGCCGAGCATTACCCGATGTCCGTCGTGGCGCAGGTGCTGGACCGGCTCAAGGAGGCCGGCTTCCACTGGGCGACCCGGTCGGGCATGACGGTGGCCATCGGCGACGTCATCATCCCGCCGGAGAAGGAGGAGATCCTCCTTCGCCACGAGATCGAGGCGGAGCGGGTCGAGAAGGCCTACCAGCGCGGCAACCTGTCGCACGAGGAGCGCAACGACGACCTGGTGAAGATCTGGGAGGCGGCCACCCGGGAGATCGAGGAGGCGCTGCCGCCGGCCTACCCGGCCGACAACCCGGTGTCCACCCTGGTCACCGCGGGCGCGGCCGGCAACTGGATCCAGGTCCGGTCGCTGGCCGGCATGAAGGGCGTGGTGGCCAACTCCAAGGGCCAGCAGATCCCGCGGCCGATCCGTTCCTCGTTCCGCGAGGGACTGTCGGTGCTGGAGTACTTCATCAACACGCACTCCGCGCGCAAGGGCCTGGCCGACACCGCGCTGCGCACCGCCGAGTCGGGCTACCTGACCCGGCGTCTGGTGGACGTGTCGCAGGACGTCATCGTCCGGGAGACCGACTGCGGCACCGAGCGCGGCGTCAACCTGCCGCTGGCCGACCGGTACGCCGACGGCAGCCTGCACATCAACGAGTTCATCGAGACCTCGGTGCAGAGCCGGGTGCTGGCCGCCGACCTGGTGGCGCAGGACGGCACCGTCGTGGTGCCGGCCGGCACGGACGTGCGCGAGCAGCACGTGCGGGACGCCGTCGCGGCGGGCATCACCGTCGCCAAGGTGCGGTCGGTGCTGACCTGCGAGGCGGCCATCGGCACCTGCGCGGTCTGCTACGGCCGGTCGCTGGCCACCGGCAACCTGGTGGACGTGGGTGAGGCGGTGGGCATCGTCGCCGCGCAGTCCATCGGCGAGCCCGGCACCCAGCTGACCATGCGGACCTTCCACACCGGGGCGGCGTCGGGTTCCACCGACATCACCCAGGGTCTGCCGCGTGTGCAGGAGCTGTTCGAGGCCCGGATCCCCAAGGGCAAGGCGCCGATCGCCGACGCCGCCGGCCGGATCCGGATCGAGGACGCCGACAAGTTCTTCAAGGTGATCATCACCCCGGACGACGGGTCGGAGGAGATCGTCTACGACAAGCTGCCCAAGACGCAGCGGCTCGCGACGGTGTCGGTCGACGGCTCCGAGCGGCTGATGGTGGACGGCGATCACGTGACCGTCGGCCAGCAGCTGCTGGAGGGCAACCCGGACCCGCACGAGGTGCTGCGCGTGATGGGTCAGCGCGAGGTGCAGTTGCACCTGGTGCGGGAGGTGCAGAACGTGTACCGCTCGCAGGGCGTGGGCATCCACGACAAGCACATCGAGGTGATCATCCGGCAGATGCTCCGCCGGGTGACCATCATCGATTCCGGCTCGACCGAGTTCCTGCCGGGTGCGGTGATCGAACGCAAGGAGTTCGAGGCGTCCAACCGGCGGGTGCTGGCCGAGGGCGGCGAGCCCGCGGCCGGTCGTCCGGCGCTGATGGGCATCACCAAGGCGTCGCTGGCCACCGAGTCGTGGCTGTCGGCGGCCTCCTTCCAGGAGACGACCCGGGTGCTCACCGACGCGGCGATCAACGCCAAGTCGGACAAGCTGGTTGGCCTGAAGGAGAACGTGATCATCGGCAAGCTGATCCCGGCCGGCACCGGCATCGCCCGGTACCGGGACATCCAGGTGCAGCCCACCGAGGAGGCCCGCGCGGCCGCGTACACGCTGCCGTCGTTCGACGACACCTACTACGGTGCCGACACCTTCGGGGTCTCCACCGGCGCCTCGGTGCCGCTGGACGACTTCGACCTGGGCCGCGACTACCGCTGACCCACGGCTGAGGACAAGGCCCGGCCCCACCTCGGTGGGGCCGGGCCTTTCGCGTCTCGCACGCATCCGCCCGCCGTGCCTTGTTGGTGGGGGAAACTCGAGTCCCTCGCTTCAGGCGACTCAAGTTTGCCCGCGAAGGTGTCTTGTCCGGCGTGTCCGCCGCCGCCGGGCCAGCCAGGATTGGCAGGCTCAGGCGATGGACACCATGCATGACCAGATCCGGTCGCTGCGGGCCCGCGGCCTCTCCCCCAAGGAGATCGCGAGGGCGCTGCACATCTCGCCGGCCGTCGCGACCCGGCTGGTACGTGAGGCGGCCGCCGAGGAGGCCGGGGCCCGTACCGAGCAGCCGGTTCTCGGCTGCTGGGTCAACGCCGGCTGGAGTCAGGGACTGACGTTCGACCCTCGACCGGAGTGGGCCGACACCACCAAGCCGGACGTTGGCTTCGGCGGCGTGGTGTCCGTGCTGGTCGCTCGCGACGCCGGCCGGAACCGGGTGAGCGTGTGCGGCTACCTGGTGGATTCGTACTGTCTCGGGGTCAAGAACGTCCTCGGGCCCGAACTGATGGGCGTACGGAAGTACGAGGACTTCATCCGGACATTCTTCGGCGGCTACGGCGATCCGCCGCTGTCCGTACCGCTCGACCTGGCCCAGGAGCTGGTATTGGGCGCCGTCGACTTCGCCCGTGGCCTGGGCTTCGAGCCGCACCCCGAGTACGAGGCCGCACGCGAGCACATGGGGTCACGGCCCCGTCCCGGCGCCATCACCTTTGGACTCAACGGCAAGCCGTTCTACGTCCAGGGTCCGTACGACGACGCCGACCGGATCATGCGTCGCCTGGAGCGGACCACGGGCCGGGGCAAATTCGAGTTCATGGTGTCTGCCTGACGGAACCGGCGTGGGCCGCAGCGGCAGCCACGGCCTACCGTTGAGCCCGAACGCCGATGCCGACATCGGGACGGGGGCGCGATCGATGGTCGAGGGAACATGGAGACCCGGGGACAACCAGTTCGACGACGATGACGAGCACGACGACGACGATCTGCTCGCGCCGCCCGCGCGCAAGCCGTTCCCCGAGCCGGGCCTGCCGGAAAGTCCCCGCTCCCTCGCCGGGCTGGTGCAGGTCGTGCTCGCTCTCGTGTTCGTCGCCGGGGTGGCCCGGCTGGCGGCGGAGGTCGACCGGCTGAACCTGATCCGCGCCGCCCTCGCAGACCTGGACGAGGACCTGCTGACGCGCGCGGTGCGCTCGGACGCCTGGGTGCTGGTGACCACGGTCGTGTGGTCGTCGCTGTTCCTGCTCGTGGCGGTGGCGTTCGTGCTGTGGTTCCACCGGGTCCGGGCCAACGCCGGTATCTGGTCGCCGCTGACGATGCGGCTGCGGCGGGGTTGGGCGATCTGGGGCTGGCTGTGTCCGGTGATCAACCTCTGGTTCCCCTACCTGATCGCCCAGGACTGCATCGAGGCCACCCGGACGCCGTACACCGCCGAGCCGACCGGGCGCGGCCTGGTGCGGGTCTGGTGGGCCAGTTGGGTGCTGACGCTGCTGGCCGGCCTGATCGCGGTGGCGGAGGGTGGCGACCGAACCCTGGGTCGGGACGTGCTGCTGGCCGCCTGGGTCGCGGTCGGCGCCACGGCGGTCGGCCTGGCGTCGGCGGTCCTGGCGTTCCTGGTCGTGCGCACGGTGACGACGCAGCAGCTGGAACGGCTCACGGTGGCGACGTGGGAGGTGCCGCTGACGGCCTGACCGGGTGACCGTCGACGCGTCCACCCAGTGGCGGCGAGCGGGTCGGATTCCACACAAGGGCGCTTCGTTGGATATTGTCCTGCGGCGGCACGTGACCGTTTTCCTGCTGCCCTCACCCAGGGTGGCGACGACGTGCCGCTGCGGCCCGCCCCGATTGACCAAGCCTCGGGTTGGTTCGCGCCGCGTGCCCCGGGTCGAGGCCCGCGCCGGCACGCTCGTGGCACAACGATGGAAAGCAGAGGGCTCCGTTGCGCATCGGGATACCCAGGGAAGAGCAGCCGGGGGAGACGTTGGTCTCGGCCACCCCGAAGACGGCGGCCAAGCTGATCTCGCTCGGCTACGAGGTGGTCGTCGAGGCCGGGGCGGGCGCGGCGGCGAAATTCCCGGACGAGGACTACGTCGCGGCCGGCGCGACGATCGGATCGTCCGCTCAGGTGTGGGCGGCGGACATCGTGACGAAGGTGAACGAGCCGACGCCGGACGAGGTGGGCCGGCTGGCCGAGGGCGCGACGATCATCGACCGGATGACGCCGGACGATCATCCGGAGCTGGTCGAGGCGTTGCAGGCGCGCCGGGCGACCGGGCTGAACCTGCTGGCGATCCCGCGGATCTCCCGGGCCCAGTCGATGGACGTGCTGTCGACCATGAGCAACATCGCCGGGTACCGGGGGGTGATCGAGGCGGCCGAGTCCTACGGCGGCATGTTCGCCGGGCAGGTCACCGCGGCCGGCAAGACCCAGCCGGCGACGGTGTTCATCATCGGTGCCGGGGTCGCCGGGCTGGCCGCCATCGGTGCCGCGGTCAGCCTGGGCGCGCAGGTCCGGGCGTTCGACGTGCGCCCGGAGGTGGGTGAGCAGATCGAGTCGATGGGCGCGACGTTCGTGCAGGCGTCCGCCGGGGCGCAGCAGCAGCGGTCCGCCGACGGGTACGCGCAGAAGCTGACCGAGGACCAGGAGGCGGCCACCCGCCGGATGTACGCGGAGGAGTCCGCCAAGGCCGACATCGTGATCACCACCGCGCTGGTCCGCGGCTGGGCGCCGACCACGATCACCGCCGAGATGGTGGCGAACATGAAGCCGGGCAGCATCGTGGTCGACCTGGCCGCGGTCGGCGGCGGCAACTGTGAGGCGACGGTGCCGGGGGAGAAGGTCGTCACCGAGGGCGGTGTGACGATCATCGGCTACACCGATCTGACCAGCCGGATGCCCGCGCACACCTCCCAGCTGTACGGCACGAACATCGTGAATCTGATGCGGCTGCTCACCCCGGGCAAGGACGGGCAGCTCACGCTGGACATGGACGACGTGGTGCAGCGGGCGGTCACCGTCACCCACGCCGGGCAGGTGTTGTGGCCGCCGCCGCCGGTGCAGGTGTCCGCCGCCCCGAAGCCGGCCGGTGTGGACACGCCGCCGGTGCACGTGCCGACGGCGGCGGAGTTGGCCGAGAAGGACCGCCGCCGCCAGCAGCGGTTGTACGCGTGGTTCGGGGTGGCCGCGGTGCTGGTCGGGTTGGCGATCACCTTCTCCCCGGCCAGCTTCCTGGGGTACTTCACCGTGTTCGTGTTGGCGGTGTTCGTCGGCTTCTACGTGATCACCAACGTGACCGCGTCGCTGCACACCCCGCTGATGGCCCAGACGAACGCGATCTCCGGGATCATCCTGGTCGGTGCCCTGCTGCAACTGGGCAGCACCAACGTGCTGGTGGTGGTGCTGGCGTTCATCGCCGCGACGGTCGCCTCGATCAACATCTTCGGCGGGTTCGCGGTGGCGGGCCGGATGATCTCGATGTTCCGGAAGGACGCCTGACATGTCGACGGATCGCTGGTACTCGCTGGTCCAGGCCGCCTATGTGATCGCCGGGGTGCTGTTCATCCTGTCGTTGGCGGGGTTGTCGCATCAGCGGACGGCCAAGGCCGGCAACACCGCCGGCAAGATCGGCATGGGCCTGGCCCTGGCCGCGACCGTGTTGCTGGCCCTGCTCGAGTCGGCGCAGAACGTCGGCGTCACGGCGGCCCTGATCGCGGGGGCCCTGCTGATCGGCGCGGTGATCGGCACGATCGCGGCGCGGCGGGTCGAGATGACCCAGATGCCGCAGATGATCGCGATCCTGCACAGCTTCGTCGGCCTGGCCGCGGTGCTGGTCGGGTTCAACTCCTACCTGACCGAGGAACACGCCGACGCGGTGCACCTGGTCGAGGTGTTCCTCGGGGTGTTCATCGGCGCGGTCACCTTCACCGGCTCGATCATCGCCTACCTCAAGCTGTCGGCGAAGATGAAGTCGGCGCCGCTGACGCTGCCCGCCCGGAACCTGCTGAACCTGCTGATCCTGGTCGTCTCCGCCGGGCTGTTGGCCTGGTTCCTGGCGTCGCCGAGCCTGATCCCGCTGATCGTGATGACGGTGCTGGCGCTGCTGCTGGGCCTGCATCTGGTCGCCGCGATCGGCGGCGGCGACATGCCGGTCGTGGTGTCGATGCTGAACAGCTACTCCGGCTGGGCGGCCGCCGCGGCCGGGTTCATGCTGTCCAACAACCTGCTGATCATCACCGGCGCGCTGGTCGGGTCCTCGGGCGCGATCCTGAGCTACATCATGTGCAAGGCGATGAACCGCAAGTTCACCGCGGTCATCCTCGGCGGGTTCGGCACCGAAACCAAGACCGCGAGCAAGTCGGACGAGGATTACGGCGAGCACCGGGAGACGTCCACCGGTGACCTGGCCGAACTGCTGCGCGAGTCCCAGTCGGTGGTCATCGCTCCCGGTTACGGGATGGCCGTGGCCAAGGCCCAGTACCCGGTCGCCGACCTGACCAGCAAGCTGCGGGCGATGGGCAAGGACGTCAAGTTCGCCGTCCACCCGGTGGCCGGCCGGCTTCCCGGCCACATGAACGTGCTGCTCGCCGAGGCCCGGGTGCCCTACGACATCGTGCTGGAGATGGACGAGATCCAGGACGACTTCCCGGACACCGACGTGGTCCTGGTGATCGGCGCGAACGACACCGTGAACCCGGCCGCGGCCGAGGACCCCGGCTCGCCGATCGCCGGCATGCCCGTGCTGCAGGTGTGGGAGGCCAAACACGTCGTGGTGTTCAAGCGGTCCATGGCCACCGGTTACGCCGGCGTGCAGAACCCGCTGTTCTTCCGGGAGAACACCGCCATGCTGTTCGGCGACGCCAAGGACCAGGTCGAGGAACTCGCCCACCTGGTCGGCGTCTCGGCGCACGAGATGGCGCCGGCGCAGGGCTGACGCGAAGTAAAGCCGGCTCAAAGCGTGTCGCGCACCGGCGGGCGTGTCGTGCTGGCATCCTGACGCGATGGCCCCCGGTGATGTGGTTCGTGGCGGATCCCGGCGCGTACGTGGGTACACCTCCCGACAGTTCGCCCGCGTCATGGGCTACACCCGGTCGATGGCGTCGTTCGCCCGGCGCCCCGGTCCCGTGGTCGACGTCGACTGGGCGTCGGCCGAGCTCAAGGCCTGCCTGGTCAGCGCCGACTGGAACCGGGAGTGGTTGGACGACGGGGTGAGTCGCCGGTCGAGCGCCCGGGACGGGCTGGACGAGCTCGTGGACCCGGCCGCGGTGCTGGTCGCCCGGGACGCCGGGCTGGGCGCGGTGACGGCGTGCGGCTTCCTGATCGACCATCATCTGGGGGTGACGGCCGTCGTCGGCCCGCGCATCCTGGACGACCAGCAGCATGCGCTGTTCACGCGGACCTTCTTCGCCGGCTCCCTGCGCCTGCCGGTGCCGGTCGCGCTGCCCGTGGCCCACCGGATCGTCTACGACGGGATCCGCCGGGCCCGGGCGTTCGGGTGCGAGCCGGCCGCCGGATTCGACGCGGCACGGCCGATGCTCGACGGCGCGGTGCGGTCCCGTCGTGGTCGGGCCAACCGGGACCGTCGAGAGGTGGCGGCCGGCTGAGGTCAGGTCACCGTCCAGAGGGACAGGGCGAACCACCCGCGCTCGTCGGTCCACCAACCGCGACCGGCGAACCCGGCGCCGTGCATCTCGTCGGTCAGCCGGTCCCGCCGGAACTTGGCCGAGATCTCGGTGCGGATGTCCTCACCGGCCCCGAGCCGAACCTCCAGGTCGAGGTCGTGGATGCGGGCGACGACGTCCCGGTCGGCCACCAGGCGCATCTCGATCCACTCGTTCACCTCGTCCCACACCGCCCGATGCCGGTAGGCGGATCGGTCGAAGTCGGCACCGAGCCGCCGGTTGAGCACGTCCAGGACGTTGAGGTTGAACGCGGCGGTCACACCGGCCGCGTCGGCGTACGCCGGCACCAGGATCGCCGGGTCCTTGACCAGGTCGGCGCCCAACAGGAAGTGATCGCCCGGCCGCATCCGGTTCCGCAACGCCTCCAGGAACGCCCGTCGTTCGGCCGGTTCGAAGTTGCCGATGGTGCCGCCGAGGAACGCGATCGTGCGCCCGGGCCCGTCCGGCAGCACGTCCAGCTGATGGGTGAAGTCGGCGCGGATCGCCTCGACGGCCAGTTCCGGGTACTCGGCGACGAGGGCGGCGCACGCCAGCCGCAGCGCGTCCTCGCTGACGTCGAGGGCCACATAGCCGCCGTCCGGACCGGTGCGGGCCATCGCGTCCAGCAGCAGGCGGGTTTTCTCCGAGGAACCCGAGCCCAACTCGATCAGGGTCCGGGTGCCGGATCGGCCGACGATGTCGTCGGCGTTGGCCCGCAGGATGCCCCGCTCGGTCCGGGTCGGGTAGTACTCGGGTAGCCGGGTGATGTCCTCGAAGAGTTCGCTGCCCACCTTGTCGTAGAACCACTTCGGCGGCAGCCATTTGCGTGCCGCGGTCAGGCCGATCAGCACGTCCTCGCGCAGGCTGCGGTCGGCGAAGTCGGTGGGCAGATGATCGGCGTAGGCATATTCACGATTCATTGGCTGGCTCCGGTCGCGGTGGTTTCGATGGGGTCGACGAGGACGGTGTCGGGGGTGGCGGACAGCAGGCTCCGGTCGGGGACGTCGACCCAGTCCGGCCCGTCGTCGTAGGGCTCGGAGGCGACGACGATCCCGCCGGGGAGCCGGCGCCAGCACAGGCTGGTGCCCCAGGCCGTCGCGGTGATCGTGTGCCCGTCGGTGAGCAGGATGGTGGCCCGCCCGCCGCCGGCGTCCCGCACCCGGGCGATCACCTCGGCCAGGGCGGCGGCCGGGGTCTTGCCCCGATGCAACAGGTCCAGGGTGATCGCCCAGAGCAGGGCGGAGTCGGTCGGCGCGTCCAGGGTGGCCAGCATGCCCGGGTCCAGGCCCCAGGCCAGGCGGGAGGCGCCGGCCGGCCAGCCGGCGAGCGCCCCGTTGTGACTGAACAGCCAGGCGCCGGCCCGGAACGGGGCGGCCGCGGCGACCGACTGGCCGCCGACCATCCCGATGGTCGCCGACCGGACCGCCGCCAGCAGCCCGCCCGTGGTGATCGCCCGGGCGAGTTCGGCGAACGTCTCGTCCGCCCACACCGGTCCGGCCCCGCGGTGCCGGGCGGGCTCGGTCTGCCCGTCGACGTACCAGGCGACGCCGAAGCCGTCCGCGTTCACCACTCCGTGCTCCTGCCGGCGCGGCGCCCACGCCTGGCGCACCAGCGAGAACGGCGGGTCGCTCACCAGTTCGCCGATCCGGAGCGGAGTGCCCACGTAGGCCAGGTGGCGGCACACCGCTCAGCCCTCCCCGGGGGCGGCGTCACGGGCGCAGCGGAATCCGGCGAAGATCTGCCGCCGGATCGGGTAGTCCCAATTGCGGAACGTGCCGCGGCAGGCGACCCGGTCGGCGGCGAACGAGCCGCCCCGCAACACCTTGTACTCGGGGCCGAAGAAGACCTCCGAGTACTCGCGGTAGGGCCACGCCGTGAATCCCGGGTAGCCGGTGAAGTCGCTCGACGTCCACTCCCACACGTCGCCGATCAACTGCCGGATGCCCAGCGGGCTCGCCCCGTCCGGGTAGGCCCCGACGGGGGCCGGTCCCAGGTGGTCCTGACCCAGGTTGGCCCGATCGTCGGTGGGGTCGTCGTTCCCCCACGGGTACTGCCGGGTGTCCCCGGTGACCGGGTCGTGCCGGGCGGCCTTCTCCCACTCGGCCTCGGTGGGCAGCCGCTTGCCGGCCCATCGGGCGTAGGCGTCGGCCTCGTACCAGCAGACGTGCATGACGGGTTCGTCGGCCGGCACCGGCTCGGTGTGCCCGAATCGGCGCCGGAGCCACTGCCGACCCTCCCGCGTCCAGAACAGCGGCGCGGCCAGGCCGGTCCGCTGCACGTGGTCCCAGCCGGCCGGATCCCACCATCGCCGGTTGCGGTAGCCGCCGTCGGCGATGAAGTCCTGGTAGTCGGCATTGGACACGGGCACGGTGTCCAGCCAGAAGGCGTCGACGCGCACCGGGTGGGCGGGTCGTTCGTTGTCCAGCGCCCACGGGTGCGCCGAGGTGCCCATGGTGAAGGGGCCGGCCGGCACGAACGTCTCGGCCGGCAGCGGCCCGGCGGGCGCGGCCGGCGGGGGCGGCGCGTCGAGCACCGGGTCGCCCTGCCGAAGCTGGTGGGTGGCCAGCATCGTCTCGGCGTGCTGCTGCTCGTGTTGGGCGATCATGCCGAACACGAACCCGCCCTCGGTCAGCCGCCGGCCGGTCAGCGGCGTGGCCTCCAGCAGGTCGATGACCCTGGTGCGCACCTGCGCCACATACCGGCGGGACTGCCCCGGGTCGAGCAGCGGCAGGGCGGGCCGGTCGGCCCGTGGGTGCTGGAAGGCGTCGTAGAGCCGGTCGACGGTCTCCGGCAGCAGCGGATCCCGCCCGCCGACGTCGCGCAGCAGCCAGAGTTCTTCCTGGTTGCCGATGTGCGCCAGGTCCCAGACCAGCGGCGACATCAGCCGCGAGTGCTGGCGGATCAGGTCGTCGTCGTCCACCGCCTCGGTGAGCAGCGCGGTCCGCCGTCGCGCCCGGCTGAGGTCGGCCACGATGCGCGCCTTGACCGCGTCGTCGGACTGGTCCGGGTGGTGCTCCCGCCAGGCGTCCATGGAATCGCGGGTGGTCGTCATGCCGTTCCCTCCCGACGTTCCGTCTCCCCGGTGCCGTCGCAGCCGTCGACCGGGCAGCCTCCGATCGGCTCGGAGCGGGTCGGCGGATCGTCCGCCGGACAGCGCCCGCGCAGCGTCCAGCGCTCCAGGTAGGTCTCGACAAGTTCGGCGAACTGAACCGTCGCCGGGTCGCCGCGCAGGGCGGCCGCGGCGGCGGTGAGCGTGCCGGCCGCGGCGCGGCCCAGGGCCGGGTCGGCC
>JBDHZW010000135.1:0-12837 GCA_039812105.1 Nakamurella sp.
GGCGGCCGAGCGGAGCGACTTGGCGATCAGGTCCGGCCGGTGGCCGGGGACGAACAGGTAGCTGGTCGGGGTCTTCCCGGGGATCTTCACAGTGGCACCTTTCGGTCGATCTCGGTACGGGGGCACAGCCGAGCCGGGAAGATCCGGTCGCCCCCAGGCGACCGGATCTTCCCCACCCAGCAGGCGACTCAGAGCACGCCGGCGTCCTTGAGCATGCGGATCCGGTCCAGGTTGTGGCCCAGTTCCTTCACGTACAGCTCCTCGTTGTCGGCGCCGAGATCGCGCCCGGTCCAGTCGATCCCGCCCGGCGTGGCGGACATCCGGAACATCACGTTCTGCATCCTCAGCCGGCCGAAGTCCTCGTCGTCGACGGTGGTGACGATGTCCCGGGCGAGCACGTGCGGGTCGTTCATCAGATCCGACACGGTGTAGACCGGGGCCAGCGCCGCCCCGACCCGGTTGAACTCGCTGACCACCTCGGCCTCGTCCCGCGCAGCGATCCAGGACGCCACGTAGCCGTCCAGTTCGTCGGCGTGTTCGACCCGCTCCCCCGCCGACTTGAACCACGGTTCCGTGGTCACCTCCGGATGCCCGACCAGGGTCAGCACCCGCTCGGCCACCGACAGCGAGCTGGTCGACACCGCCACCCAGCGGCCGTCCTTCGTCAGGTAGGTGTTGCGGGGCGCGTTGTTCGGCGACCGGTTGCCGTGCCGGCCGGGCACCTCACCGAGCTGGTCGTACACCGACGGCGACGGCCCCAGGATCAGCAGCAACGGCTCCAGCAGGGACAGGTCGATCACCTGGCCGGCCCCGCCCCGCTCCCGGTGCAGCAGCGCCATCGTCACCGCATAGGCGCCGGCCAGCGCCGACACCCCGTCGGCCAGGCCGAACGGCGGCAGGGTGGGCGGCCCGTCCGGGTCGCCGGTCATGTGGGCCAGGCCGCTCATCGCCTCGATCAGCGTGCCGAACGCCCGCCGCTGCGCGTAGGGCCCGTCCTGACCGAACCCGGTGACCCGCAGGATGATCAGGCCCGGGTTGATCTCGTGCAGGATCTGCGGGGACAGGTCCCACTTCTCGAATACGCCCGGTCGGAAGTTCTCGATCAGCACGTCGGCGGTGCGGACCAGATCCAGGAACAGCTCCCGACCCTCCGGGTCGGACAGCTTGGCGGTGACCGTCCGCTTGTTGCGCCCCAACGTCTTCCACCACAGCCCCTTGCCCTGCTTGCGCCACCCGTGGGTGCGGGCCGAGTCACCGGTCGGGTGCTCCACCTTGATCACGTCGGCGCCGAAGTCGCCGAGCATGGTGGCGGCGAGCGGGCCGGCGTAGACGGTGGCGGCGTCGACGACGCGGTAGCCGGCCAGCGGTCCGTTCTGCCGGCGACTCTCCTGCGGGTCCTCGTCGAGCCGGTCGGTGGGGGTTTCGTGCGTGACGGTCATGCCACTCCTTGATCGATATCTGTTTCTCGGAAGGGACTGTCAGATCAGCCGACGGGGATGACGCCCAGGCCGATGGCGGTGCCGAGCATGACCAGCGAGCAGAGCACGGCCCGCCAGATGACCTTGCGGTGATGGTCGGCCATCTGCACCCGGGCCAGCGAGATCAGCAGCAGCATGGCCGGCACCAGCGGGCTGGTCATGTGCACCGGCTGGCCGATGATCGAGGCCTGGGCCATCTCCACCGGGGAGATGCCGTAGTGGCCGGCGGCCTGCGACAGGATCGGCAGGATGCCGAAGTAGAACGCGTCGTTGGTCAGGAAGAACGTCAGCGGCATGGACAGCAGCGCGGTGATGACGGCGAAGTACGGACCCATCGGTTCGGGCACGGCCGAGACGATCGCGTTGGCCATCGCGGTGACCATGCCGGTGCCGGACAGCACACCGACGAGAACGGCGGCGGCGAACACCATGGCGACCACCGAGACGATGGACGTGGCGTGCGCGGTGATCCGCTCGGCCTGGTCCTTCTGCTTGGGGAAGTTGACCACCAGCGCGATCGCGGCGGCGACCATGAAGACCAGCGACAGCGGCAGCTTGTCCAGGCCCAGGCACACCAGCAGGGCGACGGTCAGCCCCAGGTTGAACCAGATCAGCTTGGGCCGCAGGGTCTTCCGGTTCGGGTCGAGGCCGTCCTCCATGTCGGAGTGCTCGCCGCTCTCGCCGACACCCAGCTCGGCCCGGGCGTTCGATGTCAGGGTCAGGTCGGCGGTCGGGATCGGCGGGTAGGTGCCTCCGGTGCCGGTGCTCGACCCGCCACCGGTGAGGACCGCGGTGCCGCCGCCACCCAGCTCGGCCGCCACCAGGTCCAGGGTGCGACCCGACTTGATCAGCCGCTTGCGCTCGGACCGGCCGAGGAAGTAGGACAGCACGAAGACGGTGACGACGCCCATGACCATGCCCGGGATCATCGGGTTGAACAGCTCACCGGGGGACACGTTGAGCACTGTCGCGGCGCGGATGGTCGGCCCGCCCCACGGCACGATGTTGATCACGCCGTTGGCCAGGTTGGCGACCACGGTCAGCACCACCGGGCTCATGCCCAGCCGGCGGTAGATCGGCAGCAGCGCGGACACGGTGATGATGAAGGTGGTGGAGCCGTCGCCGTCCAGCGAGACCGCGGCGGCCAGCAGCGCGGTGCCCAGCACGACCTTGACCGGGCTGTTCCCGACGACCCGCAGGATGAAGCGGATCAGCGGGTCGAACAGGCCCACGTCGATCATCAAGCCGAAGTAGATGATGGCGAAGAACAGCAACGCCGCGGTCGGCGCGAAGTCCTTGATCGCCTTCATGATCGCGCCGGTGACGCCGCCGTCGACGTCCTCGGCGATGCCGGTGCCGGTGGCGACCAGGCCCATGGTAATCGGCACCAGGATCAGTGCGATCACCGGCACGATCCGCTTGCTGAGGATCAGGTACATGAAGACTGCGATCATCGTGCAGCCCAGTGCGATGAGCATCGGTGCTCCCCTCGGAAAGTCGCTGGTTCACAAACCGTATGAGGGGGTGCCGGGAATCCGATGCTTGGAAAAACAAGCGCGGGTATTTGTCTTTGGGGAGGTTCTGGTCGTTGCGGTCACGGCCCCGCCCACCGACGCCGAATGCCCCGCACGCCGTGTTCCGACGACCGGGAACACAGCATGCGGGGCAGGTCGGCGCCGGTGCGGCGCCTCGGTCAGCCGGCGGTCGTCGGGGTGGTCGGACCCTCCTCGCCGGTGCCGGCGACCGGCACCGGGGCGGGTTCGGAGCGCTCCGCGGCCAGCGCCATCACGCGCTTGCGGACCAGGAACCAGCCGCCCACCAGCATCGGGATGACCAGCAGGAACAGCCCGCAGGTGGCGGTGCCCACCGGGTAGTCCAGCGCGATTAGCACCAGGATGCCGACCAGGAACAGCGCGGTCAGCAGGCCGGTGTAGGGGGCGCCGAACATCCGGAACGACGGCCGCTGCAGCTTGCCCTGCTTGGCCCACTGCCAGAGCCGCAGCTGGCAGGCGACGATCGCCATCCACGCGGCGATCAGGCACAGCGAGCAGACGTTGAGCACGATCTCGAAGGCCTGCTCGGGGACGACCGCGTTCAGCCCGACGCCGAGCAGGGCCACGACACCGGTGAGCAGGATGCCGCCGAACGGCACGCCGGACCGCGTCATCTTGCCGGTCCACTTGGGCGCGCTGCCGGCCGCAGCCAGCGAGTGCACGATGCGTCCGGTGGAGTACATGCCGGCGTTGAGCGAGGACAGGGCCGCGGTCAGCACGACCAGGTTCATGATCGCGTCGACGCCCTGGACACCGATGGAGCCGAAGAACGTCACGAACGGGCTCTCCCCGGCCTGGTACGCGGTGTACGGCAGCAGCAGCGACAGCAGCAGCACCGAGCCCACGTAGAAGATCGCGATCCGGGCGACGACGGCGTTGATCGTCCGCGGCATGACCTTCTCCGGGTTCTTCGTCTCACCGGCGGCGGTGCCGACGAGCTCGATCGACCCGTAGGCGAACACCACGCCCTGGGTGACGACCAGCAGCGGAAGGACCCCTTTGGGGAACCAGCCGCCGTTGTCCGAGATCAGGCTGAAGCCGACGTCGTGCCCCTCCAGCGGGGTGCCGAAGATGACGAAGTAGGTGCCGATGAGCAGGAAGCCGACCAGCGCGACCACCTTGATCAGCGCGAACCAGAACTCCATCTCGCCGAACACCTTCACCGAGATCAGGTTCATGCCGACGACCAGCACCAGCGCCAGCAGCGCCCACAACCATTGCGGCACCTGACCCATCACCGCGATGTACTTCTTGAAGAAGTTCATGTACAGGGCCACCGCGGTGGTGTCGACGACCGCGATGACCGCCCAGTTCAGCCAGTAGAGCCAGCCGACGGCGAAGGCGGCCTTCTCGCCGAAGAACTCGCGGGCGTAGGAGACGAATGATCCGGACGAGGGCCGGTGCAGGATCAGCTCGCCCAGCGCCCGCAGGATCAGGAAGGCGAAGAATCCGCAGATGGCGTAGACGACGACCAGGCCCGGGCCGACGGCGTGCAACCGGCCGCCGGCGCCCAGGAACAGGCCGGTGCCGATCGCGCCGCCGATGCCGATCATCTGGATCTGCCGGCGGGACAGTCCCTTGTGGTAGCCGGCGTTCTCGGCGGTGAACTCGGCCTGCAGACCCGGATCGTCCGGGCGCGGGTGGTTGATCTGGTCGCCGACGGAGCGGTCTTGCTCGGCCGCGGTGGAGGGCATCGTTGCGCCTTTCGCTGATGGTCGCCCGGGGGCGGGCAGGGTGGGACGGGAGTCGAACGGATGCGGTGGCCCGCACACGGAATCGGCCGGCACCGGGCCGGCGTCAGGCCGGCGGTCCGTCGGGCCCGGTTCGGGTGCGCCGGACCAGGACGGTGACCCGCGGCACGGGCAGGCCCGCGTCGTTCATCGCCTCGCCGGTTCGATTGTCGTTGTCGGAGGCTGGGTCAGGCGGCCAGGTCACGGGCGGCGACGAACGCCGCGACGCACCGGTCGATCTGCTCGTCGGTGTGCGCCGCCGACAGCTGCACCCGGATCCGGGCCGCGCCGCGCGGCACCACCGGGAAACTGAACGCGGTGACATAGATGCCCTGGCGCTGCATCTCGTCGGCGATGCGGGCGGTCAGCGCGGCGTCGCCGAACATCACCGGGACGATCGGGTGCTCGCCGGGCAGCAGATCGAAGCCCTGCGCCTGCATGGCCGACCGGAAGCGCTGCGCATTGGCCTGCAGCCGCTCCCGCAGCTCGTTCGAGCCGGCGACGAGGTCGAGCGCGGCCAGTGTTCCGGCGACCATCGCCGGGGCCAGCGTGTTGGAGAACAGGTACGGGCGCGAGCGCTGCCGCAGCAGCTCGACGATCTCGCGGTGCGCGGCGACGTAGCCGCCGGAGGCGCCCCCCAGCGCCTTGCCGAACGTGCCGGTGTAGATGTCGACGCGCCCCTCGACGTCGCACAGCTCGGGCGTGCCGCGGCCGTTGCGCCCGACGAAGCCGACGGCGTGCGAGTCGTCGACGAACACCAGGGCGTTGTACTTCTCGGCCAGGTCGCAGATCTGGGCCAGCGGCGCGATGTAGCCGTCCATGGAGAAGACGCCGTCGGTGACGACGATCCGGAACCGGGCGTCCTGCGCCGCGCGCAGCTGCTCCTCCAGGTCGGCCATGTCGCGGTTGCGGTACCGCAGCCGCCGCGCCTTGGACAGCCGGATGCCGTCGATGATCGAGGCGTGGTTCAGTGCGTCGGAGATGATGGCATCCTCGGCGCCGAAAAGGGTTTCGAAGACGCCGACGTTGGCGTCGAAGCAGGAGGCGAACAGGATCGCGTCCTCGGTGCCGAGGAACTCGGCCAGCCGTCGTTCCAGTTCCCGGTGCTGGTCCTGGGTTCCGCAGATGAAGCGTACGCTGGCCAGCCCGTACCCCCACTCGTCGAGCGAGGCCCGGGCCGCGTCGAGCAGCCGCGGGTCGTCGGCCAGGCCGAGATAGTTGTTGGCGCAGAAGTTCAGCACCTTCTCGCCGTCGGCGACGATGGCGGTGCCCTGCGGGCCGGTGATGCCGCGTTCGCGCTTGGTCAGCCCGGCGGCGGCGATCCCGTCCAGCTCGCTGACCAGGTGATGCTGCAAAGCTCCGTACATGTCTCAGACCTCCGACCAGTCGAGGACGATCTTGCCCGTGCCGGCGGCCGAGGCGGCCGCGAAACCCTGCGCCCAGTCCCGGGCCGGGATCCGGTGAGTGATCACCGAACTGATCGCGTCGCGCAGTTCCGGGCTCGACTGGATCATCGCGCCCATGGCGTTCCAGGTCTCGTACATCTCGCGCCCGTAGATGCCCTTGAGCGTCAGCATGTGGGTGACAACCTTGCCCCAGTCCACCGCGAACGGTTCGGCCGGCAGGCCGAGGATGGCGACCCGGCCGCCGTGGTTCATGTTGTCGATCATGGTCCGCAGCGCGCTGGGCGCCCCGCTCATCTCCAGACCGACGTCGAAACCCTCCCGCATGCCCAGGGAACGCTGCGCATCGGAGATCGGTTGGCCGGACACGTCGACGACCTCGTCGGCGCCCATCTTGCGGGCCAGGTCCAGCCGGGTGCCGCTGACGTCGGTGCCGACCACGAACCGGGCGCCCACGTGCCGGGCGACGGCGATCGCCATCAGCCCGATCGGGCCGCAGCCGCTGACCAGGACATCCTCGCCGACCAGCGGGAAGGACAGCGCGGTGTGCACCGCGTTGCCGAACGGGTCGAAGATCGCGCCCAGGTCGGGGTCGATGTGCGCGTGGTGGACCCAGACGTTGGTCGCCGGGATCGCCACGTACTCGGCGAACGCACCGTCCCGCTGCACCCCGACGCTGATCGTGCGGATGCACATCTGCCGGCGGCCGGCGCGGCAGTTCCGGCAGGTGCCGCAGACGATGTGGCCCTCCCCGGAGACCCGGTGGCCGACCGCGACATCGCGGACGTCGGGACCGATCTCGACGACCTCGCCGTAGAACTCGTGGCCGGGGATCAGCGGGGCCCGCACCATCGAGGCGGCCCAGTCGTCCCACCGCCGGATGTGCAGGTCGGTGCCGCAGATGCCGGTGCGCAGCACCCGCACGACCACGTCGTCGGGGCCGGCCACCGGGTCGGGGCGCTCGGTGAACTCGAAACCCGGACCGCGGTCCGCCTTGAAGAGTGCTTTCATGCGGACAAGTAGACGGTCCCGTGACGTTGAAGAGCAACAGGCACTTTCTTGTGCATTGTTGTAGTGAATGCTTCACGGTAGGGTCGGCGGGTATGGAGGTCCACCAGCTGCAGATCCTGCGCGAGTTGGGGGCGCTGGGCAGCGTTTCCGCCGTGGCCCGGGTGATGAACGTGACCCCGTCGGCGGTCTCGCAGCACCTGACCGCCCTGCAACGCGGGTTCGGCACGCCGCTGACCCAGAAGAAGGGCCGAACGCTGGTGCTCACCGACGCCGGGCAGGTGCTGGCCGACGCCGGCGCCGAGGTGATCGACGCCATGGCCGCCGCTCGCACCGCGGTCGAGGACTTCGAGCAGTCGGCCGGCGGCACCGTGTCGGTCAGCGGATTCCACAGCGCCGGTCAGGCCCTGTTCGGGTCGCTGCTGCAGGAGCTGGCCCGGCGACGGGCGACGCCGGACGTCCGGCTCACCGACGAGGACGTCGCCCAGCAGGACTTCCCGGCGCTGACCGCCCGGTACGACCTGGTGATCGCGCACCGGCTGGATCACAGCCCGGCCTGGCCCACGGTCGGCCTGCGCACCATCACCCTGGCCCACGAGCCGCTGGACGTGGCCCTGCCCGCCGGTCACCGACTGGCTCGAGAGGCGGAGCTGTCCCCGGAGCAGGTGGCCGGCGAGCGCTGGGTCACCACCCGCGGCGGCTACTCCCCGGACGACCTGCTGGACGCGGTGGCCGCCGTCGCCAACCGGCAGATCGAGATCGTGCACCGGATCAACGACTACGGCACGGTGAACGCGATCGTCGCCGCCGGGAACGCCATCGGCCTGGTCCCCCGCTACACCTCGCCGCGGGCGCCGGAGGGCGCGATCGTGCACCGGCCGCTCACCGGCGTCGGGGCCAGCCGCAGCATCGACCTGCTGACCCGGCCGGAGAACCTACGCCGGCGATCGGTGAAGATCGTCGCCGGCGCGCTGGGTCGGGTGGTGGCCGGCATCATCCGGGAGCGCGAGTGAGCGAACCCGAGCACCCGGCCGCTCCCGACATGTCGATCATGCAGAACACGCCCCTATCGCGTCTGCATAAGGGCGTGTCCTGCATGATCAAGTTCGGGGCGGGCGCCCCCGCACGTCGAGGACGGCACCGGTGATCGCGGCCAAGCCCGGCTCGTCGAACAGCAGCGTGTAGTGGTTGGTGCCCGGTACTTCTCGCACGTCCAACGCCGGGAACTCGGCCGCCCACCGGGCGACCCAGGGGGCCGGGAACAGGCCGGGTTCCTCGTCCAGCAGGCCCCGCGGCGCGCGCAGGAACGGGGTGCCGACAGGCATCCGCGCCAACCCGGGCAGCAGCCAGTCCTCGCCGTCCTGCTGCGAGCGGGAGTCGGCCGCCATCGCCTCGAAACTGGTTGACGGGCGGTAGTTCCCAGGCTCGCCGACCAGGTCGTAGTCGATGTAGTCGGTGACCTGGGCGGACAGTTCGGTGAAGGCCGGGTGCCGGCGGAAGAAGTCGCGGTACGCCTCGTGGTCGGCGAACGTCATGGACAGCCGCTGCTGGACCGGGCCCAGGATGGCCGCGGTGGCCTCGTCCGGAGTCAGGCCCTCGGGGATCGGCAGCGGCAGCCCGCCGTCGACCAGCACCACCCCGGACGCCCGCTCGCGATGCCGGTGCCGGAAGGCCACCGTCACGAACCCGCCCATCGAATGCCCGACCACGGTCGCCGAAGGCACGTCCAGCCGGTCCAGGATCGCGGCCAGGTCGTCGGCGTGCACCGTGATGCCGTAAGGGCCGGGCAGCTGGTTGGAGCGACCGCGCCCCCGCAGGTCCGGCGCGATCACCCGGACGTCGGGCAGCCGATCGGCCAGCGACACCCACGACCGGTGGGAGGCCGTGATGCCATGCACCAGCAGCACCGTCGGCGCATCGGACGAGCCCGACAACGGCTCCCAGATCCCGACTCTCAAGTCTCCCCCGCGGACCGGGACGTCGACGGCACGGTAGCGATCATCCATGTTCCGATCATCGCAGGCGAGTGGGCGGCGCTCACGGACCGGGTTCGGTCATCGGCACATCCACCAGGGGCGACGCGCCCTCGGCGTAGGCCACAGGGTCGAGCTTGCCGGTGTACGTCGTGGTGCCGTCGACGAACGTCGCCGAGACGGTGTAGGTGCCCGGGCCGATGTCGGCGAAGACGGCGGGGTCCGTCAGCGTGGTGGCCTTCGGTGAGCCGCCCGCGGCCGGGGTGATAGTGATCTGGGCGGGCGACCGCGCGCCGGCGATGCTGGCCGTCACCGACAGGGTGACCGCCTCGTAGGGAAGGGTCGCCGTCGCGGTATGGATCGACGCCGGGTTGATGCCGGCCACCTGGTTCCCCCCGAACGGGGCGCTGGCGGCGGCGGTCAGGGTGTACGAACCGGCCGGCAGGATCAGCGTGTCGGCGGCGGCGGCCGACGTCGCCGGTGGCTTCAGCACGATCGCGCCGCTCCAGATGCTGCTGCCGCCGTCCGGGCCCACGCTGACCGCCACCGACCGATCCGCGGTGTCGGCCGGCCGGCGCGGGACGGCCGTCAGGGAGACCCCGGGTTGCAGCGTGTAGCCGGTGAACTGCACCTTGTTCGGCCCCGCCAGGGTGACCGTCACCCCGGTGACGTCCGGGACGAGGGTGGTGTCGGACGCGATGGAGAACGTCCAGCCGGTTGCCGGCGGCACGCACAACGTCCCGGTCCCGTCGCTGTGCACCTGATCCTGGCCGGTGTGCGTGGCGGTGATCTGGATGTCCGGCCGCGACGACCCGTTGACCGTGACGGTGCCCGCCACCACGGCCAGCGGCGCGTCGAAGCCGATGGCCAGCGAGACGGTGGGTGTCTTGTCGTCGGCGGTGAAATCGCCGGAACCGGTGGTCGGCGTGAAACCGTCGGCCGTGACCGTCCAGTGGTAGCCGTCCGGCGGTAGCAGCACCGTCGCGGTCGCCACCCCGCCGGCCGGCACCGGGACGGTCAGGGTCCGTTCCAACTCGTCGGGCCCGCCCGGATCCCGGGTGAGAAGGAGCTGGACGTTGGCCGGCAACGGGTTGCACGTGTTCACCGGGAGTGTCGCGGTCATCGTCAGCTGGGTCTGAACCACGGGAAGGGCGAAGGACACGGGTACGCCGGCGGGAACGGTGTTCGGCGGCAGGGCGGGCGTGCCCCGATCCTGCTGGGTGACGCTGAAGGAGTTCGTGGTGAAGGCGCCGAACGGGGCCCGGTCGCCGAGGTTCACGCTCACCCGCCACTGCCCGGTCGGCAACTGGGGAACCCGAACCGTGCCCCCGGAACCCACCGGCAGATTTGACTGAGCGGAGTTCGGCGGGGTGGCGGCGTCGCCGGTGCAGGCCGGATCCCCCGACTGGGCCGGATCCGGGTCGATCGAGGCCGTCGCACCGGCCAGGTCGATGCCGGCGGTGGACGTCAGGGTGACGGTGACGTCCCGCGTGCTGCGCCGCACCTGGACCGTCACGTCGCTCGGGTTGGGCGTGGCCTGGGAGTTGAACGTGAGCGTGTCGGTGATGGCGCGGTCGTAGCCGCAGCCGTCGACCATCAGCCGGTACAGCCCGTCGGGCACGCCGTTGAGGGTGAACCGGCCGTTCGCACCGGTGGTGGTGGTCAGTGGGTTGCCGTCGAAGTCGTTGACGACGGCCGTCGGGTCGTTGGCCTGCCGGAGCGAGACCTGGGCGCCGCCCACCACCGTCCCGTCGGTGTTCCGGACGGTGCCGCTCTGCCCGCTGGCCCGCCGGGCCAGCGGTAGGGTCACCGACTGCGGATCGACCCCCGGCACGACCTGCGCGGTGAGCGACGCCCGCTGGTACCGCTGGTTCGAGGGCGCGTAGGCCACCGTGTACGACAGGCCGGGCGGGATGGTCGCGAACTTGACCGATCCGCCGTCGACGGTGGTGCCCTGGGCCTGTTCGGCCGCGGTGCAGTTGAGCGGGGCGGTCGCGGGAATCGTGCAGCTGCGGTTGATCAGGGTGCCGGTCAACGACCACCCGCTGACCGTGACGGTGCCGGCCGGGAGCACCCCGGTCGAACCGTCCTGCAGGGTCACCTGCAGCGTGACGGCCGACGGGGTGAGCGACATGGTCACGCTTTGGTTGAGCGTCAGCTGATTGTTCAGGTCGATGGTCACGACGGTCGGCGCGGCGCTGGTCGGCACGTAGCCGGCCAACGTCGCGGTCAGCAGGTACGACCCGGGGTCCAGGCCCTCCCGGGCCGCGGTCCCGACGAGCAGGGCCTTGCCGTCGGTCCCGGTCGTCGTCTGCCACGGCGTCGCGCCGGAAACCGGAACCCAGGTCCCGTCTTCCTGTTCGGTCGCCGGCGTCGCGCTGATCGCCACGGACGACAACAGGGTCGTCCCGTTGGTGACCGGCTGCACCGTGGTGAGGGCGATCCGGCCCAATTGGCGCAGGGTCACCGTGCAGGTGGTGGCACCGGGGTACAGCCGCAGGCTGTTCGTTACCTGCCCGGTGGATTGCGAGCGGCAACTGACCGACCCGTCCTGAGGCGGGTCGAGCGCCCGGAATCCGGGAGCGGTCACCTCCAGTTTGTACGAGGGGTCGGTCGACGACATCGGCGGCAGCGTCGTCTGGATCGGATTCCCGGCAGCGGAACGGGTGACGGTGCCGATGCTCTGGCCGCTCAGCTGGACCACCGCGCCGGTCGGCAGCTGGCTGCCCGTGCCGGTCACGGAGCTGACCACGACGAACGTGGGCGTGGACAGCTGCCGCAGGACCAACGGCTGATCCGTTGGCAGAGTGCACGTCTCGGTGCCGAGTACCGGTGCGTCACAGTGGAAGGTGACCGTCGACCCCTCGAAGCCGGCCAACGACACCGACACGCTGTAGTCGCCGGGCGTGACGGCGTTGAGCGGGGCACCCGACTCCTGCCACTGCAGGTTGGTGCCCGTCCCGGTCAGCGACAGTTTGATCGGTGGCAGGTTCGAGTTGAGTGGCGTCACCGCGAACGTCGCGGCGGAGATGTTGGTGCCGGACGGCTCGACCGTGACTCCTCCGGAGAACGTCGGGTTGCGGACGAGGCGTAAACCGTCGGGATCGGGTGTCGTGCTGGATGGGCCGGTGACATAGGTGCAAGGTTCACCCAGCGGGCACAGGACGTTGGCGCCCTGAGCAGGCAGGGACGTGAAGCCCTGCAGGACCGCCTGCACCGAATACCGGCCGGGTGAAAGCAGGTTGGTGCCCGTCACTGCGGAGTCGGTCCACTGCAATGTGCCGACCGGCGATTCGACGATGCCGACCTGGCCGGAGCCCGGGGGCTTGGACAGCAATGACACAGTCGCCGTCGATCGAGTGGCGCCCGCCGGCAAGGTGGTCAGCCCGAGAGCGGTCGCTGGCGACGGCTTGGGCAGTACGGTCGTCGCCGAAGCCGGGACGGTGAGCACGGTGCCCGTGCCCGCGATCCCGATCTGCGCGGTGAACGCGGCCTGAGAAACACTGGTCGGGTCGACCTGCACCGATACCGGTCGGGCCACGAAATATGGCCCTGGTACCGCAACATCGATCGCGGCCGCTTCCGACACGGTCGGACACAGGTTGGGCAGCCCGCTCACGGGAGGGCCGGTCTGCGTAGGCACGATGGCAAAGCAACCGGTGTTGTCGCTATTCAGCGTGGCCGTGCCCAGC
>JBDHZW010000136.1:0-12787 GCA_039812105.1 Nakamurella sp.
CGCGCGCCCGGCCCGGTCCCGGCGGCGATCGCCCCGGCCGTGCTGGGCGCCCTGGGCGCGCTGACCATGCTGGGGCCGTTCGGCACCGACGCCTACCTGCCGGCGCTGCCGTCGATCCGCACCGACCTGGCGGCCGCCGCCGGCGCCACCCAGCTGACGCTGACCGGCTACTCGGTCGGCATGGCCATCGGTCAGCTGGTCGCCGGACCGGTGTCGGACGCGATCGGGCGCCGACGGCCGCTGCTCGCCGGCTCGGCCGGGATGGTCGTGGGCGGCCTGATCGGTGCGCTCGCCGGGAATCTGGTGATCCTGGTGATCGGCTGCTTCGTGATGGGCGTCTGCGCCGCGGTCGGCATCGTCGCCGGCCGCGCGGTGGTCGCCGACCTGGCCAGCGGGCCGGCGCTGACCCGCGGCTACGCCCTGCTCGGCACGCTGACCGGGCTCGGCCCGGTGCTCGGACCGCTCGGCGGGGTGGCGCTGATGACACTGTTCGGTTGGCGCGGCATCTTCGCCGGGCTGGCGGTCGCGGCCGCGGCCTGCTGCGCGGCCGTCGCCGCGATCGTGCCGGAGAGCCTGCCCCCGTCCCGACGGGTGCGCGGTGGGCTACGGGCGATGGCCGGCAACGCCGGCACGGCCCTGCGATCGCGCGGCTACCTGTGCGGCGCGACGGTCATCTGGTTCGGGTTCGGCGGCCTGTTCGCCTACATCGCCGCGTCGGCGTTCGTCGTGCAGGCGGTGCTGGGCTTCTCGCCGACCGTCTACTCGATCGTGTTCGCCGCCAACGGGATCGGGCTGATCGTCGCCGGCCTGGTCTGTGCCCGGCTGACCGGCCGGTGCCCGGACCGGACGCTGATCGGGATCGGCCTGGCCATGGAGTCGGCCGGGATGCTGCTCGTCGCGGTCGCCACCGTCGGCGGGTGGGTGAGCCCGTTGACGATCCTGCCCGGGATGTTCCTGATCGCCGCCAGCATGGGCTTCATCTTCGGGCCGGCCACCTCGAGCGCCCTGGCGGGACTGCGGCATGTCGCCGGGACCGCGCTGGCCATCCTGGGGGCGATCCAGTTCGTGGTCGCCGGGGTCGTCTCCCCGCTGGTCGAACTGCGCCCCGACACCGGCCCCTTCGCCCTGGTCGGCGGCGTCTGCGTGACCCTGGCCTGGGCCGGCTTCGTGGCCTTCCGGCCGGGCCCGGCCGGCGGCGGCGCGGCCCCGGTGCGATCCCTGACGGCGTCGTCGCCGTCGACCGAACCGACCACCCCACCCGGATGAATCAACCACCCGATGAACCAACGACCCCAGGAGGACAGATGAACGAGGACCGCTTCCGCGAGTACATCCGCCGGTTCAACGCCGAGGACGACACCGCCTTCGACGACTACCTGGCCCCCGACATGCACATGAAGAACGGCACCCTGGAGTACACCGGGGTGCAGGGCATGAAGGACCACTACAACCTGCGGATTTGGGGGAAGTTCCAGGAGGTGCTGAGCGTCTCGCGGTTCGTCACCGACGGGCCGACCATCGCCATCCGGATGAACACCCTGTTCACCGCGCTGCACGACGCCGACGACACCCTGTTCGGCTCGGTCCGCAAGGGCGAGACCTTCGAGTACGACGGGCTGATCATGTACGAACTGGACGGCACCGACCGGTTCGCCGACATCCAGGTGTCCTACAACAGCTTCGTGCACACCGACCTGGACGGCAACCGGCGGGACCTCGGCATCCCGCACTGACGCCCTCGCTCCACAGCGAGAGGGGGGTGGCTCAGCGGGAGGTGCTGAACTGCACGGTCTTCGCCGCCGACCGCAGGATCCGCAGGAACCAGACCAGGGCCGGGTCGCGGGACTTGGCCGGGTGCCAGTGCGCCACCTCGACCAGGGTCGGGATCTCCAGCGGGGTCTGCGCGATCACCAGCCCGCCGGCCCCCTCGTACCACCGGGCGACCCGTTCCGGGACGTGACCGACCATGTCGGTGCCCTGCACCAGGATCGGCACGGCCAGGAAGCCCTGCACGGCGATCGCGGCCCGCGGGCGGACCCCGGCGGCGGCCAGCACCACGTCCATGATGGTGAGTTCCTGGCCGCCGAGAATGCTTCGCACGTGCGACATCTCGTTCAGATCGTCGAGGGTCAGCCGGCCGTCGCGCAGGCGCGGATTGTGCCGGTCGACGATGGTGACGAACTCGTCGGAGAACAGCTTCTGCTGCTTGCCGGGCACCCCGCGGCCGGCGCCGGCGATGATCACGTCCCAGCGGAGCAGGTCGACCGGGGTGACCTCCTCGCCGCTGGGCAGCCCGTCGAACTCCACCGTCGCCCCGGGCGCCTCCCGGGCGAAGGCGGCCAGCAGCGGGCTGGTGAGGTGGGCCAGCACGTAGTCCGAGGCCGAGATCATGAAGGTGCGGGTGCTGGTCCGCGGGTCGAAGGTGGGGGTCAGGTCCAGCGTCCGGTTGACCTCGGCGACGGCTCGCCGGACGAGCGGCAGCAGGTTCTGCGCGGCCGGGGTGAGTTCGAAGGAGCCGCCGACCCGGACCAGCAACTGGTCCCCGTACAGCTGGCGCAGCCGGGTCAGCGCCCCGCTGACCGCCGGCTGGGTCATCCCGATGCGTTCGCCGGCCCGGGTCAGATGCCGTTCGGTGAGCAGCGCGTCCAGCACCATCAGCAGGTTGATGTCGATCCGTCGCAGCTCCGTCACGACCGCTCGCGTCCCGTCCCGTTCCCTCGTGGCGGCCTCGTCGCCGCCGGTCGAGCATAAGGGAGGCGCCGGTGAACCGGTCCGATTCACAGCTTCACGCAGCGTGAACGGATCGGCCCAAGGGGCCCGGTGGGTAGGCTGATCGGGTTCCTGGCCGCTGGGTCCGGGGCGAGAAGGGACCGATCCGTTCGGCGCCGAGGAGCAACGATGGCCATCGCCGGCCGCGACCTGAACCTGTTGATCCCGCTGCGCGCCCTGCTGGTGGAGGCCAACGTCACCAAGGCCGGCCAGAGCGTGCACATGGGCCAGTCGTCGATGAGCACCGCCCTGGCCCGGCTCCGCCAGCACTACGACGACGAGCTGCTGGTCCGGGTGGGCCGCGACTACGAGCTCACCCCGCTCGGGCGGGTGCTGCTGCCGCAGGTCCAGCTGGCGCTGTCGCTGGTGGAGAAGGCGATGCTGGGGGAGGCCCGGGTCGACCCGGCCACGCTGGAGCGCACCTTCACCGTGATGGCCTCGGACTTCGCGGCGCTGGAGCTGCGGGACGCGTTCGCCGCGATCCACCGGCAGGCACCGGGGGTGCGGATCGAGTTGCGTCCGTTGCCGGCCAACCCGACCGACAGCGAGCGGGACCTGATGAACGCCGACTTCATCGCCGCGGTCCCGGGCATCGGCATCGAGGGGCGCAGCGAAGTGCTGTTCGTCGACCACTACGTGTGCCTGGTCGACCCGGCCAACCCCGCGCTGGTCGACGGGCAGCTGACCTGGGACGCGTTCGTCGCGCTGCCCCAGGTCGTGCCGTACTTCGGCAAGGCGCATGTCACCCCGGCCGGCCGGCGGCTGAGCGAACTCGGGTTCCACCGCTCGCCGCGGGTCCGCACGTCCGGGTTCCTGCCGCTGCCGACCGTGGTGGCCGGGACCGACCTGGTCGGGGTGGTGCCCAGCCGGCTGGCCGAACGGCTGGGGCCGACCAGCGGCACCATCGGGGTCCCTACCCCGTTCGGCCGGGTGCAGATCTACGAGACGCTGTGGTGGCACCCCAGCTACGACGCCGACCCGGCGCACGCCTGGTTCCGGGAGGAGCTGGTGGCCCAGTGCCGGTCGGCCGATCCGGCTACAGCCGGCTCTCCCCGCCGTCCACCAGAATCGTCTGACCGGTGATGAAACCGGCCGCCGGCGAGACGAGAAATTCGACGGTGGCCGCGATGTCGTCCGGTTCGCCGGACCGCGGGATGGCCTGCCGGGCGCGCACGCGGTCGAAGTGCGCCGCCGGGACGTTGCGCACCGCGTTCGCGGTGCGGGTCAGCCCGGGGGCGACCGCGTTGACGGTGACGCCGTGGGCGCCCAGTTCCGCCGACAGCCCGCGGACCAGCCCGGTCAGCGCGCCCTTGCTGGCGATGTAGTGGGCCATCCCCACCGGTGGCGTGTAGTAGCTGGACGAGGTGAGCACGACCACCCGGCCGTCGCCGGCCGCCCGCAGATCCGGCAGCACCGCGCGCAGCACGTGGAACGCGCCGTCCACGTTCACCCGGAACGTGCGCTGCCAGTCGGCCGCCGTCAGCTCGTCGAACGGGGCGACGTGCTGGAAGGCCGCGCAGTGCACCAGCACCGAGGCCGGGCCGAACCGGTCGCGGGCGGCCGCGACCGCGGCGGGCACCGCGTCGGCGTCGGCGATGTCGCACGGGAGGGTGACCAGGTCGGCCGCCGCCGGTTCCGGCCCGGTGGCCGAGTCGATCACCGCGACCCGGCAACCACCTGACCGCAACCGGCGGACGATCGCGGCGCCGATGCCGTTGCTGCCGCCGGTGACGATCGCCGCCCGGGCCGGCTCCGGCCCGGTCATCCCAGGACGCTGCCGCCGCCGTCCACCACCAGGTTGATCCCGGTGATCCAGGACGCCTCGTCCGAGACGAGGAACAGGGCGGCGTTGACGATGTCGTCCGGCTGGCCGACCCGGCCCAGCGGGATGCGGGCGATGTTCTTGCGGAACGGCTCCGGTCCCGAGTCGACCAGCCAGGCGGTGGACGGGGTGACGGTGAACCCGGGGCTGACGCAGACCACCCGGATGCCGTGCGGGCCGCCCTCGACGGCCAGCTGCTGGGTCAGGTTGATGACCCCGGCCTTGGCCGTGCCGTGGGCGTTCTGCGGCATGAACTCGACCCCGCGGGTGCCGGCGATCGAGCCGACGTTGAGCACCACACCACCCTTGCGCTGCATGAAGTGCGGCCAGATCGCCTTGGTCGTGTAGTAGACCAGGTTGAGCTCGTTGTTGATCACGAAGTCCCAGTCGTCGGTGGACAGTTCGTGGATCGGGCCGAACTTCGGGGTGGAGGCGTTGTTGTACAGGATGTCGGCGCCGCCGAACACCTCGACCGCCCGGTCCACCCAGGCGGCCGCGTCGGCCGGGTCGGTGAGCTGCACCGGGGCGACGTTCTCGATCTTGCCGCCGGCCTCGCGGACCAGCCGCACCGTCTCCTCGGCGCCCTCGGGAAACAGGTCGCAGCCGACGATGTTGGCGCCCTCGGCGGCGAACCGCAGCGCGGCCGCCCGGCCCATGCCGCCGCCGATCCCGGTGATCAGCGCGGTCTTTCCGGCAAGTCGTCCCATGACGTTCTCCTTCGTCGCTGTCGGGGTTCAGGCGGGATCGGTGTAGCTGGTGACGTCGGCCCAGGTGCGGTACGGGTCCGGCGGGACCGGCTGGTAGGCGGGGGTGACGTCGGGATGGTAGGGCTGGTTGAAGGTGACCGGCCGGCTCGGCGGCGTCATGCCCTCCATGGTGTCGCCCTCCTGCGGGAAGTAGTCGGGCCGCCGGACCGCCGAGTCCACCCAGCTCTGATCGAAGGGGGTGCGGAAGGTCGTCAGCACGTGCAGGTGCCAGATCAGCCAGCGACCGTTCTCCTTGACGAAGTCGACGCTGTACCGGCCCCACGACCAGTGCGGCTTGGGCAGTTCGCCGGGCACGATCGGGAAGGTCTCGTGGCCGGGCGAGATCCACACGCCCTTGGCGGTCAGCCCGTCGTCGGCGATCTCGATCACCGGGGTGGTCAGCGTGTGCTCGATCAGCAGGCCCTTGGTGTCTGACGGGAACGGGTTCTCGTCGATGTAGATCTTGGTGATCAGCTCGCGGCCGTCCCAGACTCCCCAGTCCTCGGCCTCGAAGGCGATGTCGTCGCGCTCGGCCGACCAGCATTCCTTGAGCTCGCGGTCGTTGAAGCCGGCCGAGTGCAGGTAGGCCCGGCGGCCCATCAGGTTGGTGATCTCCTGGACGGCCTCCAGCCGGTCCAGCCGGCCGGTCAGCTCGGCGATCGTGTCGGTCATGCCATTCTCCTTGTCGGGTCGATGATCTCGTCGGTGACGTGGCCCGCGGCGGCGTCCAGCCGGAGCACCAGTTTGCCGCGGACGTGGCCGCCGTCCAGCTCGGCGAACGCGTCGCCGACCCGGTCCAGCGGGTAGGCCCGGACCGGCATCTCGATCGCGTGCGCGACGACGGCGTCCACCACCTGCCGCAGGCCGCCGGCGGTGCGGGCGGGGAAGCCCGGGTCGGCCAGGCCGAGCTCGCGGGTGACGTCGTGCCGCACGATGGTGATGATCCGGCCGGGCGGCAGGCCCAGCGCCGACGCCGTGTCGACCACCTCACGGCCGTGGCAGTCGATCGCCGCGGTCGGCGTCAGGCCGGTGGCCCGCACCCGGTCGGCCAGGCCGGCGCCGTACTCGACCGGCACGACGCCCAGCGAGGCGAGGAAGTCGGCGTTGCCGGCGCTCGCGGTGCCGATCACCCGGGCGCCCCGGGCGATGGCCAGTTGGGCCAGCAGGCTGCCCACGCCGCCGGCGGCCGCGCCGAGCAGCACGACGTCGCCGGCTCCGACGCCCAGCAGGTCCAGGCCCGTCTGCGCGGTGCGGGCGGGGGTCGGCAACGCCCCGGCCAGGTCCCAGCCCAGCCCGGCCGGCCTGCGGATCAGCGCGTCCGCACCGACCACGACGAACTCGCTCATCGCGCACCGGTCGGCCCAGCCGATCACGTCGTCGCCCGGGGCGACCGGCGTGCCGTCGTGGTAGGCCGGCCGGCCGCCCGCGGTGGTGCCGGCACCGTCGCCGACCGGGTCGCTGACAGCGTCGCCGACAGCGTCGACGGTGCCGGCGAAGTCCTGGCCGACGCCGCGGGGGAACGGCCCGTCGCTGCGGTACGGACCGGCCCCGATGCGGACCTTGCTGTCGAACGGGTTGAGCCCGGCCGTCCGGACCCGGACGCGCACCTGCCCGGCACCGGGCGCGGGGACGGGCACGGTGCGCACCCGCAGGGCGTCGGCCGATCCGTACCGGTCGTACTGCACCACCCGGGCGGTGACGGTCCCGGTGGGTATCGAGGTGGTCGTCTCGGCGGCCGTCACCGGGCGCTGCCCGCGGTGGCCGGTTCAGTGGCCGGTTCGGGCGCGGTGTCCGGGGTGGGGTCCGGGGCCGGGGTCCGGCGGGCGGTCAGCGCGGCGTGCCGGCCGGTCAGCCGCCCCATCGTGTAGCTGAAGCCGGAGATCGCGCCGGCCATCACGTACGGGTAGCTGCCGCCGTAGAGGCTGTTGGCGTCCCGGCCGCTGGCGTACAGCCCGGGAATGGGGTCGCCCGCGGGATCCAGCACCCGGCCGTGCTCGTCCGCGGCGATGCCGCCGGAGCTGCCGTAGCTGCCCAGGGCGAACTTGGCGGCGTACAGGCCGGTCGACGGGTCGAGCCGGTCCAGGTGCCGGGCGGGCTTGAAGAACTGCTCGTCCCGGCCGATCTCGCAGGCGGCGTTGTACTCGGCGATGGTGCCGGCCAGGGTGTCGGCGGGGATCCCGGTCTTGGCCGCGAGTTCGGCGACCGAGTCGGCCGCGAACAGGTTCGGGTAGCCCTGCGCCTCGGCGCCGCGGACGAGTGCGTCGATGTCCGGCAACGTGCCCGGCGCCTGGAACAGGCGGTAGAGCTGGTACGGCAGGCCCTGCTCGTCGTAGCGGCGGGCCAGCTCGCCGCTGACGATCATGTACGCGGTGCTGCCCGGCTGCCGGCGCACCGCGTTGGCCGCGTCCGCCGGGTTCTTCAGCACGGTCTCCGGGACGAATCGCTCGCCGCGGCGGTTGACCAGCAGGCTGGGCTGCCGGAAGGCGCTGAGCTCGGGGGCGGTGCCGCCCGGCCCGCCGTGCGGGTCGGGCAGGTAGGTGTAGGTCTCGAGCATGGTCGGGGAGGTGCCCGCGCCGACGTCGTAGGCCATCCGCAGGCCCTCGCCCTGGTGCACGTCGTGGGTGAACATCGCGTAGGTGAACAGGTCGACGCCGACCCGCAGGCCGGTGTAGCGCTCGATCAGCTCCGGCGAACCCTGGTAGCCGCCGCAGGCCAGCACGGTGCAGCGGGCGCCGATCGCCCGGGTCCGGCCGTCGGGGCCGGTGACCAGCGCGCCGGTGACCCGGCCGCCGGCCGTGAGCAGCCGCTCCGCCCTGGTGGCCAGGTGGAACTCCGCACCGCCGGCTCGGGCCCGGTCGGTCAGCACGTCGGCGATGACCGGGTTCTCCGGGTCGTGCCGGATGTGCCAGGTGGCCTTGGCGCCGGTGTAGTAGGCGACCACGTTGTCGAAGTGGATGCCCAGCGAGTTGAACCATGCGATCGTCGGGCCCGAGTGCCGGACCAGGGCGGACAGCGTCCGGGTGTCGGTGCGCCAGCGGGCGTGCTCGCCGAACAGCCGGAACGCCTCCTCCCGGGACAGGTCGACGTGCAGCTCCTGCTGCATCCAGCTCTCCACCGCGAACATGCCCAGGCTGGACGGGTTGATCCGGGACGGACCGCCGGTCAGCTCCAGCTTGTCGACCACGGCGACGGAGGCGCCCTGCTCGGTGGCGGTGACCGCCGCGGCCAGTCCGGCGCTCCCGGCGCCGATCACCAGGACGTCCACATCCGCTACCCGATCGACCATCTCGATATCCATCCCGTCGACATCCACGCTGACTCCCTTCGGTGGAGACCGAGGTTATCGGCGTGGCCGCGCGACGTACCCCCGTTCGCGCCGATGCCAGCTATCGCAACGAGTCCCATCAGAATTCGGCACGGCAGGTATCGGGGTGGGGGATGGACCCCGGCGGGGCCGGGGACCCAGGATCGCTGGCGAACGCCCGCGCCCCGACCAGGAAGCCCCGACCAGGGAGTCGTCAACGCATGGACACCCAATCCCGCCGACCCTTCCGGACCCTGCTGTCGTCCGTCCGAGTGGGCAACCACGTGCTCAAGAGCCGGCTGCTGTACCCGAACGCGTCACCGCACTTCCTGCAGGGCCCCGAACGCTTCCCGGCCGAGGGGTACCGCACGTTCCACGCCTCGGTGGCCCGCAACGGCGCGGCCATCGTGACCATCGCCGAGTGGGACAACCCCGATCAGCACGCCGGTCCGGCGGATCTGGACTTCACCCACATGCAGTCCTTCGACCTGACCGACCCGAGCGTGCACAACTACCTGTCGCTGCTGGCCGAGGACATCCACTTCTACGGTTCGAAGCTCCTGGTGTGTGCGGAGATCGACTGGCCGGAAGGATTTTCGCTGTACGGCGGCCGGCGCCTGGGGCCGCCGCCGGCCGGCGGGCCGCCGCCGGTCGACGAGCCGATTCCCGCCGACCGGATCCCCGGGGTGATCGACGCTTTCGTCGAGAAGCTGCGGATGTACCGGACGTTCGGCTACGACGGGATGACCATGCGGTGCGACATGGAGTTGCTGCCGCGGGGGACGGACCGGGACGACGAGTACGGCGCCGGCACCATCGAGAACCGGTCCCGGTTCATCCGCGAGGTGTACGCCGCGGTGAAGCGCGCGTTCGGCGGCGATTTCATCACCGAGGCGCAGATCGCCTGGGAGATGCCGTTCGGGTACGGCCCGATCCAGTCGGTCAGCGTGACGGCCGACCAGGTGATGGAGTTCTGCCGGCTGATCGACCCGGACGTGGACATCTTCCAGATCCGGGAGCGGGACGGCACCCGGTCGCACCCGACCGGCTACAACTTCGCCTTCGGCGATCACCCGGCCGTCGACTTCGCGGTGCGGATGAAGGCCGAGGGGATCACCGCGCTGCTCGCCCCGATCGGCGGGTTCCAGGAGCCCGCCGAGATGGAAGGCTATCTGCGCGACGGCAAATGCGACATGTTCGGCGTCGCCCGGGCGTTCATCGTCGACCCGGAGTACGGGCAGAAGATGCTCGAGGACCGGGCGGACGACATCACCCCGTGCCTGAAGTGCAACGTCTGCCACGGAAAGGTTCTCGAAGAGGCCGAGCCGTGGGTGTCGGTGTGCACGGTGAACCCGGTGTTCGGGCTGGAACACGAACTGCCCCGGCTGACCCGGCCGGTCCGCCGGCGCCGGACGGTGGCGGTGATCGGCGGCGGTCCGGTCGGCCTGCGGGCGGCGATCACCGCGGCCGACCGGGGCCACGACGTCACCCTGTACGAGATGTCCGGCGCGCTGGGCGGTCAGCTGGCCCACGCCGACCACTTCGCGTTCAAGTGGCCGCTGCGCAACTACCGGGACTGGCTGGTCCGCCAGGTCGGCCGGCGCCCGGTGCGCGCGGTGCTGAACTGCGCGCCGACCCCCGAGCAGATCGCCGCGGACGGCTACGACGTGGTCCTGGCCGCCACCGGCGCGATCCCGCACGTGCCCCGCAGCATCACCGGCATGTTCGACGCCGACGGCCGGCCGCGCTATCCCACCTGCGACGACATGTGGTCCCGGGAGGCCGAACTGGGCGAGCACGTGCTGATCGTCGGCGGCTCCGAGGCCGGCATCGAGATGGGCATCCACCTGGTCCGGTGCGGTCACACGGTGACCGTGCTGACCCGGCAGGACCGGATCGCCAGCGACGCCTCCAGCCTGCACTACATCACCGCCAGCTTCGTCAAGGAGCTGCCGGACGGGACCACCCTGGAGGCCCCGGAATGGGAACGCTACGCCAATCTGCACACCGTGGTGCGGGCGAGAACGACCGCGCTGGACGGGAACCGGCTGTGTTACCTGGACCCCGACGGCGCGCCCCGGGAGCTGGTCGGCGACGACATCGTCATCTGCGGCGGGCATCGCAACCGCCTGGCCGAGGCGATGAGCTACGCGGACACCGCCCCGCAGTTCTTCGCCATCGGGGACTGCGTCGGCGCCGGCAACATCCAGGTCGGCACCCGGCAGGCGTTCGCCCGGGCCATGATCATCTGACCGCCGGCCGAATGCCAATAGCTGGTATCTCCACGTGGCCCTGACCACAGCGCCCGATCGCTCCTACGATCCATATCAGTCAATCGAGAACGACGAGGTTCGGCCCGACGGCTCATCCTGGCCCGGCGGTGTGCGCGCCCCGTCGAGCGGGATGCCCTGCGGATCCTCGTCTCTCATCCCCACCTCGAGACTAGGAACCCTATGCGCAACCGATTCAGGCGGCTGACCGCCGCGTTCGCGTTGGTGACCGTCGCGACCCTGACCGCCGCCGGCTGCTCGTCGTCGTCGGCCTCGTCGTCGTCGGGCAGCGACTCGGCGAGCGCGTCGCAGACGCTCACCATCGCCAACTCCGGCGAGCTGACCAGCTTCGATCCCGCCCAGGCGGTGGACGGGCTGCTCGTCAACTACTTCCAGCCGGTGTTCGACACGCTGATGCGCAAGCAGCCGGACGGCACGGTCGTGCCGATGCTGGCGACCAAGTGGGCCTACAACGACGATCTGACCGAGTTGACGCTCACCCTGCGGGACGACGTGACGTTCACCGACGGCACCAAGTTCGACGCCGACGCCGCGGTGGCCAACCTGCAGCATCAGAAGGACACGGACGGGCCGAACTCCAGCTCGATCGCCTCGGTCGACACGATCACCGCGACCGACCCGACCACCGTCGTGCTGAAGCTGTCGACCCCGGACCCGGGCCTGCTGGACGCGCTGGCCACCACCATCGGGATCATGGCCAGCCCGACGTCGCTGACCTCGGCCGACCTGGCCACGAACCCGGTCGGCAGCGGCCCGTACACGCTGGTGGCCGACGAGACCGTGGCCGGTGACACCTACACCTACCAGGCGAACCCGAACTACTGGGACAAGGACCTGATCAAGTACGGCACCATCGTGATCAAGACGATGACCGACGCGACCGCGCGGATCAACGCGATCAAGTCCGGCCAGGTGCAGGGCACCCCGCTCGACCTGACCCAGAACGACGAGGCGACGGCCGCCTCCGGGGTCACCGTGCAGAGCTCGCGGGACGACTGGTCCGGGCTGATGATCTACGACCGGGCCGGGACCATCGTGCCCGCCCTCGGTGATCAGCGGGTGCGCCAGGCGATCGCCTACGCCATCGATTCCGACTCGCTGATCGCGGCCTTCCGGGCCGGGCACGCCGAGGCCACCGACCAGATCTTCAACACCGAATCGCAGGCCTACGTCGCCGATCTGGACGACGCGTTCCCCTACGACGTGGCCAAGGCCAAGGAGCTGATGGCGGAGGCCGGGTACGCCGACGGGTTCACCGTCACCATCCCCGACCTGAGCTCGCTGTTCGGCAGCGAACTGTTCGCCGCAGTCCAGCAGCAGCTGGCCGCGATCGGCGTCACCGTGCAACTGGACTCCCTGCCGATCCCGGAGCTGGTGCAGCGCAGCCTGTCCGGCCAGTACGCGATGGCGTTGACCGGCGGCGGGATGGGCACCGACTGGAACACCGTCAACTCGTTCTTCCTGCCCACCAGCCTGTTCAACCCGTTGCACTCCACCGATCCGACGCTGGACGCCCTCATCCAGACGATCCGCACCACCACCGGTGACGAGCAGGCCGCCGCCTACCAGAAGCTCAACGAGTTCATCGTCGACCAGCAGTGGGCCACCCCGTTCTACCGGGACGACCAGATCTACGCCAGCACCGACGACGTACAGGTGCAGCTGCAGTACGGCAACATCGTGCCCTACATCTACAACTACTCGCCGAAATCCTCGTGACGGCAGTGCTTTCGAAAAGGGAGGTGAGCGTCGGTGAGTACGTTCCTGATCCGTCGACTGATCACCGGGGTCGCGCTGCTCTGGGCGTCCACCGCGCTCGTCTTCCTGTTCCTGCACGCCGGCGGCACCAACATCG
>JBDHZW010000137.1:0-12562 GCA_039812105.1 Nakamurella sp.
GATGGCGGTCGAGGCGCTGGAGCGGCTGCAGCTCAAGGTGCTCAAGGCGGCGGTGCCACTGGTGATGGCGCCGGCGAACTACCGGGACGACGTCGAGCAGTTCGAGATGACGGTGGCCGCGGTGCGCCCGTTGACCGAGCATGTCAGGCGGTTCACCTTTGCGGCGCCGGAGTTCGGGCAGTTCCGGCCCAGCGGTCCGGACGAGTACTTCGCGCTGATCTTCCCCGCCCGGCCCGACCAGGAGCTGGTGATGCCCAGCGCCGACCGGGTCAACGTGCGGACCGCGGTGGCGCAGGTGCCGGAGGCCCGCCGACCCGAGATGCGCTGGTACACAGTCCGGGCGATGCGGCCCGACGAGGGCGAGATCGACGTCGACGTCGTGCTGCACGGCGACAGCGGGCCCGGATCGCGGTGGGCGATGCGCGCGGTCGTCGGCGACCGGGTGGGGTTCCGCGCCTACGGCTCCAGCTACCGGCCCACTGCGGTCAGTGGTCCGCGGCTGTTCGTCGCGGACGAGACGGCGATGCCCGCCCTGTACTCGGTGCTGGAGACGCTGGAGTCGGCGGACGGGCTCACCGTGCTGCTGGAGCTGCCCGACGCGTCCTACGACACGCCGCTGGCTGCCGAGGTGACCCCGGAGATCGTGGTGCGCGGTTCCGGAACCCCGGGATCGGCGGCGCTCGCCCGCCTCGCCGAACTGGATCTGCCGAAGCTGCGCTACGTGTGGGCGTGCGGGGAGGCCGGCCTGGCCAGCGGGGTGCGCCGGCACCTGGTCAAGCGGGACCTCGCCGACCGGCGGTCGATCATGTTCTCCGGCTACTGGAAGCTGGGCACGGTCCGGGTCTGAACCCGGCCCCTCCCCTTGAAGTTGATCATGGGGCTCTGCACCTCTGGCCTCGGTGTGTCTTCGATTCACTCGGCGTGTCGGGTGCTGGCTCCCATGATCGACGCGGTGGGGGGACGTGAGCGTGCGTCGGGGTGAGGGGCGGGTGGGTAGCCTGCCCGGGTGCCCGGCCCCGCGTCCCGCCCCGCCGTCCTGATCCTCGGCGGCACCGGCGAGGCCCGGGCGTTGGCGGCCACGTTGCACGCCGCCGGAGTGCCGGTGATCTCATCGCTGGCCGGCCGGGTCCGCGACCCTGCGTTGCCCGCCGGCGAGGTGCGGGTGGGCGGGTTCGGCGGCCCCGACGGGTTGGCCGACTATTTGCGGGCGCACCGGATCCGGGCGGTCGTCGACGCGACCCACCCCTTCGCCACGACGATCTCGGCGAACGCGGCGCAGGCGGGTGCCGCGGCCGGTGTGCCGGTGCTGCGGTTGGCCCGACCCGGTTGGGCCGATCATCCGCTGGCCGGGACCTGGCACTGGGTCGACGACTACCCCACCGCCGCGGAGGCCGCCGCGGGCGGCCGGGTGTTGCTCACCACCGGCCGCACCACCCTGGGCCACTTCACGACGATGGCCGCGCCGTTCGTGCTGGTCCGACTGGTCGAGCTGGCGCCGCTGCCGGAGAAGTGGCGGTCGGTGATCTCCCGGGGCCCGTACACGGTCGCCGGCGAGGTGGCCCTGATGCGGGAGCACCGGATCGAGGTGCTGGTCACCAAGGACTCCGGCGGCGCGCTGACCGAACCCAAATTGACTGCTGCCGAACGGCTCTCGGTGCCCGTGGTGATCGTCCGGCGGCCCGCGGCGGCACCCGGGGTGCCGGCCGTCGACTCCGTGGAGCAGGCCGCGGCCTGGGCGCTCGACCAGGCCCGGACGTCACGATCGTGATCCGCGCAGCCGCTCGACGTCGTCCGGCGGCAGAATGCCCAGTAACGGCAGCGGGCCGGCGACGAACTCGGTGACCGGCCGGGCGACCGGCTCACCGTCGATCTCCAGGTCGACCCGCTCGTTCCAGAAGCAGTGGTAGCCGGCGACCCGGGCGGCGTCGGGCAAGGGTTCGTCGTAGACCCAGGCCAGGTCGGCCTCGATCGTGTCGCCGGCGCGGACCGCGAGGTACCGTGCGTGACCCTTGTACGCGCAGGTCGACCGGGTCGGACTGGCGGTCAGCAGCGTCGCGTCGACGTCCTCGGGCGGCAGGTACCACCGGGGCGGCAGCCCGGTCTCGTACAGCACCCGAGCCCTGGCCGTCTCCGCGATCATCCGGCCGTTGACGAGAACCCTGACGTGTCGCGAGGTGTCGAACACGTCGATGCGGTGGTACGGGTTCCGGGCGTGGCCGAGCAGCGGCTCGTCCTCCTGCCGCCAGGACGTCATGGTCGGCATGTAGAAGGCGATCAGCCCGGCCAGGCCGTCCATCTCGGGTTCCGGGAAGGCCCAGCCCGCCTCCTCGACGGGCCGGTCACCGGCCGTCAGCCGGTAGTGCACCGCGTCCCCCTTGCCCGGGCTGCGCGAGCGGTTCCCGTTCGGTTCGAGCATGTCCATCCGGACGTCGATCGTCGGGAAGTAGAGCACCGGCAGCTGGCCGTGCTCATGCAGCATCCACGACGAGGTGCTGTCGACCACGGTGTCGTCGCCGACCGAGCCGCGGATCCGCGGCGCGAAGGGCTCGATGAACATGACGCCGGCCGGATCGGGCATCGGCCGGTTGAAGTGCCCGGCCGGGCGGGTGCCGAACGGGCCTGTCCGGACGTCAGCGACATGGTCTCCACGATAGGCGGGGTGGGGTGGCCACGGTCGGTGTGCCGATCCGAGATGATCGGCGGGACGGAGGGGGTGAGGGATGATCCTGGCCGGCGGCGTTTACGTCTCGTATGCGCAGTTCTACGTGACCGACGGCTGGGCGGAGCAGCCGCTGCCCGAGACGGCGTTTCCGGGACAGGTGAACGGGCTCTGCGGCGCCCGGACCGGCGACGGCCTGTTCCTGATCACCGGTCTGCACACCGGCACCGTCCCGGTCGAGGTCGAATTCCCCGACGTCGAACCGATACTGGAGCGCGAGTGGGAGGACGCCGTCGAGGTCTCGATCGGGCTGAACGGGCCCGACCTGATCGTGCTCGGCTGGGCCGGGATGAGTACGCATACCGTCCGGTTGCCCGCACCAGGCCCGTACCGGGTGCGGTACTGCGCCGCCGGGATGGACGAGGGCCGCCGACGGGACACCAGGTTGGAGGGCGAGGACGCCCCGGACCGTTATCGCCTCCAGTTCTGGCCGGCGCCGATCGGCCCGGACGCGATCCTGCGGTGCACCAGCGAGATCGCCGCCTACTGGCACGGGAACGTAGCGAACATTTGACCGCCGGCAGAACCTGGCGGTCGCCCACATGTCCATGCCATCAACCCGATGACCGTCGTTGCGGATGCGACAGTCGACGCACAACCTGTGGCCGCGGACCCGGGGTTCCAGCCGGCCGACGGACGCGAGTGGTTCGCCCGGCACGTCAGCGCCGACCCGTTGCGGCTGGTGATCGAACTCGACCCGCGCAGCGACATCGTCGTGCTCGACCATGACGAGACAACCGGCTCGTTCCGGGCCAGCCTCGGCCATGTCGGCGCACTGGCCCGGCGCCCGCGCTCCGCCGAGCCCTGGGATCTGGGCTGGCCGAATGTCCGATACCGATGGAGCACCACCCGGTGGGACTGGGCCTTGTATTTCTACGGCGCGGCTCCGACCGCTCGGAGCGTCGAGGCGCTCATCGAGCACCTCGGCGACGGCGTCTGAGCCGGCAGGGCCGACCGGGTCGCCGCCGATCGGCGATCGCCGCCACGACGCCGCCGAAGGCACACGCCCCCGCGCCGACGGCCGCGGAGAGCCGGATCGCCCGGCGGATGTCCGGCACCGTCGGCGGCGGCCCATCGCCGAGGGTTCCTCGGTCCTCGATGGTGTCGCCGTAGGTGTTGACGCCGCCCAGGGTCCGGCCGAGCGCACCGGCGAACGCGGCCTCGACCGGACCCGCGTTCGGACTCGGGTGCCGGCCCGCATCCCGCCGCCAGGCTCGCCACGTCCGCTCCGGGATCCCGCCGACCAGCGGCGCAGCGACGACGGTCAGGGACGCGGCGAGTCGGGCCGGCAGCAGGTTCGCCAGGTCGTCCAGCCGGGCCGCCGCCCAGCCGAACCTTTCGTAGCGCGCGGATCGGTGGCCGATCATCGCGTCCAGGGTGTTGATCGCGCGGTAGCCGAGCAGGCCGGGCGGCCCGGCGAGCGCGCCCCACAGCAGGGGCGCGACGACCGCGTCCGAGGTGTTCTCGGCCAGCGACTCCACGCAGGCCCGGGCGATCCCGGCGTCATCCAGCGACTCCGGGTTGCGGCCCACCAGGTGGGTGATGCGCCGACGGGCGCCGGGCAGGTCGTCGGCATCGAGCAGATCACCGACCGCGGCGGCCTCCTTGCGCAGCGAGCGGCCGCCGAGCACCGCCCAGGTCGCGGCCGCCGTGACGATCGTTCGAGCCGTCGGCCGTCCGCGGGTGGCCCGGTCGGCCAGCCCACCGATCGCCATTGCGGCACCGACCAGCACCGCCGTGTGCGCGGCCCCGGCCGTTCGTGACCCGCGGTAGGAATATCGCTCCACCGCGGCGGCCGTCCGGCCGAAGCCGGCCACCGGATGCCAGCGGCGCGGATCGCCCAGCACCAGGTCGGCGCCGTAGCCCAGGAGCAGGCCGAGCGGACGGGCCGCGACCGGACCGATCCGCACACCCGCTCCCCTCGCCGACCGCCGCACTCTGGTCGGCCGAGCTGGCGAGGCCGCCATTCAACACAGGAGGGCGGTGCTGAGGATAATCCGGCGACGAAGGAGGGCGGTTGTTCAGGGGCCGACCTGGACAAGGAACCCGGGTTCAGCCACCGCATCCTCCGCGGACCGCAGTGATCCGGCCCGGCCGTCAGGATCCGGCCGCCCGTGCGGAACGTCGGGTCGCCGGGGGCAGCCCGATGTTCCGCGCGGACCCGCACCGTGCGGTTGAGGTGGGTCGACCCGACGGCTCTGCGGAACTTCGAGTCGCCTCCAACGACCGCAACCTCCGCGGCCCTCAGTGATCCGGCCCGGCCGTCAGGATCCGGCCGCCCGTGCGGAACGTCGGGTCGCCGGGGGCAGCCCGATGTTCCGCGCGGACCCGCGCCGCCGGCCCATGCCCCGCGGCGGGGCTGACGCGGGCACCGGTTCGCGCTACGGTCGGTGCACAGTCGGCCATTCAACGGGAAAGCCCGGGAGTTCCCATGATCGAACCGAGCACCCGTTTCGTCGGCGGTCCCGTCCAGTCGACCGCCGCCCGCCTGCACGACCGGTCGGTGCAGCTGCTGGTCGGCACCGCGGTCGACTACGCCGGCGTGATCCGAGCGAAAGGCGTCCCGGTGGCCCGATTCCCGACGTTCGTCGAGACCGGCATGGGCGCGTCACCGTCGTGGCTGGTGTTCTGCATGGACATGGGCATCGCCTTCACTCCGGACTTCGGGGTGATCGGCGACCTGCGGCTGCGGATCGACCCGGCCGCGACCACCATCATCGAGCACGGCGTCGCCTGGGCGCCGGCCGACTTCCACCGGCAGGACGGCAGTGGGTTCGACGGCTGCCCCCGGCGACGGCTCCGGCAGGTGGTCGCCGCCCTGGCCGACGCCGGGATCGCCGCCCGATCCGGCGCCGAGCTGGAGTTCGTGCTGACCCAGCCCGATGGGTCGGCCCGGACCGGTCCGGCCTGGCAGGGCTACGGCGCGCGCACCCTGCTGGATGTCGCGTCGCTGCTGACCGACCTGACCGAGAGCCTGGAGCACGCCGGGCTACCGGTCGAGCAGCTGCACGCCGAGTACGGTCGCGACCAGTTCGAGATCTCACTGCCACCCGCCGATCCCGTCACCACCGCGGACCGGACCGTTCTCGGCCGGCTGCTGATCGGTCGCGCCGCCGCCAGACACGGCCTGGGAGTGTCGTTCTCGCCGGTGCCGTTCGCCGGCGGAGCGGGCACCGGGGCGCACCTGCATCTGTCGCTCGACGACACCGACGGCCCGCTGCTGTCCGGCGGCTCCGGCCCGCACGGGTTGACCGAAGCCGGCGGCGCGGCCATCGCCGGCCTGGTGTCCGGCCTGCCCGCGGTGCAGGCGATCCTCGCCGGGTCCTTCGTGTCGCCGTGGCGGCTCAAGCCGGGGAACTGGGCCGGCGCATTCGCCTGCTGGGGTCTGGAGAACCGGGAGGCGGCGATCCGCCTGGTCGCCGCCACACCCGGCAACCCGCACGGCGCCTCGGTCGAGGTCAAGATCATCGACGGCAGCGCCAACCCGTACCTGGCCGCGGCGGCGGTGCTCGGGCTGGCGTCGCACGGCATCCGGAACGGGCTGCCGCTGCCGGACGAGGTGCCGGTGAACCCGACCGAGTTGCCGGCCGACCGCCGGGCGGAGCTGGCGCTGGCCGCCGATCAGGCGACCGCCCTCGACGCCCTGGACCGGTCGGCGCTGGCCCGCGGACTGCTCGGCGACTCGATCGTCGACGGCACCCTGGCCGTGCGCCGCTACGAAGAACGCACCTACGCCGCGGCCGATGCCGACCAGGTCGCCGCCGCGTTCCGGTTGGCGTTCAGCGGGTGACGCACCCCTTCCTGGACGGGCTGCCGGACATCCCGGACGAGCTGGCGGCCGCGCTGGCCGAGCCGCTGATCGACCACCACGTGCACGGCTGTTTCACCGTCGACGTGGGCCGGGCGGCGTTCGAGGAGTCGCTGAACGAGGCGTCCCCCGACCCGATCCCGGACTTCATGACGCAGTTCGACAGCCAGCTCGGCTTCGCGGTGCGCCGCTGGTGCGCGCCGCTCCTCGGGCTGGCGCCGCACGCGACCCCGGACCAGTACTGGGCGCGCCGGGCCGAGCTCGGCCCGGTCGGTGTTGCGCGGGCGCTGATCCCGGCCGCCGGGGTCGCGGAGTGGTTGGTGGACACCGGGTTCAGCACCGACACGCTGTGCACCCCGACCGAGCTGGCGTCCTGGTCGGGCGGCCGCACCCGGGAGGTGGTGCGGCTGGAATCGCTGGCCGAGGCGCTGCTCGCGGACGGCGTCGACGCCGACGAGTATGCCGACGCGCTGCGGGCCCGGCTGGCCGACGCGTCGATCGGTGGGGTGGCCGGCGCCAAGACGATTGCCGCGTACCGCTGTGGCTTCGACATCGAGTGGGCCCGGCCGGCCGAGGCCGCCGTCGTCCGGGCCCTGCGCGGGGCCGGGACCGGCCGGCTGACCGACCCGACCCTCGTCTCGTTCGGGGTGCACGAGGCGGCCGACGCCGGCCTGCCGATCCAGGTGCACGTCGGGCTCGGGGACCGGGACCTGGACCTGCGGCGGGTGGATCCGCTGCTGCTGGGTCCGCTGCTGCGGCAGCCGGCGATCGCCCGGGTACCGGTCCTGTTGCTGCACTGCTATCCCTTCCACCGGGCGGCCGGCTACCTGGCCCAGGCGTTCGGCAACGTGCACCTGGACGTCGGGCTGGCGATCAACCACCTCGGTGCCGGGTCGGCGGGGCTGCTGGCCGAGGCGCTGGAGCTGGCCCCGTTCGCCAAGCAGCTGTACTCGTCCGACGCCTGCGGGCCGCCGGAACTGCACGTGCTCGGCGCGCTGCTGTGGCGCCGGGGGATGGCCCGGGTACTGGGCCGATGGGTCCGGGCGGGCGACTGGAGTGCGGCCGACGCGGCGCGGGTGGTCCGGATGATCGGCGCGGGCAATGCCACCCGCATCTACCGGTCCTGATCGTCCCCGATGGCGGCGCGTTCCCGATCGGCCAGCGTGACCAGCGAGCGCGCCAGCTGAGCCATCAACGTGTCGTGGGGCGTGGGCGAGTCGGCCTGCAAGGCGAGGAAGGAGCCGTCGAACCCGGCCAGAGCGAAGTCGACGATCCGCTCGGCGACCGGGCCGGCCACCGGGCCCCACGGGGCCAGCGTCGCAGTCAGTAGTTCGAGCAGGCTCTCCCGGCCGCGATCGCGCACCCGGCTGACGATCTGCGCGATCTCCGGGCTCTGATTTCCCAGCAGGAGCAGCACGAACAGGCGCAGGAACTCGGGATGCGCCACGAAGACGGCGCCCACGTCCCGCATCGACCGGTTGAGGTGCTCCTCCGGAGATTCGCCGGGCCGCGCCGGCGCCGGCCGGACGTCGGCGAAGAAGCGTTCGGCGCCCCGCTCCATCACCGCGGCCAGGATCCCGGTCTTGGAGTTGAAGTGCCAGTAGATGGAGCTGACGGGCAGTCCCGATTCGCGGGCGAGGTCGGCGACGCTGGTGCCGTCGAACCCTCGGCTGGACATCATCCGCTCCGCGGCGTCCAGGATCTCCACGCGTGAGCGCGCACCCTGTTCCAAGCGCTTGTTCCGGCGCTTCGGGGGGCTCTCCGCGGTCGTCGCCACGCAGCGAGTCTAGATGCGCCGCCGGTGGCGCCGGAAAGTTCTGTAGCGAGCATTCCACAACCTCTTGACACAGCGGCCCGACCGTCGCTTCAATGAGTCCATCAAGTTCTGTAGCGAGCGTTCCAGACAGAGATCTTGGAGCGACACCTCGCCCTCCCGGAAAGGAATCCAGCCCTTGAGTCCGATCTACGACACCGACGTCGCGATCATCGGCTTCGGCCCCAGCGGCGTCGTGGCGGCCAATGCGCTCGGCCTTCGTGGCGTCACCGCGGTCGCGTTCGAGCGCGACGCCGACGTCTACGCCCGCGCCCGCGCCGTGACCGTGAACGACTGGACGATGCGGATCTTCCAGGAGCTCGACCTCGACGAGCCGGTCAAGAAGGAGATGGATCCGACCGCCGCGCTGCGGTGGGTGACCTACGACGGGGTCGAGCTGCTCCGGATGCCTTTCCCGCCGGGGCAGTTCGGCCATGCGACCTCGTACGCGATCTTCCAGCCGGCGATGGAGCAGACGCTGCGCGCCGGGGCGGGACGATTCGGGGACAAGATCCAGGTCCGGTACGGCACCGAGGTGATCGGCGTCGCGCAGGACGACGACGGCGTCACCGTGACCGGCCGGGACCGCGCCAGCGGCGAAACGTCGACCGTCCGCGCCCGCTACCTCCTGGCCTGCCACGGCGGCAACGCCGCCACCCGAGAGATGCTCGGCGTGAACCTGGTCGGCGACACCATCGACGTCCGCTGGGTGGTGGTCGACGGCAAGGTGAAGCGGTGGTGGCCCGATCGGCACATCCTGACGTTCTGGTCGGATCGTGAGCGCCCCGTCGTCGACATCGCGCTCGGGCGGGACAACCACCGCTGGGAGATCCCGCTGCGGGCCGGTGAGACCGACGCCGATTTCGACACCGCCGAGAAGGTCTGGCCCCTGCTGGAGTCGATCGGCGTCTCCCGGGCCGACGTCGACATCTGCGGCCACGCCTTCTACAGCCACCACATCCGGTTCGCCGATCGGTGGCGCCTGGACCGCGTCTTCCTGCTCGGCGATGCCGCCCATCTCATGCCGCCGTGGGCCGGTTCCGGCATGCAGTCGGGCATCCGGGACGCGTTCAACATCGCCTGGAAGCTGGCCGGCGTCCTCGACGGGACCCTGCCGGAGTCGATCCTGGACAGCTACGAAGCCGAGCGGCGACCCAATGTCGAGTTCTACACGAATGTCTCGGTGCAGCTCGGCCGGATCATCACGCAGCAGCTGACCCCGCAGGAACAGGCCGAGCTCGGCCGGGAACAGCGGAGCGGCGAACTGCCGCCCCTGCTCTGGCCGCCCACGTATCCGGCCGGCTGGTTCACCGGCCTGACGACGGCCAACGGCCTACCCGAAGGCGTTGTCGGCCGGATGATCCCGCAGCCGCGCGCGGCCAGCGTGCGCGGGCTCATCGGCCTGCTCGACGACCTGCTCGGCGACGGATTCGTCGTCCTGGGCGACAACTGCGACCCGGCCACCCTTCTCACCGGCGACGAGCGAGCGGGGTGGGCGGCGCTCGGCGCCCGGTTCATCGCCGTCCGGGCGGCCGACCAGGCCACCGAGGGCGAGGACGAGATCGTCGACATCGACGGCACTCTCATCAGCTGGCTGCGCCGTCACGGCGCCCGCGTCGTCGCCGTCCGGCCGGACCGCTTCGTCGCGGCCGCCGACACCACCGGACTCGCCGTCCCGGCCTGACCCTACCGTCCCCATCATTCAGCGGAAAGACCGCTGTCACACCATCTCCGGAGAGGAAATCAGCATGACCGCCACCATCAAGGAACTGTCCTACGTGGGCATCGAGGCCTCCGACCTCGACGCCTGGTGCGGATTCCTCGTCGACCTGCTGGGCGTGATGCCCGCCCGGCACGAGGACGACGTCCGCACCTTCCGCCTCGACGAGCACATCCACCGCACCATCGTCACCCGGGGCCCGAAGAACGACATCGCCTTCGCCGGTTTCGACTGCGGCTCCGATGCGGACCTCGACGAGGTCGTCGCACTGCTGCGCTCAGAGGGTCACGAAGTCGCCGAGGGCGACGAGAACCTCAAGGCCGAGCGTGGTGTCGCCCGCCTGTATGTCACGCACGACCCCGAGGGCATCCGCATCGAGTTGATCAACGGCCTGCAACTGGCGGCCGAGCCGTACCGCAACGACGTGAACCAGTACGGTTTCCAGACCGACCAGGGCGGCGCCGGTCACATCTTCCTGCTCTGCAGCGAGGGTGGCCAGGCCGCGATGCTGGAGTTCTACGGCCATCTCGGGTTCAAGATCTCCGACCACATCAAGGAGGAACTGGCCCCCGGCGTGTTCATCGACGCCGCCTTCACGCACTGCAACGGCCGGCACCACACCATCGCGTTCGCCGAGGCGCCCGCCCCGTTCAAGCTGCACCACCTGCTGATCGAGAACAACCGTCGCGAGGACGTCGGCTGGGCGTACGACCGCGTGTGCGAGGCGCGGGTTCCGCTGCTGATGACCCTGGGCATGCACCCGAACGACAAGATGTTCTCCTTCTACGCCCACAGCCCGTCCGGCATCGCCGTCGAGTTCGGGTGGGGCGGGCTGATCATCGACGACGAGGAGAGCTGGGAGGTCACCCAGTACGAGGCGATCAGCCTGTGGGGCCACAAGAACCCGTTGGAACTCGGCAAGTGGCTGATCGAGGGCGCGGAGCGCGGCGAGCAGTTGCGCAAGGCCGCGGTCGACGAGGCCGTCGCCGCCTCGGTCCAGGACCAACCGAAGTGACGACCGCCGTCCGCACCACGGCCGGGGCCGGTTCCGAGGTCGTCGGGCGCGACCTCCGGGCCGGCGCCCACCGGCTGCGCGTCTACACCTGCGGAGACCCGTCCGAACCGCCGGTCGTGTTCCTGCACGGCTCCGGACCCGGCGTGAGCGCACCCTCCAACTGGGCGCACCTCATGCCGGACTTCGCCGACGACTACTTCTGCATCGCACCGGACCTGCTGGGCTTCGGGGATTCCGAACACCCGGATCCGGCGCCGGCCGGCGGCATGCCGGCGTACACCGATCTGCGCGCCCGGTCGGTGCTGTCGTTGTTCGACGCGCTGGGCGTCGGCCGGGCGCACGTCGTCGGCAATTCGATGGGCGGGATGATCACGCTGCGCATGGCGCAGATCGCCCCGGAACGGATCGACAGGATGATCCTGATGGGCAGCGGTGGCGCACCGATCCCGCCCGGCGACGACCTGATGCGGCTCATCACCTTCTACGACAACCCCACCGCGCAGGCGATGTCCGACCTGCTCGTCCGGTTCGCCGACGATCCTGACCTGTTCGCCGGCCGGCTCGACGAGATCGCCCGGACCCGGACGGCGCTGGCCACCCGGCCGGACGTGCGCCGCTCGCACCTGGCCACCTTCGACCCCCGGCACGGCCCGGTCGGCTACAGCCCCGCGGATCTCGCCGACATCGCCCACGAGGTGCTCGTCCTGCACGGCCGCGAGGACCGGATGCTGCCGGTCCGGGCCGGCTACTACCTGGCCGAGAACCTGCCGAATGCTCAGCTGCACGTGCTGCCGCACACCGGCCACTGGATCCAGATCGAGCAGGCCGCGCGGTTCACCGCCCAGGCGAAGCTGTTCCTGGCCGACCCGGGGCCGAGCGCGACCGAGCTGCCGAGCTGACGTTCGTCGGGACGAGCGACCGGCCGGTCACCGGTACGGTCGGGTGATGCCGCGCCGCCGCACCCTGATCACCGGCGGGGTGCGGTCGGGCAAGTCCCGGATCGCCGAGGAGCTGCTGGCCGGCGCGGCCGCGGTCACCTACGTCGCGCCGGGGCCGGTACCCGACCGGACCGTCGACCCGGAGTGGGCGGACCGGATCGACGCGCACCGCGCCAGGCGGCCGGCCCACTGGCCGACGGTGGAGACGACCGACCTGGCCGCGGCGCTCGACGCGGCGTCGGGGGCGGTGCTCATCGACTGCCTGGGCACCTGGGTCACCGCGGTGGTCGACGGCCTGGGCACCTGGGACGAGCGGCTCCCGTCCTGGGAGCCTCGGTTCGACGCGGAGCTGGACCGGTTCGAGCGGGCCTGGCGGGCGGCGGCCGGGCCGCTGGTGGCGGTGACCAACGAGGTGGGCTGGTCGGTGGTGCCCGAGCACCGGTCCGGCCGGACGTTCCGGGACCTGCTCGGCCGGGTCAACCAGCGCATCGCGGCGGCCAGCGACGACGTGCTGCTGGTGGTGGCCGGTCGGGTGCTGCGGCTCTGACC
>JBDHZW010000138.1:0-12546 GCA_039812105.1 Nakamurella sp.
CGCCGACGGGGAAGCCGTCACCTGCCCGCCGACCACCTGCGCGCGGGCGCGCGCCACGGACAGGGCCGTCGGGTCCGGGGCGGCGCCGGGGGCGGCGTCCGGCCGGCGCCGGACGGACAGGTCGAGCGCGTCGTCGCCGAATCGGATCGTCACCTGCACCTCGCGGGGGACGTCCTCGGCGTCGCCGGGCAGCAGCCGCTCGATGATCCGGTAGGCGCTGAGTTCCACGTTGGGCGGCAGCGGTCGAGGGTCTCCCTGGTAGCGCAGCCGGACCCGGGCGGTGGTGGCCCGCCGGACCAGTTCGGGCAGGTCGCGCAACCCCGGGGGCGGGGTCGTCGGCGCCTCCCGCAGGGTGCCGACGATCGACCGCATCTGGGCGAGGGCCGCCCGCCCCTCGGACTCGATGTCGATCAGCGCCTGCCGCACCCGGTCGGCGGACAACGGGTCAACCGAGACCGGGTCAACCGAGACCGGGTCAACCGAGACCGGGCCGACCGAGACCGGGTCGGCCGAGACCCGGTCGGCCGCCGACGGGTGGGCGCCGGCGGCCAGGTCGGCGATGGCCGCCACCCGGGCCCGCACGGACGACTCCAGATCCGCGCCGATGCGCTCGCGGTCGGCGGCGACGGCCAGCGCCGCCGTCCGGTCCCGCTGCCGGGCGAGCTCCTCGGTCCGCCGGCGCAGGGTCACCGCCATCCGCACCCGGGAGCGGACCATCAACCCGCCGACGAACAGCGTCGTGCCCAGGCCGAACACGAACACCGCGGCGGCGATCGTGCCCAGCACCGGGTCCAGCAGCACCTCGCCGAGACCGACCCCGATCAGTCCCAGCCCACCGACCGCCACCTGCCGGGTGGACAGCAGCCGCGAACCCAGCTGGAACGCCATGATCAGCGCCGTCGGCAGCACGACCCCGCAGGTGACCAGCGGGCCGGCGGCCAACTGGGCGAGCAGCACGCCGGCCGCGAGGGCAACGGCCGCGCCGGCCGGGTACCGGCGGACGGCCAACAGGGGCAGCACCGCCAGCGGGACCAGCACGATGGCCGCCGGGCCGGCGTCCGGCTGCTCGCCGACGAGCACGACGGAGCCCCAGAGCAGCACGACGGTGGCGGCCAGGTTGCCCGGCCCGACCCGATCCAGCCAGGCGGGAAGGGTCGGCCGTCGCGGAGCGGACATCACGCCTCCTCGTTGGTGAATTGTCGCCAATTCCGCCCGGCTGCGGTAGCCGGTTACCCGGCCGTCGCGACCCGGGAGGCGGTCCACCGGCGGGCCAGCAGCGACCAGCCGACGCCGGCCGCCCAACCGATCGTCACCAGACCGGGCCCGAACACCAGGAAGGACGAGTCGGCGTGCAGCGCCGGGTCCCAGGCGTACTGGGCGACGACCCCGCCCGCGCTCAGCAGCAGCCCGGCGATCGGCCAGGCCCAGGACCGCCCGTTCTCCCGGGACCAGGCACCGGCCGCGAACGCGATGTAGATCGCCGCCGGGATCGCGCCCGCGCACCGCACCAGGTCCGGGTACACCAGCCCGTTCACCAGCGCGGCGACGAGCACCGCGGCGGCGGCCGGCACCGGCCACCGCCGGGCCAGCACGACCGGCGCCGTCATGGTGAGCGCGAGCAGCGTCTGCGGCACGGTGCCGTCGTTGTCCGGGCCGCGCACGACCATCCATTCGGCGACGCTGAACCCGACCGCCGCGACGATGCCGACCGGTCCGAGCCAGCGCAGTCGCCGGGCCGGCGTCATCGATCCGGTGCTCGACGGGGCGGCGACCCGGCGGGTGGAGAGGTTGGTCATCACGTGCTCCTGACGATCGGGACGGGCCGGGCGGCCCGACTGATGGCAGCGAGTGTGCGGCGGCGGACCCGGCGGGATCGTCCGCACCGGGGTGGATCTGTCGGCCCCGGATCGGCCGCGGGGTGGAGGCCGCCCCTCGCCCGCCGGGTGTCATCCCCGAGGCGGACCCGCGCGGCTCGATGCGGCCCCCAGGTGGATTCCGGGTCGTCGCTCCCGCCCTACCCTGGGCTGATGCAGGACGCCGAGCGCGCGCCGATCCGGCTGCTGATCGTCGACGACCAGCGCCTGGTGCGGACGGGATTCCGGGTGATCGTCGGGGCCGCCGACGGGATCGAGGTGGTGGGCGAGGCCGCCGACGGGGTCGAGGCGATCGAGCGGGCCGTCGCGCTGGCCCCGGACGTCGTCCTGATGGACATCCGGATGCCCCGGCTGGACGGCCTGCAGGCCACCCGCACGGTGCTGGCCCGCACCACCGCCCGGGTGCTGATCCTGACCACCTTCGACACCGACGAATACGTCTACGCGGCGCTGCGCGCGGGGGCCAGCGGGTTCCTGCTCAAGGACGCGCCGGCCGAGCAGCTCATCGCGGCCGTCCATGCCGTCGCCGCCGGCGATGCGTTGATCGACCCGGCCGTCACCCGGCGGCTGATCGACGCGTTCACCCGGGCGCTGCGGCCGCCGCCCGACCCCGGCGGCGCGGTGCCGGCGCGGCTGGGCGCGCTGACCGCCCGCGAGCTCGACGTGCTGCGGCTGGTGGCGGCCGGGCTGTCCAACCACGAGATCGCGCAGCGGCTGGTGGTGGAGGACAGCACCGTCAAGACGCACGTCGGCCGGCTGCTCACCAAGCTCGACCTGCGGGACCGGGTGCAGGCGGTGGTGCTGGCCTACGAGTCCGGTCTCGTGGTGCCGGACACGAACGTGTCCTGACCTCTAGGGTGCTGCCATGCCCTACACCAGTGACGACTGCCTGTTCTGCAAGATCGTCGCCGGGTCGATCCCGGCCGACGTCGTGCACCGGGACGATCACGTGGTCGCCTTCCGGGATATCAACCCACAGGCGCCGACGCACATCCTGATCATCCCGACCACGCACTACGAGAACGCCGCCGAGGTGGCCGCCGACGACCCGTCCGGGCTCGCCGCGCTGGTGGTGACGGCCCGCACGCTGGCCGAGACGGAGGGGATCGACCGGTCCGGGTACCGGCTGGTCACCAACACTGGCGCCGATGCCGGGCAGACCGTCTTCCACACCCACCTGCACCTGCTCGGCGGCCGGCACATGACCTGGCCGCCCGGCTGACGGTGGAATCGGCCGGAGACCCCGGGGCGAGGACGTCGCGCGGACCGACCCGGTGCCGTCCCCGAGTGATCAAATCCGGTGGCCCGCCGGGCCGGCAGGCTCGATAGAATCGACCGGCGATCGAACACTCGGTCGCCGTCGACTCCGTCGAGAAGCAGCAACCGAACGAGCGAAAGCAGGCAGTCACCAGGTGCCGGATTCTCCGTCGGCCGCCACGCGCGCCGGCCTTCCCCGCGGCCCGCACCGTGAATCGACCGGTGACCACGGCGGTGACCCGGGAACCCCCACCCAGCCGAGCGAATCGACGCTGGTCGTCACGGACGAACGGCAGATGATGGGGCTGCTCGGCTCCCGCGACTCCCTGCTCCGGCTGCTCGAGGAGGGCCTGGCCGCCGACATCCACGTCCGCGGGAACCGGGTCACCCTCAAGGGCGCCGCCGCCGACGTCGCACTGGCCGAGCGGACCATCCGCGAGTTGCTCACGCTGCAGGAAGCCGGCTCGGTGATCACTCCGGACACGGTTCGCCGCACCATCGGCATGCTGGCCGCGGCGCCCGCCGCGGGCGGCACCGAATCGCCCGCCGAGGCGCCGTCGGCGGTGCTCGGACTGAACATCCTCAGTCGCCGCGGCCGCACGATCCGGCCCAAGACGCTGAATCAGAAGCGCTACGTCGATGCCATCGACGCGCACACCATCGTGTTCGGGATCGGCCCGGCCGGCACCGGCAAGACCTATCTGGCGATGGCCAAGGCGGTGCAGGCGCTGCAGTCCAAGCAGGTCAACCGGATCATCCTGACCCGGCCGGCGGTCGAGGCGGGGGAACGGCTCGGCTTCCTGCCCGGCACCCTGTCCGACAAGATCGACCCCTACCTGCGGCCGCTGTACGACGCGTTGCACGACATGCTCGACCCGGAGTCCATTCCCCGGCTGATGGCCGCCGGCACCATCGAGGTCGCGCCGCTGGCCTACATGCGTGGCCGAACCCTGAACGATGCATTCATCATCCTGGACGAGGCACAGAACACCACGCCGGAGCAGATGAAGATGTTCCTGACCCGGCTGGGGTTCGGCTCCAAGATCGTGGTCACCGGCGACGTCACCCAGGTCGACCTGCCCGGCGGGCAGCGGTCCGGGCTGCGGGTGGTCCGCGAGATCCTGGCCGACATCGACGACATCTCGTTCTCGGTGCTGACCTCGGGCGACGTGGTGCGGCACCGGCTGGTCGGCAACATCGTGGACGCCTACGAGCGCTGGGACGAGCAGAACGGGCCGGCCCCGGAGCGCCAGAATCGACAATTCGGCCGACCTGGTCGACCCACCCAGCGGTCGGGTTCCTCGGCCGCGCATCGCCGGGTTCCCGAGGTGGACCGATGACGATCGAGGTCGCCAACGAGTCCGGGCATCGGATCGACGAGGTCGATCTCGTCGCGGTGGCCCGCTACGTGCTCGACCGGATGCACATCAACCCGCTCGCGGAGCTGTCCATCCTGCTGGTGGACGTCGACGCGATGACCGAGCTGCACGTCAAGTGGATGGACGAACCCGGCCCCACCGACGTGATGAGCTTCCCGATGGACGAGCTGGACACCGCCCGCCGCCCGGACGAGTCCGGTCCCGGACCGGCCCTGCTCGGTGACGTCGTGCTCTGCCCGGCGGTGGCCGCCGAGCAGGCGGCCACCGCCGGTCATTCGGTGCAGGACGAGCTGCACCTGCTGACCGTGCACGGCGTGCTGCACCTGCTCGGCTACGACCATGCCGAACCCGCCGAGGAGCGGGAGATGTTCCGGCTGCAGAACGAGTTGCTCGACTCCTGGCGGGAGCAGCGCGCCGCGCAGGCGCGCAAGGTGCGGCTGGCCGCGACCGATGCGGCGGTGCTGGACACCGTCGGCCTGGCCGATGCCGAGAGCGACACCACCGACCGCACCGGGCGAGGCTGACCGTCGTCGTGGACGGCCTCGACGTGCTGTTGTTGGTGATGGCCGCCGCCCTGCTGGCGATCGCCGGGCTGCTGGCCGCCGCCGACGCGGCGATCACCATGGTGTCGCCGGCCCGGCTGGAGGAGATGGCGCGGGAGGGCCGGCGCGGCGCGTCGTCCCTGCTGACGATCACCGAGGACCGACCGCGGTACACCAACCTGCTGTTGCTGTTGCGGATCACGGCCGAGATCACGGCCACCGTGATGGTCGCCAAGGTCGCCCTCACCACGCTCGGCTTCCAGTTCTGGGTGGGCGCGTTGCTGGTCGCGGTCATGGTGCTGGTCACCTACGTGGTGATCGGCGTGCTGCCCCGCACCATCGGCCGTCAGCACCCCTACACCGTGGGCCTGGCGCTGGCCGGTTCGACCCGGGCGTTGGCCAAGTTGCTCGCGCCGGTCGCCTCGCTGCTCATCCTGATCGGCAACGCGATCACCCCCGGCCGCGGCTTCCGCGAGGGTCCGTTCTCCTCCGACATCGAACTGCGCGAGCTGGTCGACATCGCCGGCAGCCGGGGCGTGGTGGACGAGACCGAGCGGGAGATGCTGCAGAGCGTCTTCGACCTCGGCGACACGATCGTCCGCGAGGTGATGGTGCCGCGCACCGAGATGGTCTGGATCGAACGCGACAAGTCGCTGCGGCAGGCCCTGGCCCTGGCCACCCGGTCGGGCATGTCGCGGATCCCGGTGATCGGCGAGGACATCGACGACACCGTCGGGGTGGTCTACCTCAAGGACCTCGTCGCCCGGGCGATGACCCTGGATCCGGCCGACCCCGGACCGCTGTTGACCGAGCTGATGCGCGAGCCCGTCTTCGTGCCCGAGTCCAAGAACGTCGACGACCTGCTCCGCGAGATGCAGCGGGACCGCAGCCATTTCGCGGTCGTCGTGGACGAGTACGGGGGCACGGCGGGGATCGTCACGATCGAGGACATCCTGGAGGAGATCGTCGGCGAGATCACCGACGAGTACGACGCGGACACCCCGGCGCCGGTCGAGGCGCTGGCCGACGGCTCGTTCCGGGTCTCCGCCCGGCTCCCGGTCGAGGATCTCGGCGAGCTGTTCGACGTCGAGCTGGACGACGACGAGGTGGACACGGTCGGCGGCCTGCTCGCCCAGCAGCTGGGTCGGGTGCCGCTGCCCGGGTCGGAGGCGTCGGTGGCCGGGCTGTTCCTGCACGGGGAACCGGGCATCGACCGGCGCGGCCGGCCCCGGGTGCAGACCGTGCTGGTGCGCCGGCTGACCCGGGCCGAGGTGCGGGCCGAGGAGGCCGAGCGGGAACGCGAGGTCCGGGCCCGGGAGGATCAGCGCCGGGCCGAGGAGGAGGTCGAGTCCGCCGACGAGCCGGCCCGGGCCGATCCGGCGGACGCGGAGCAACCCAAGCCCAGGAAGAAGAAAAAGAAGAAGCCCAAGCCGCCCACCGACGCCGACCGCGACACGGAAGCCGCCTCCACCACGGACCCCGACCGCGAGGCCGGCACCGGCGACGACCGGGCCGAACCCGACATGGAACGAGCAGAACGGAACCGATCCCGATGACCGATGCACTGGACGCCGAGGACGCCAAGCTGGTGACGCTGGCCCGCGGGTCGCGGGCGCGTACCGGCGCGGCCGAGGGCGCCGCCGTGCGCGACGAGGACGGCCGCACCTACGCCGCCGCGACCGTGTCGCTGCCGTCGCTGACCCTCACCGCGCTGCAGGCCGCGGTTGCCGCCGCGGTCGGCTCGGGCGCCCAGCAGCTCGAGGCCGCGGTGGTGGTGAGCGCCGCGGCCTCGATCGATCCGGCCTCCCGGGCGGCGGCCGGCGACCTGGGCGCCGCGGTGCTGATCCTGGCCGGCCCGGACGGCGCGGTTCGCGACCGGAGCACCCGCTGAGCGCGCCGGCGCCGGACGAGTACCGATCCGGGTTCGCCTGCTTCGTCGGCCGGCCCAACGCCGGCAAGTCGACCCTGCTGAACGCGATCGTCGGGGAGAAGGTCGCGATCACGTCGGACAAACCGCAGACCACCCGGCGTGCCGTTCGGGGCATCCTGACCCGCCCGGAGGCGCAGCTGGTCATCGTCGACACGCCCGGCCTGCACCGGCCCCGCACCCTGCTGGGCGAGCGGCTGGACGACCTGGTCCGGTCGGTCTGGTCGGACGTGGACGTGGTCGGCTTCTGCCTGCCGGCCGACGAGAAGGTCGGCCCGGGGGACCGGCGGATCGCCGCCGAACTGGCCGAGCGGGCCGGGTCGACGCCGGTGATCGGGGTCGTCACCAAGATCGACAAGGTGTCCCGGGAGCGGCTGGCCGAGCAATTGCTGGCCGCCGCGGCGCTGGCCGATTTCGCCGAGATCGTGCCGGTGTCGGCGGTTTCCGGGGAAGGGGTGAGCGTGCTGGTCGACCAGCTCGTCGCCCGGTTGCCGGACGGCCCGATGCTGTATCCGGACGCCGAGACGACGGACGAGCCGATCGAGACCCGGATCGCCGAACTCGTCCGGGAGGCTGCACTGGACGGTGTCCGGGACGAGTTGCCGCATTCGTTGGCGGCCGTCGTCACCGAGATCCTGCCGCCCGATCCGGACGCGGCCAAGCAGGTCACCAAGGTGTACGTCACGCTGTTCGTCGAACGCCCGTCACAGAAACCGATCGTGCTGGGGCACAAGGGTTCCCGGCTGGCATCGGTGGGCCGGCGGGCGCGCCTGCAGATCGAGGAACTGCTCGGTACCAGGGTGTTCCTGGATCTGCACATCTCGGTGGCCAAGGACTGGCAGCGCGATCCCAAACAATTGCGCAAACTCGGTTTTGAAGGGTGACTGCCGGGTGATCGCCGGCCGACAGCCGAATGCGGACGATGCGCGCCACGCCGGGCGCCGAAAGCGCAATTCTGTGGGTCGCCGGACCGGATTGTGCCATCATCGCCGTCATGGGCAGGCATGCCAGGGGGCTCGTCCGGTCACGGTTGACCGCGACGACGGTGGGCATCGTGGTTCCGGTCGTGCTGCTCGTCGCGGCCGGGTCGTGGTGGGCGGTCGGCGCGACCTCCGACGTCGGGTCGACCGTCACCCGGTCGGCGGTCGTGGTGTCGTCGCTGGCCTGCCAGAACGGCGACGAGGGCACCGTGGTCGACATCCTGAGCCCGGCCGGCCAACCGGCCGACGTCACCCGGCGCGCCACCATCGACTCCTGCGGTCACCGGCAGGGCGAGGTGCTCGCCGTCGCGTACTCGACGGACGACCCGACCCGGGTGGTGCCCGCCGCCCTCGATCAGGACGACGACACGGCACGGGTGATGCCGCTGGCCGTCGTGCTCGTCGTGCTGCTCGGCCTCGTCGCGGTCGTCGCGCTGATCCGGGACCAGCGCCGAGCGCGAGCGGCGGCCGCCGACCCACCCCACGGCCGGCACTCCCGACCGGAGCCCGACGAGCCGCCGGTCGCCGAGGTCGAGCCGCTGCCTCACCTCGCCCCGCCGTCCGACCTGGACCTGCTCTTCCCCGACCACGCCCGGCTCGCGGTCAACCTGCACGACGAACTCTTCACCCACCGCAGCCCGGCCGGGGTGTAACGGCTCTCCTTCCCTGCTCATGGCGGCCTCGCCCGCTCGGCCGACCGGAGCCCACGGCGAATTCCGGCTCCTTCGTCGCCGGCTTTCGCTCGTGCCCTCCGTCAGTGCTTGATGGCGGCCTCGCCCGCTCGGCCGACCGGAGCCCACGGCGAATTCCGGCTCCTTCGTCGCCGGCTTTCGCTCGTGCCCTCCGTCCCTGCTCATGGCGGCCTCGCCCGCTCGGCCGACTAGTGTTGCCCGGTGCCCTCCGCCGCGGCTGCAGCCGCCCCTCCCGCGACCCGACCGGGTTCGCGCCGCCCCGGACGCCGCCGAGCCCCGCGCCTGCCCCGGGCCGACTATCCGGTGCACCGCACGGTTCTGGACAACGGCCTGCGGGTGCTGTTCGCGCCCGATCCAGGTGCCGGGGTGGTCGGCGTGGCGGTGCACTACGACGTCGGATTCCGCTCGGAACCGGAGGGGCGCACCGGTTTTGCCCACCTGTTCGAGCACCTGATGTTCCAGGGCAGCGAATCGCTGCCCAAACTTGAACACTTCCGACTCGTCCAGTCGGCCGGCGGGGTGTTCAACGGCTCCACCCACACCGACTACACCGACTACTTCGAGGTCGTGCCGGCCGGCGCGCTGGAGCGGGCGCTGTTCCTGGAGGCGGACCGCATGCGGGCGCCGATGATCACCGCGGAAAACCTGGCCAACCAGGTCGACGTGGTCAGCGAGGAGATCCGGCTCAACGTCCTCAACCGGCCCTACGGCGGGTTCCCCTGGGTCCAGTTGCCGGCGGTGCTGTTCTCCACGTTCGCGAACGCGCACAACGGGTACGGCGACTTCGTCGATCTGAAGGCCGCGACCGTGGCCGACTGCGCCGAGTTCTTCGACACCTACTACACCCCGGCGAACGCGGTGCTGACCGTCTGCGGGGACTTCGACCCGGGGCAGGCCGGCGAGTGGGTCGAGCGGCACTTCCACGACGTCCCGCACCGTCCGGCGCCGGACCGGCCATCGTTCGCCGAACCGCCACCGACCACGGTGCTGCGGGCCGATCACCTGGATCCGCACGCGCCCGCTCCGGCCCTGGCGGTGGGCTGGCGGTTGCCGGACCCGGTCGCCGACCTGCCCGGGTACCTGGCGTTCATCGCGCTGGCCGGGATCCTGTCCGACGGCGAGTCGTCCCGGCTGCAGTCGACCGTGGTGGCCGAGCAGAACCTGGCCACCGACCTGTGGGCCACCCCCGGGCTGCTGGGCGGCCCGCTGGACGCCCGGGATCCGGACGTGTTCGTGCTGGGCGCGATCCATCCCACCGAGGTGCCGGCACAGGACGTCATCGACGCCAGCAACGAGGTGATCGGCCGGGTGGCGGCGGACGGCCCCGACCCGGACGAGCTGCGCCGATCGCTGTCCCGGTTCGCATCGTCCCTCTACCGCGACAACGACGCCATCGCCAGCCGGACCCGGTCGCTGGGCTCGCTGGAACTGCTGCACGGGCGGGCCGAGCTGCTCGGGGAATTGCCGGCCATGCTCTCCGAGTTGACCGCCGCCGACATCGCCGCCGCGGCCGCCGCCCTGGATCCCGATCGGTGCGCGGTGCTGCGGGTGCTGCCGGATCCGTCCGGCCAGGGGGAGAGCTGATGGCCCGGACCGCCGACGAGATCGGCCGCACGCCCACCGGCCCGCGGCCGGTGCCCGATCCCATTCCCGGTGTGGCCGGCAAGATCCCCGCCGTCCGCCGCGTCGGGCTGGACAACGGGCTGACGGTGCAGGCGGTCCGCAAGCCGCGCAGCCCGCTCGTCGAGGTGCGACTGCGGATCCCGTTCGCCGGGACCAGCCGGGTGCACGCCGCCCGCGCCGAGCTGCTGGCCGCGACCATCCTGCTGGGCACCGGGCGCAGGGACCGCCGTCAGGTGGACGCCGACCTGGCCGCGGTCGGCGGCCATCTGGACACCGGCGTCGACCCGCAGCGGCTGTTGCTGACCGGTTCGGTGCTGGCCTCAGGATTGCCGACGCTGCTCGACGTCATGGCCGATTGTTTGACCGGCGCCGTCTACCGCAAGGACGACGTGCTCGGCGAGCGGGCCCGACTGGTCGAGCACCTGCTGATCTCGGCGGCCCAGCCGGCGTCCGTCGCGCATCGCCTGTTGCAGGACCGTCGCTTCGGCGAGCATCCGGCCGCCTGGGATTTCCCGGACCCGGACCTGGTCGGCGCGGTCGGGCCGGCCGCGGTCCGCGGGCTGCACGGCCGGGCGGTGGTGCCGGCCGGTTCGACGCTGACCCTGGTCGGCGACCTGAGTCCGACCCGCGCCGTGGAGGCCGCCGCGCAGGCGTTGTCCGACTGGGGGTCCGACCGGTCCACCCGAACCCTGAGCCCGCCGCCGGCGATCGTCGGTGATCGGGTGCTGGCCGTGCATCGGGGCGGGGCGGTGCAGTCGCAGGTCCGGTTGTCCGGTCCGGCGGTCGGCCGGCCCGACCCGGCCTACCCGGCGCACCAGCTGGCGAACCTGGTCTACGGCGGCTACTTCTCCTCCCGGCTGGTCGAGAACTTGCGTGAGGACAAGGGTTTCACCTACCACGCGCGGTCGACGATGGAGTTCTGGCCGGGGCGCGCCGCGGTGAGCATCAGCTTCGACACCAACACCGAGGCAACCGCTCCCGCCTTGCTGGAGACCCAGTACGAACTTGGTCGGCTGAGCCTGCAGGCGCCGACCGAGCAGGAGGTCGAGTCGGCCCGCAACTACGCGTTGGGCACGCTGGCCACCTCGCTGGCCACCCAGTCCGGCCTGGCCTCGATGCTGTCGGTGCTCGCCGGGAGCGGCCTGGACGAGGTGTGGCTGCGGGAGCACCCGGCCCGGCTGGCCGCGACCACGGTCGACCAGGTCGCCGCGGCGGCCGCGAGCATGTTCGCCCCCGCGTCGTTCACCGGCGTCCTCGTCGGCGACCTGGACGCGACCGCGACCGGCCTGCGGGCCCTGGGCACGGTGGAGTTGCCGTGACATCGGGGTTCCACATGGACACGCCCACCCTGTCCCGGGGCGCGGCCGACCGGTCCGAGGACGTGCGCGACCCCGACCGGGTCCGCGCCGCCTGGCCGTCCGCCCGGGTCCTGGTGCTGGACGACGGCCTGCGAACGGCCTGGACCGGGTCCGGTCTCTCGCTGCAGCCGGCGCTGTCGGTGGCCGCCGAGCCGCCGCCGGACGGGGTGCTGCTCGGTGAGATCGGCGGCGTCGACCACTGGGCGGTGCGCGGGTCGGTGTCGGGGGACCGGGCCGGGTTGCGGGAGATCGGTGCGCTGCTGTCGGACACCGACGCCGGGCTGTTCACCACCGCGACCGCCCTGCTGACCTGGCACGCGGCGGCCCCGTTCTGTCCGCGCTGCGGGCTGCGCAGCGCCCCGCGGCTGACCGGCTGGTCCCGGGTCTGCCCCAACGAGCACGAGGACTTCCCTCGCACCGACCCCGCCGTCATCGTCCTGGTGCACGACGGCGCCGACTCGATCGTGCTGGCCCGCCAACCGATCTGGCCGCCCGGCCGGGTGTCGGTGTTGGCCGGGTTCGTCGAGGCGGGGGAGTCGCTGGAGGCCGCGGTGGTCCGGGAGATCGGCGAGGAGGTCGGCCTTCGGGTGCGCGACGTCACCTACCTCGGCTCGCAGCCGTGGCCGTTCCCGCGCTCGCTGATGGTGGGCTTCGCCGCCCGGGCCGAGCGCACCGACGAGCTGCGGCCGCGGGTCGGCGAGATCGAGTCGGCCCGCTGGGTGGACCGGGCCACGGTGCGCGAGCTGATCGCGTCCGACCAGGACAACTGGCTGTCCCCGACCCCCGGACTGTCCCAGCAGGAACGGGACAACGCCGCCCCGGTCGACGCCGGCACCGCCTTCGCCACCGTCCTCCCCGGCCCCGTCTCCATCGCCCGCCGCATGATCGACGCCTGGGCGGCCGCCGCCGGCTAG
>JBDHZW010000139.1:0-12545 GCA_039812105.1 Nakamurella sp.
GACATTCCTCCTTGTGGAACGACTGCCGTCCTCCGGCCGGTCCTGGTCGACCGACCATCACCCCGAGCCCACGCAGACATCACGCAGCGTCAGATTCCCCGACTCTACGAGCGGACTGTGCGATGAGATGTTTAACCTGCCGAATCGTGATCCAAGGGTGATCGGCGGGTTCACCCTGGCTGGGGATAGGTGTTGCCTGGTCGGGTACCCCGTCGGTCAACCGACAAAACGCCCGTCCGATCGACCATCCGCGCGCATCTTGTTGTCACCCAGGACACGCACGGGAAATACTCCGACTGACCGCGTACCCTACCACGCCCGGTTATCTGTCGTTAACCCCTTCGGGCAACTCGTCGCAACTCGCCCGGATCGGGTGAGGACCGGTGAGGACGCCCGGTCGCCGGGCGGCCGGCTGAGCGGTCAGGTCGCGGGCCAACCGGCCACTCCGCTCAGCGGCCCGGTCCACGCCCAGCCGGGATGCTCGCCGGCCAGCACCGATCGCAGCGCCGGGGAGACCGCGAACACCGACTGCGGCCGGATCAGCGGCAGCACCGGCAGGTCGGACCACAGCCGCGGGTCGGCGTCGGCGGCCGGCGCCGTTCCGGTGAGCGCGTCGACCAGGTCCCGCTGGGTGTCGGCCTGGCAGTACCCGGACAGGTTGCCGGTGCGATCACCGGTCGCGTCCGTCGGCGCGGACGGCGTCGCCCGGGTGGTCGTCCCGTCGGCCGCGGTCGTCGCGACGACCGTGCTGCCGACCCCCGACGGATCGCTCCGCGGACAGCCGAACGCGGTCGCCGCCGCCACCGCGTCATCCCGGCCGCGCGGCAGGTCGACCAGGGCCAGGTCCAGACCGCCGGTGGCGACGTCGTTCTCGATCAGGTCCGGGGCGGCGTCGGGCAGCAGGTCGATCTCGATGCCGACGGCGCCGAGCTGCTGCTGGATCGCCCGGGCGGCCGCGGCGGTGCGCGGCCGGCCGCTGGGATACCCGAGCGTCAACCGGAGGACCTCGCCGGCCCGGGCGACGTAGACGCCGTTGCGGGTGTAGCCGGCCGCGGCCAGGTCGGTCTCCGCGGCGGCCGGGTCGTCGGTCGTCACCGGCCCGGCCTCGCCGCCGGTGTCGGGCAGGGCGACCTGGGAGGCGACGGTCAGCCCGCCGTCCGGCCAGCCGGCGGTCAGCGCGTCGGCGATGCCGGCCGGGGCCAGGCCGGCGGCCACCGCGGCCCGCACGTTCGCATCCGCCGTCGGCCCGGATTGGGTGTCGAACACCAGTTGCACCGAGGACGGGGTGGCCACGATCGTCCGCTGGTCGCCCGGAACCTGGTCGGCGATGTCCTGGGCGGTGGTCGCGTCGGGGGCGAACCACAGCGCCTGCACGTCCCCCCGGTTGAACGCCGCGAGCAGGTCCGACGGCCGGCCCAACCGCAGCACCACCGCGGACGGTCCCGGCGGGGTGGCCCAGTACTTGTCGTTCCGGGCCAGCGTGACCTGGCCGGTCACCGGATCGTAGGACGTCATCCGATACTTGTTGGCGGACAACGGGATGTCGCCGTCCAGCGCGGACGACCAACCCCCCGGGGAGTCCTTGAGCAGGTGGCTGGGCAGCAGCGGCGAGAACAGGCTCCGCCACTCCGGAAAGGGTGCCGAGAACTCGACATCCACCGTCTTGCCGGCGTCCCGGGAACGGATGGCACTGATCATCCGGTAGCCGGCCGAGGCCACCGTGCCGGGCTGGACCAGCAGTTGATCGCGCAGGTAGGAGAAGTCCTCGGCGGTGATCGGGGTGCCGTCGGACCAGGACGCCTTGCGGTCCAGCAGGTAGGTGACGGTGAACGGGTCGAGCGACGTGACGGACACCCAGTCGACCACGTCGGCGTCGGTGGCCAGGCTGCCGTCGGCGGCCATCACGAACGCGGACGGGAGCACCAGCGAGGCGACCGCCTGGGCGGCCGGCGAGTAGTCGGCGATCGCGTACGGGTTGAACCCGGCGATCGGTCCGGCGGTGCCGTCCAACCCGACTACGAGCGTGCCCGGGGCGGGCGGCGAACTGGACACCGAGGTGTCGCCGGTCGGCGCGATGGGTGCCGGCAGGTTCGGCGGCGTGCACCCGGCGACCAGCAGGCACGCGATGAGCAGGGCGCCCACCCACGCCCCGGCGCGGCGGGCGCGTCCGAATCCGCCGCGCACCACGTGGATCACCCTACGGATCGATGCGGGCCGGACTACCGCGGGCGACGTTGAACGGCCGGCCGGTTCAGGCGAGCCCGACCCGGTCGAGGAAGTCGTCGTCCGCCGGGTTCAGATGGACGAGCGTGCTGCTGCCCGAGAATGCGGCATCCGCGGAAGCGAGCCCCCGAATGTGCTCGCGGCGCAGGGCAACCGCGGCGAGGACCGCGTCGAACGCACCGAGCTGCGCGTGCTCGCGAAACTCGCGCATGCCGCGGACGAGGTCGTCGGCGTCGACCGTGATCAGCGGCGACAGGAGTTCGGCATACTGCTCGACGAGCGACACGGCATCGGCCCGGCTGCGCCGGCGCGCCCGCACGTGCGCGAATTCCTGCAGCACTTCGACCGTTGTCGTTGCCGTGACACGGCCCTGTCCGATCGCGCCGATCAGCTGCCGGCACACGTCGCGCAGCGGGTGATCGACGCCTACCGCGTAGACCAGGATGCTGGTGTCCAGCAGGATCACTCGCCGCCGCGCAATCGATCGAGCTCCGCTCGGAGTTCATCGACCTCGGGCACGGACATGGGCTCGGCATCGAGGATGGCGGTGGCTGCGGCCGCGCGCCGGTCGGCGTGGGGTGGGTAGGCGACGTCGATCGCATGGCGGACGAGCGAAGCGACCGACACCCCCCGGGCGGCCGCCGCCTGCTCGAGACGATCGCGCTGGGCCACGTCGATGAGCACCTGCAGGCGCTCCGTCTTCATGCTCATACATTAGCATGCACAGGTCACCGGGAAGCCGGACTACCGCTGTTGATCATGCAGAACACGCCCCCAAGGCCCCCGTATAAGGGCGTGTCCTGCATGATCAACAGCGAATTGGGCGCCGGCGACGGGCACCAACAAGTCAGCGCGACCGCGAGCGCAGCTTGGCCCGGTCGGTGCCGGCCAGCACCACCTTGCGGATCCGGGCGGACCTCGGCGTCACCTCGACGCACTCGTCGTCGGCGCAGAACTCCAGCGCCTGCTCCAGCGACAGGGTGCGCGGCGGGATCAGGTGCACCAGCTCGTCACCGGTGGACGAGCGCATGTTGGTGAGCTTCTTCTCCTTGGTGATGTTCACGTCCATGTCGTCGGACCGGGAGTTCTCGCCGACGATCATCCCCTCGTACACCTCGGTGGTCGGCGCGACCAGCATGGTGCCGCGTTCCTGCAGGTTGAACATGGCGAACGGGGTCGCCTTGCCGGACCGGTCGGCGACCAGCGACCCGGTCGGCCGGCCGCGCATCTCCCCGGCAAACGGCTCGTAACCGTCGAACACGTGGTGCGCGATGCCGGTGCCCCGGGTGTCGGTCAGGAACTCGGTGCGGAACCCGATCAGCCCGCGGGACGGCACGTGGAACTCCATCCGCACCCAGCCGGTGCCGTGGTTGCTCATCGCCTCCATCCGCCCCTTGCGCACGGCCAGCAGCTGGGTGACCGCGCCCAGGTACTCCTCGGGCACGTCGACGGTGAGCCGCTCGAACGGCTCGTGGGCGACCCCGTTGACGATCCTGGTGACGACCTGCGGCTTGCCGATGGTGAGTTCGAAGCCCTCCCGCCGCATCGTCTCGACCAGGATCGCCAGGGCCAGTTCGCCCCGGCCCTGGACCTCCCAGGTGTCCGGCCGCTCGGTCGGCAGCACCCGGATCGACACGTTCCCGACAAGTTCGGCGTCGAGCCGGTTCTTCACCTGCCGGGCGGTCAGCTTGGTGCCGCCGTCCTTGCCGGACAGCGGCGAGGTGTTGATGCCGACGGTCATGGAGATGGCCGGCTCGTCCACGTGGATCGGCGGCAGCGGCTCCGGGTTCTCCGGATCGGCCAGGGTCTCCCCGATGGTGATGTCGGCGATGCCGGCCACGGCGATCAGGTCGCCGGCGGACGCCGAATCGACCGGCACCCGATCCAGCGCCTCGGTCATCAGCAGCTCGGTGATCTTGGTGCGGGTCGTCGTGCCGTCCTGCTTGATCCAGGCGACCTGCTGGCCCTTGCGGATCTGACCCTCGATGACCCGGCACATGCCGATCCGGCCCAGGAACGGGGACGCGTCGATGTTGGTGACCTGCGCCTGCAGCGGCGCCCCGGGGGTGAAGGACGGCGCCGGGATGGAGGTCAGCAACGTGTCGAACAGCGGGTCGAGGTTCTCCGAGTCGGGCATCTCGCCGTTGCCCGGCTTGGTCAGACTCGCCCGGCCGGCCCGGGAGGAGCAGTAGACGATCGGGAACTCGATCTGCTCGTCGTCCGCGTCCAGATCCAGGAACAGCGCGTAGGTCTCGTCGACGACCTCGTCGATCCGGGCGTCCGGCCGGTCCGTCTTGTTGATCACCAGCACGACCGGCAGCCGGGCCTGCAGCGCCTTGCGCAGCACGAACCGGGTCTGCGGCAGCGGCCCCTCGGACGCGTCGACCAGGAGCACGACGCCGTCGACCATCATCAGCGCCCGCTCCACCTCGCCGCCGAAGTCGGCGTGGCCGGGGGTGTCCACGATGTTGATCACCATGTCGCCCCGCCGCACGGCGGTGTTCTTGGCCAGGATGGTGATGCCCTTCTCCCGCTCGAGGTCGCCGGAGTCCATCACCCGTTCGGCCACCGCCGAGCCGACCCGGAAGGCGCCGGACTGCCAGAGCATGGCGTCGACCAGGGTGGTCTTGCCGTGGTCGACGTGCGCGACGATCGCGACGTTGCGCAGGTCGTCGCGGGTGGACGGTTCGGCAGGCACGGCGGGGCTCCTTCATTCGGGCGGCGGTCGAGTCTATCGGCACGGGGGGGCTGTCGAATCGCGTCAGCGAATCGAAGGGCGCGGGACGGCCACGATGCGGACGATCCCAGCGAGGCCGGCAAAGTCGTCCGGATTCGTGGTGTAGAGCGGCAGGTCAGCGGCCGCGGCAACCGCGGCGATCATCAGATCGGCGACGCGACGGCGCGGGGTCCGACCGCCCTCCGATACTGCCGCGCTGATCCGTCCGAAGGCTCGAGCCGCCTCGGCGTCGAACGGGATCGGATCGAACTCGCTCTCGACGCGTTGCAGCACGTCGGTCCGGCGGGCCCGCTCGTCCCGAGCGGCAGTGTCGTCGCCGTTCACCAGGTGCACACCCGCGGACAAATCGGCCAACGTGACTGCACTGATCGCCATCTGTGTCGGCAGCCGCTCGGGGTCGATCCAACGACGCAGGATCAGGATGTCGGTGTCCAGGAGACCCCGACGTTCTCCCGCATCGTCACCGGGCATAAGGGTCGATGACGTCCTGCTCGAGGACGCGAACCTGATCGGCGCGGAACGCCGCCAGATCGACCGTCGGCGCGAGTCGCGACATCGCCGCGAAGTCTGCCCGGGACACGAAGCGGCGTCGCCGTCGCAGCGGAATCAGCTCGCCGATCTCCCGGCCATCGCGCGTGACGGTGAACGCCTGCCCGTGCTCGACGGCATCCATGATCTCCTTCGACCGCATGCGCAGGTCGCGCTGGCTGATCTCCGGTTGGCTGCTCATCAAACCAGCGTAGCGCGCGGTGCCACCTGGTGCTACGTCGCCGGCCCGGCGGACCGACGATAGAGTCCGCGGCATGGCCGGCGACGCATCAGGTGACTTCCCGCTCGGGCCCGACGGGTTGCCCGACCTGCCGCTGCACGTGCTGGAGGACGACGAGAACGTCCCGCCCCGCCCGGAGGAGGAGCTCGCCGACGTCGAGCGCACCGACCCTCACCCTCCCAGCAGTTGATCATGACGTTCTCTGCTCGACACGCCGAGGACACGCCGAAAGCGCAGCAGAGATCGTCATGATCATTTCGTGGTGGGGCCGGCTCACAGCACCTTGGACAGGAAGTCGCGGGTCCGCGGGTGCTGCGGGTTGGCGATGACCTCCTTGGGCGCCCCCGACTCCACGACGACGCCCTGGTCCATGAAGGTCAGCGTGTCGCCGACCTCCCGGGCGAAGCCGATCTCGTGGGTGACCACGATCATCGTCATGCCGCCGGCGGCCAGGTCCCGCATGACGTCCAGCACCTCGCCGACCAGCTCCGGATCCAGCGCCGACGTCGGCTCGTCGAACAGCATCAGCCGCGGGTGCATGGCCAGCGCCCGGGCGATCGCCACCCGCTGCTGCTGCCCGCCGGACAGCTGCGACGGGTAGTGGTCGCTCCGGTCGGCCAGGCCGACCCGATCGAGCAGGGTCAGCGCCTCGTCCCGAGCCTGCTTGCGGTTGCGGCCGAGCACCTGGACCGGCGCCTCCATCACGTTGCGCAGCGCGGTCATGTGCGGGAACAGGTTGAACCGCTGGAACACCATGCCGATGTCCCGCCGGCGCTTCGCGACCTCGGAATCCTTGAGCTCGTAGAGCTTGTCGCCCCTCTGCTGGTAGCCGACCAGGTGCCCGTCGACCGACAGCCGGCCGCCGTCCACCTTCTCCAGGTGGTTGATGCAGCGCAGGAACGTCGACTTGCCCGACCCGGACGGCCCGAGCAGGCAGGCCACCTCGCCGGGCATCACGGTCATGTCGATGCCCTTGAGCACCTCGAGGTTGCCGAACCGCTTGTGCACCTGTTCGGCGACCACCAACGGCACCCGCTCGCCCGTCGGTTCCTTCGACAGCGACGTCATGACGGCCCCTCCCGCCGGGCCCGCAGTTTGGCCTTCTGTTTCGCCCGGCCGACTGGGGTGGCGCCCCGGCCGAACCGCTTCTCCAGGAAGTACTGGCCGACGGACATCACCGAGGTGAAGGCCAGGTACCAGATGCTGGCCACGACCAGCAGCGGGATCTGCTTGTAGTTGCTGCCGTAGATCAGCTGGGCGGTGCCGAACAGTTCCAGGATCGCCGCCACCGACAGCAGCGAGGTGGTCTTGAGCATGGAGATGGTCTCGTTGCCGGTGGGCGGCACGATGATCCGCATCGCCTGCGGCAGCACGATCCGGCGCATCACCTTCAGCCGGGTCATGCCCAACGCCTCGGCCGCCTCGATCTGCCCGGAGTCCACCGAGGAGATGCCGGACCGGACGATCTCGGCCATGTAGGCGCCCTCGTTCAGGCCGAGCGCGAGCAGCCCGCCGACCAGCACCGGGATCAGCTCGGTGGTGTTGAAGTACAGGAAGTCAGGGCCGAAGGGGATGCCGATGCTGATGTACCGGTAGAGCTGGCCCAGGAACACCCAGAAGATGATCTGGACCAGCACCGGGGTGCCGCGGAAGAACCAGATGTAGACCCAGGCGACACCCTTCATGATCGGGTTCGGGGAGAGCCGCATCACCGCCAGGATGATGCCCAGGATGATGCCGATCACCATCGCGGCGACCGTCACCCAGATGGTCAGCCACAGGCCTCGCAGGATCTGTGGCGAGAACAGGTACTGCCAGACCGTCGGCCAGTCCCAGGCCGGGTTGGTCAGCAGGCTGCTGACCAGCATCGCCGCCAGCACCAGCAGCACCACGGCCGACACCCACCGCCACGGGTGACGCAGCGGCACCGCCTTCAGCGGCACCGGGGCGTCCCGCGGCGGGACCGTCGGGTCCTCGGTGGTCGTCACGGACGTGATCCGGCGGTCAGTAGACGGCGCCGTTGATCTGCGCGGTGGGGATCGCGCCGCCGGACAGGCCCCAGTTGTCCAGGATCTTGCCGTAGGCGCCGGTGTCGATCAGGTGCTGCATGGCGGCCTGGATCGCCGGGGTCAGCTCGGCCGGATCCTTCGGGATGGCGACGCCGTACGGCGCCGTGCTCTCGTCGCCGCCGACCTTCTGGAACTTGTCGCCGGTGACCTTGACCGCGTAGTCGACGACCGGGGAGTCGGCCAGGTAGGCGTCGATCCGGCCGGCCAGCAGGGCGGCGTTGACGTCCGTCTGCTTCGGGAAGCCCTGCGCGGTCGGGGCCGGCTTGCCGGCGTCCTGGCAGGCCTTGACCACCGAGCCCTCGACGGTGGCGTCGTTGAGCTGGTCGAGCTGGGTGGTGCCGTTCTCCGCCCCGACGGACAGCCCGCACAGGTCGGTGATGCTCTGGATGTTCTTCGGGTTGCCGGCCAGCACCATCGTCGAGGTGCCGGCGCTGAAGTAGGTGACGAAGTTGACCGACTGCTCGCGTTCCTTGGTGTCGGTGAACGAGGACATGCCGATGTCGTAGCGGCCGGCGTTCAGGCCGGCCAGGATGCCGTCGAAGCCGGCCTGCTGGACGTCGACCTTGAGGCCGAGCACCTGTCCCAGGGCGTTGGCCATGTCGACGTCCATACCCACCGGGGTGTCCTGACCGTCGGGCAGGAACTCGTTCGGCGGGTACGTCGGGTCGGTGGCGACGATGATCGTGCCGGAATCCTTGAACTTCTGCGGCAGCATCGCATTGAGGCTGTCCACCTTGGCCAGGTTCAGGTTCAGCGAGGTGGGGGTCTCATCGGAGCCGGACGCCGCCCCCGACGAGGCGGCCGCGGAACCGCCGGTCGCGGCCGCCGTGGTGGTGGACCCGGGCGGGGTGGTGCTGGCCCCGCAGGCGGCGGTGGCCAGCAGAATGCCCAGGGCGGCACCCCCGGCGAGCACGGAACGTACGCGGATTTTCCTCATCGACAGCAAGATCTGCTCCTGATCGGGCGGCGGGGCGGCAGAGTGAGCCGCCGTTGACATGAGCGCATCGTGCCACGCGGAGTCCGATGAGCGTATTTCGTCGGGGTCAATCGTTACGGAGCGCTTCGCGGAGCGAAGAAATCAACGCCCGGTCCGCGTCCAGCCAGTCGATCTCGTCGAGGTCGGCCGCCGACAGCCAGCGGATCTCGTCGTGCTCCACCGGCTCGATCGCACTCGTCGGGTCCATCGGACGGGCCGAGAGGCACCGCAGCACCGTCCGATCACCCAGCTCGACGTCCGGTCCGATCGGCCGCCCGGCCTGGACGTCGATGCGCAGTTCCTCCCGCAGCTCGCGGGCGAGCGCGGCGGCGTCCGACTCCCCCGGTTCGACCTTGCCGCCGGGCAGCTCCCAGCGTCCGGCCAACTCGGCCGGCCGGGTCCGGCGGGCCACCAGCACCCGGCCATCGTGGATCACCGCACCGGCCACCACGACGCAGACCTCGTCGGCGGCAAGCGCGGCGATGCCCAGCAGGGTGCGCTCGGCCCGCAGGACGCGCCGGCGCAGCGACGGCCAGGCGACCCAGAAGGCCGCCCGGCCCCGTCCCGGCGCCAACTGGACGTCGACGGTGACCAGGGCACCCGCCGGCGTGCTCGCCAGGTACAGCCGGACGCTGCCGCGCCCGACGACGCCCGTCGGGCCGCGCAGCTCCAACGCCGGCGGGACCAACCGCGAGTCCGCGTCGGTCGCCGGACCCAGATCGACGACCAACTCGACGACGCGGCGGCGCCCGTCGGTGAGCCGGAGGACGTCGCCATCGGCCAGCGGGGCGAACGGCGTGCCCGCGCGTCCGGGCACCTCGGCACGGAAGCCCAGCGCCCGCGCGGTGCGGGTCCAGATGTCCGAGCGGCCGAGCACCCGCCGCACCCGGTCGGCCGGCGCGTCGAACAGCATGGTGGCGCGCAGCGGGATCGTCATCGTCTCGCTCGGCTCGGCTCGCTCACGAGCGCACACCCTACGGGCGGCGGAAGAACGACCGGTGAACCCGGCTCGGCCGAGTCGACGTCGTCCGGCCGGGAGCGTCGACCACCCCTAACAGGTCGACGTTCCCGGCCGGATCAGTCCCCGACGCGTGCGACAAGGGCGGGCCGGTGATGGGGGCGGAGAGGACGTTCCTGCGCCGGCATGACCCGGATCAGGTTCGACGGTCCAGGACTGCGTGCCCCGCTCTCAGCCCGGCGCACCGGACTCCCGTGTCACTGTCCATGGTATTGAGGCGTCAAGTCCGGGGGGCCCGACCGGCGTCCGGAGGGGTGATTGGGTCGCCCGAATGTCCGACCGGCGTCGTCGAGCGAACGGCGAGCACCCCGAGCAACACCAGGGTGATCACCCCCAGCAGCGGGTACACGGTGCCGAGGGCGGACTGCCAGCCCGGCCGGGACGCCGGCTGGTCGATCCATTGCTGGGCGATGAGCAGGCTGACCACGTAGCTGCAGGTGGCGACGAACCACGCGACGGCCAGCACGCGCACCGAAGTCGCCCGCCGGCGGGGGCCGAACAGGCACCAGAGCAGCAGCGGGAGCACCCACACCCAGTGGTGCGACCAGGAGATCGGCGAGATCAGCAACCCGGTGATCTGGATGGCCAGGAATCCGGCGGTCCGGTCTCCGGCGCGCAGGCAGGCCCAGGCGGCCCAGACGCCGAGCACGGCCGCCACGGCCGCGGCGACGAGCCAGAGCGTGGTGAGATCCGCACCGGCCAGCCGGGCGATCGCGCCGCGCAGCGACTGGTTGATCGCCGACCACACCGGGCCGGTCCGGGCCGGATCGAACATCAGCTGGGTGAAGAACCGGATCGTCTCGGACGGCACGATCAACAGCCCGAGGCCGATGGTGCCGGCAAAGAACACGACCGACCAGAGCACGGCCGACCAGCGTCGCTGCAGCAGGTAGTACAGCCCGGTGATGGCCGGGGTCAGCTTGATCCCGGCGGCCAGCCCGACCGAGGCCCCGGCCAGCCACTCCTTGCTCGCCACCGCGCCCGCGAGCAGCAGCGCGCACAGGAACAGGTTGATCTGCCCGTAGTTGAAGGTGGTCCGCACGGGTTCCAGCCACAGGCCCAGCGCGGTGATGGTGACGACGACGCCGCGCAGGTTGTCGAGCGGGCGCAGGGCGTTCGGCCCCGCCCGGCCGAGCAGCCGCAGCGTGGCGTAGGCGATGAGCCCGATCGCGCCGAAGGACGCCGCCTGCCAGAGCATCCGCAGCAACGTCCAGGGCAGCCACGTCATCGGCGTGAAGATGATCGCCGAAAAGGTCGGATAGGTGAACGGCAGGTGCAGCGGCTCGGAGAAGAAGTCGTACAGGGTGCCGTCGGTCAGGTGCTGCGCGCCCTCCAGGTACACCTTCAGGTCGACCATGGCGAACGCGTCGGAGCCGGCGAACGTGACCAGCACGTGCAGCACGACGGTCAGCGCGAGCAGCGCCCAGGGCGCCCATGACGACGCCACGAACCGCTGCATGGCGCCCAGCACGCCCGACCTCCGGCGCGGCCCCGTCGAGATGCCGCACCCCGGTGTCCCGACGACGCCGGCGGCAGTGGCCGCTCGATGATCGTAGGGCCGCCCCTTCCCCGCGCGGATCAACAACGCCCGCGCCGCCCCTTCCCCGCGCGGATCAACAACGCCCGCGCGGCTGAAATCGTCAACTCGCTGCTCACCCGTCACATTCGGTGCGACTTCATCCGCGCGGGTCAGGTGCGCGGCGGAGAACCATGAGCGCGGCGGGGGGACGGGGTGCGGGCGGACGTCTCGGTCGCCTGGGACGTCCTTCCCCTGGCCGGTGTCCGACCGGGGCGGCCGGACCCGCGTTCAGCCGTCGGCCGAACGCGGGTCGCGTCCCTGGGCCGCGGCGTAACGTGAGATCACACCCGAAGCCGCAGGTCCGGAGGTTGCCGTGGGTCGCTCGCGCCGGAAGATCGCCGAGAACCCGGTCCCGGAGAGGATCGTCATCCCGGACCTGGAAGGTGCGATCGTCCTGGCCGTGCTGCGGCAGGCCGAGCTGACCGGCTTCACCCTTGTCATCGCCGATCCGCCGGTGGATCCGGAGGCGCTGCGGTCGTCCGCGCGGTGGGTGGTCGCCGCCCAGGAACCGCCGGGCGGGTCGACCCGGTTCCGCGGCGATAGCGTGGTGGTGACGCTCCGCCGGGACGGCGGGGACGGGGCCGGCGATCGGGAGCCGCGCACCCCGGTGCCGCCGCGGCTGGCCGCCCGCCCGCCGACGCAGGACGAGCCGCCGACCGCACTGGAGCGGGCCCTGCCGCCGATCGGCCGGACCCGGCCCGAGTTGTCCGAGGACGCCACCGTCCTGCGGTTCGAGCGGCCCGCCGATCGCTGACCGCGGCGGGCCGGTCCGCGCCGATTCACCGGGGGGACGTCGCGTCGCCTCAGCCGACCGGATGTTCCCCGGCCGGGCTCTTGCGCCGCGCTAGCAGCTGGTCGATCAGGGTGCCCGCGGCGACCGCGGCGACGACGGCCGCGTAACCGAAGGTGGTCGGGGCCAACCCGACGACGGCGATCAGGATGCCGGCCACCACGGCCGGGATGCTGAACGCCAGGTAGCTGACGATGAACACGGCCGAGATAAGCCCCGCCCGCTCGTGATCGGCGGCGAGTTGGCTGACCGCGCGGAACGCACCGAGGAACGCCGGGCCGAACCCGGCGCCGGCCACCACCGTGCCGGCCACGAAGACCACCGCCGACGTCGTGGCGACCGACAGCACCACGGCCACGGTGCCGACCACCAGCAGGACGGTGC
>JBDHZW010000140.1:0-12534 GCA_039812105.1 Nakamurella sp.
CGCCCGCCGAAGCCGGCTCCGCGGCTCGGGTCGTCGGCCGGGCCGGCGAGCGCGTCGGCGGCGGGTGCTGCCGACCCGCTGACGGCGGTTCCCCGCCCGGGCTTCCGGCGGGCGGTCAGCCCCATTCGGGTCCGCCGCCGGCCAACCGGTGCCGGGCCTGCTCCGCCCAGGCGTCGTTGCCGCAGCGCTGCGCCAGGTCGAGCGCGGACCGGTAGAACTCCGCAGCCTGTTCCGGACGGCCGAGGGTGACCGCGAGGTCGCCGAGCACGGTGTCCACCGGTCCGATGACGAAGGAGCCGGTGCCGCCACCGCCGACCTGCCCCCGGTAGGCCAGCAGGTCGCGCTCGACCGTGGCGGCCTCGACCGGATCGCCCAACCCGGCGGCGGCCATGCCGCGAAAGGTCAACACCAGGCCGCGGAAGAAGTCGTGCGGGACCGGCGGCAGCTCGGCGCGCAGCCGGGCGGCCTCGTCCCGGCGTCCCGCCGCCAGCAGCGGCACGCTGCGCAGGTCGCGGGCCAGCGCGTCCGCCTCGGTGTCCAGGGACGCCAGCAGGTCCACCAGCTCGGCGGTGCGCCGCTGGCTGATCCGCACGGTGAGCACCGCGAGCAGGCGGATGCCGGCCGCGTCGAAATGACCGCTGTCCATCAGCAGGCCGGTGGCCCGCAGGTAGTCGGCCTCGGCATCGTCCAGCCGGCCGGTCAGGTGGGCGATGGTGCCCCACATCATCTGCTCCAGGGCGGCGGCCTGCCGCCAGCGGAACCGGCGGACCAGCCCGGACACCTGCTGCACGTGCTCGGTCATCGCGGCGGCATCGCCGTGCGCGCAGGCCACCCGGGCCAGGCTGTGGTGCCCGATCATGGCGAACACGGCCAGCCCGGGCCTGCCGCCGATCTCCACCAGCTCCCGGCCGACGACCCGCACCCGGTCGATCTCGAGCTCGGCGTCGACGCTGGCCACCCAGGCGTGCAGGATCAGGCCGATCAGCACCGGATCCCCGATCCCCCGGGCCAGCCGCTCCGCCTCCTGGGCCAGCCGCACGGACCGGTCGCGGTCGGCCACCTCGATGATCAGCGAGTAGAGCAGCCGGCACCGGGTCTCGTCGTCGGGGACCGGATCGGCGCCGGCCAGGGCCCGTTCGATCAGGGCGATCAGCTCGTGGTCGACCGAACCGTAGGACCGGGTCATCCACGGGGTCGGCAGATCCTTGGCCACGATGGCGTGGATCAGCAGGTCGTTGCGACCGCCGGCGTCGGCCAGCTGCATCGCCCGCCGGCGGGACGCCAGCGAGTCGACCGTCGCGCCGGCCGCCAGCTGGCAACGGCTGAGCCGCGCCAGCAGGTCGACCCGCTCGGCCAGGTGCGGGTCGGCGTCCGGCCCTTGGCCCACGGCGGCCGGGGCCGCCCGGGCCTGGCCGGCGGGCACCCGGTCCAGATCCCGCAGCGCCTGTTCGTACAGATCGGCGGCGGTCTCGTGGGCGTACCGGGCCAGCGCCATCTCGGCGGCCCGCACCGCGGCGTCGACCGCGTGGCGGGCCGTCGCGGTGGCCGCCGCCTGGTGGTAATGGTGGGCCAGCGCGGCCGCGTCCTCGGGATGCACGGCCAGCACGGCGTCGGCGATCCGGCCGTGCCAGCGGCTGCGGCGCAGGCGGGGGGCGTCCTCGTACAGGGTGTCGCGGACCAGGACGTGCGCGAACCGCACCCGGCCGGGCTCGGGTTCGGTGAGCAGGCCGGCCAGCACCCCCGCCTCCAGGGCGTCCAGGACGGCGTCCTCGTCGACCTCGGCGGCCCGCACCAGCACGTCGATGTCGACGTCCCGGCCGATCGTCGCGGCCAGCCGCAGGATCGACACGGTCAGCTCGGGCAGCCGGGCGAAGCGGCGACGCAGCACGTCGCGGACGCCCTCGGGCACCTTGGAGACCGCGATCAGGCCGCCCTCGCTGCCCAGCAGCCGGGCGCTCTCGGCCAGGTAGAACGGGTTGCCGGCGGTCCGCTCGACCAGCGCGGCGACCGTGGCCGGATCGGGTTGATGCCCGGCGATCGCCCGGATGAGCCGGGCCGAATGGGTCGCGTCCAGACCCGCCAGCCGCAGCCGCAGCGGCGGCAGGGCAGCGAGCCCGGCGAGCGCGTCGCGCAGGCCGTCGGCCACCTCGGCCGGCCGGTAGGCGGCCACCACCAGCAGCGGCGCGCCGGTGGTGCCGGTGGTCACGGTGTCCAGCAGGGCCAGGGTCTCGGAGTCGCCGCGATGCAGGTCGTCCAGCAGGACCGCCACCGGCTCGGTGCCGGCGGCGGTGGTCAGGTAGTCGACCAGCGCCCGGCCGAGCAGGAACCGGCCGAACGACGCGTCGGACTCGGGCCGCCCCCCGTCGCCGCGCAGGTTCCGCTCCAGCAGCGGCGCGAGCGCGGCCCGCTGCGCTCCGGGATCGACCTCGGCGGCCAGCTCCCGGACGACCTCCACCCACGCCCAGGCCGGTGGCGCCCCGTCCGACTCGGGGCACCGCCCGAGCACCACCCGCCAGCCGTTCGACCGCAGTTCCTGGGCGAACCGGTCGAGCAGGGCGGACTTGCCGGCGCCGGGTTCGCCGGCGATCAGCGCCACCCGGCGGTCCGGGCGGGCCTGCGCGTCGGTGGCGGCGGTGTGCAGGGCGTCGAGCTCGTCGCCGCGGCCGACGAAGCTCGACGGCTCCTGGTCGTCGGCGCCCCGACGCGGCGTCACATCGGGCACGACGGGCGGTGGTGGTGCCGCCGCGGCTCGGGGAGCGGTGGGCACGACCAGCCGCTGGGCCAGCACGTCGGCCTCGACCTGGAGCAGGGCCGGTCCCGGGTCCAGGCCGAGCTCGTCGGCCAGCAGATCGCGGGCGCGGCGCAGGGCGGCCAGCGCGTCGGCCTGCCGGCCGGTGGCGTACAGGCCCATGGCCAGCAGCCGCCAACCCTCCTCCCGCAGCGGGAACTCGCGAGTCAGCACCTCGGCCGCGAGCACCGCCTCGTCGGGCTCGCCGGCCCGGAGCACGGTCTCGCACCAGCGCTCCCGGGCGACCGTGCGCAGGCCCTCCAACCGGCCGGCCTCGGTGGCCGCCCAGGACTCGGTCTCGAACTCGGCGAAGGCCGGGCCGCGCCACAGGTCCAGCGCCTGCTGCAGCAGGGACCGGGCGTCCTGCCCGGGTTCGGCGGCCCGCCGGACCAGCGCCTCGAACCGCCAGGCGTCGACCGCGTCCGGCGGCAGCCGGATCGCGTATCCGGGGGGTTCGCTGACCAGCACGGTGGCCGGGGTGCGGGCGGCCCGGTCCGGCTCCAGGGCCCGGCGCAGGTGCGAGACGTAGGCCTGCAGGGCGCCGATCGCACGGGGCGGCGCCTCGCCGTTCCACAGGTCCTCGACCAGCCGGTCGACCGACACGACCCGCCCCCGGGCGACCAGTAGCAGGGCGAGCACGCTGCGTTGCCGGGGACCGCCGAGATCGGGTGTCACGACTCGACCCCCCGAATCGAGGGTGGCGTCCAGCGCGCCCAGCACCCGCAGCGACAGCATGATCCCGGGACTCTAACGTCTCGGTCGATCCGCATCGCAAGTTGCCGCCAAGTTGTCTGCAACCACCGGTCGGCACGCTCTTCACAACGGTCGCGACGAATCCGTCCGACCGCATGAGGGACGCACCCAGCCGAGGGAGAAGACCATGACCGCCGCCGCCGTCGACCGACCGGACACCGCCGAGATGGTGTTCGTGCACAACAGTTTTCGTAAGCAGTTCGGGAATCTGCCGGGCCTGGTCCGGGGGGTCGCGCCCGGCGACCGGGAGCGGGCCGGGGTGGTGGTCGAGTTCCTGGGCGAGCTGACCACCGCCCTGCACCACCACCACGAGGGCGAGGACGAGTTGATGTGGCCGCTGCTGCTGGAGCGGGCGCCGATGGATTCGGCGCTGATCCTGCGGATGGAGGAGCAGCACGAGCGGATCGCCGAGCTGTACCGCCGGGCCGAGCACACCGCACCGACCTTCACCGCCCGGGCCGACGCGGACAGCGCCGACGCGCTGGCCTCGACGCTGACCGAGCTCAACGACGCGCTGGGCGAGCACCTGCACGACGAGGAGGTGCACATCCTGCCGCTGGTGGAGAAGGTGATGACGGTGCCCGAGTGGGAGGCGCTGGGCGAGCGGGGGCGGGCGGGCATCCCCAAGGACCGCATGCTGGTGTTCCTGGGCTTCCTGTTCGACGCGAACCCGCCCGAGCGGAACCGGGAGTTCCTGGCCGCGATGCCGCGGGTGGCCCGGGTGATGTGGACGGTGCTGGGCCGGCGGGCCTTCCGCAAGGAGTACCGGCGGGTCTACCTGACCGACCCGTCCTGAGCCGCGGGTGTATCACGGCCCCCCAGGAGCCTCTCCAAGTCGGTGGCCGCACGCCGCGACCGTGGCCCGGACCGGTGTTCTCCATCTGGGGGGAGTGAACAACGGCCCGGGCCTTCACCTATGCGTGCACCGCCCGGTGCGCCGCGGTGATTTCCGTGTAGCGCCGGGCGTTTTCCCGCACCCCGTCCCGTTCGTCGTCGGTCAGCTCCCGGCGCACCTTGCCGGGCACGCCGGCGACCAGCGACCCGGGCGGGATCCGGGCGCCCTCCAGCACCACCGCGCCGGCCGCCACCATGGAGCCGCGGCCGACCACGGCGCCGTTCAGCACCACCGCGCCCATGCCGATCAGGCAGTCGTCCTCGACGGTGCAGCCGTGCACGACCGCCGCGTGACCGACGCTCACCCCGGAGCCGATCGAGCAGGGGAAGCCGGGGTCGGCGTGCACGACGACGCCGTCCTGCAGGTTGCTGCCCTCGCCGAGGGTGATCGCGCTGGTGTCGCCGCGGACGGTCGCGCTGTAGAAGACGCCGGAGCCGGCGCCGATCGTCACGTCGCCGATGACGGTGGCGTTGGGTGCGACCCAGGCGGTATCGGCGACCCGTGGGGTCCGGCCGGCCAGGGTGATCTCGGGCATGGGGCTCTCCTCAACTCGGGGCGGGGGGAACTCAGGGGTGGTCGCGGGGGACGGTGACGGCGGTCAGCCGGCCGCCGGCCGGCAGGGCCGACCAGGACCCGGAGACGGCGACGACGGCGAACGCCGAGGTCGGGAACTTCTCGCCGAGCTGCCGGAGCGCGGCCGGGTCGGCATCCGGGCCCTCGAGGTCCTCGGCCAGCTCGGGGATGCCGGGGGAGTGTCCGACCACCAGCAGGGTCGTCACGTCGTCCGGAACCGCCCGGACGGCCGGCAGGATCTCGTCCGGCTCCGCCGCGTAGATCCCGTCCAGGTATTCGATGGCGGCGCCGGCGGCGAGTCCGCTGGCCTGCAGGGTTTGCCGGGTGCGGACCGCGGTCGAGCAGAGCACCCGATCGATCGACCCGACCATGGCCCGGATGTGCTCCCCGGCGTAGCCGGCCTGCCGGCGGCCACGGTCGGCCAGCGGGCGGTCGTGGTCGGGCACGCCGGGTGGGTAGGCGGACTTGCCGTGCCGCAGCAGGACGAGGGTGCGCGCACGATCGGGGCTCATCGGCCCATCCAACCCCGGCCGACCGGTTCCCGCCGGGGCGGACGGGGACCGCTTCCCGCCGGGGCGGGCAGGATCGCCTCTCGGCCACGGGTCGGCGGCTCCGCGAAGGTGGATGTGGCCCCGTGAAGGTGGATGTGGCTCCGTGAAGGTGGACGCCGCTCCGTGAAGGTGGACGCCGCTCCGTGAAGGTGGACGCCGCTCCGGGGTGGGTTGGAGCGGTGTTCCCAGTCATGGAGCGGCATTCACGGCGGTGGAGCGGGTTGCGGTCCTCAGCTGGCGAGCGGCGAATCGCGCGCGACTGCACCGCGCGCACCGCGCCCGCCCATCCTGAGCGCGACCCGACGACGAGCCATAGGGTCAGCGTCCATGGCGACCGGGCAGAGCGAGATCACCCTGCGGTTCCTGGCGGCCCCGACCGACGTGGCGACGCTGGGCGGCTCCATCCACGGCGGCCGGGTGCTGGAGTGGATCGACAAGGCCGCCTACGCCCTGGCCGTCGGCTGGAGCGGCCACTACTGCGTCACCGCCTACGTCGGCGACATCCGGTTCACCCGGCCGATCGAGTCGGGCAACATCGTCGAGGTCACCGCGCGGCTGATGCGCACCGGGCGCAGCAGCATGGACGTGCACGTGACGGTCTCGTCGGCGGACCCCCAGGACGGCGTCTACACCGAGGCCACCACCTGCATCGTCATCTTCGTCGCGGTGGACGCCGGTGGCCGGTCCACCGCGGTGCCGCCGTGGACCCCGATCACCGAGCTGGACCAGCGGCTGCTGGCCGACGCGCTGGAACGGGTGTCCGTCCGCCGGGCGATCGAGCAGGCGATGGCCCAGCAGGCCTACACGTCGGCGGGCACCGCGCCGGAGATCACCCTGCGGTTCCTGGCCGCGCCGACCGACGTCAACTGGGGCGGCAAGGCGCACGGCGGCACCGTCATGCGGTGGATCGACGAGGCGGCCTTCGCGGTCGCCACCCGCTGGTGCCGGGGCCCGGCCATCGCCGCCTACTCGGGTGGGGTCCGCTTCTACCGGCCGATCCAGATCGGGCACATCGTCGAGCTGGAGGCCCGGCTGCTGCGCACCGGCCGCAGCAGCATGCACATCGCCGTGCACGTCCGCTCCGGCGCCCCGGCCACCGGCGAGATGCAGCTGACCACCCATTGCCTGACGATCTTCGTCGCGCTCGACGGCGACGGAAAGGCCGAGCCGGTGCCGCGGTGGCGGCCGAGCAGCGCCGAGGACAGGGCGCTGGACGCGCACGCGCTGCACCTGGTGGAGCTGCGCCGGCAGATCCAGCCGACGGCGCTGGACTGAGTTCCCTCAGCCCAGCTCAGATCGAGTCCGGATCGGGCTCGCGTTCGGGATCGGGATGCGCGGCCGGGTCGCCGACCGGCGGCGACCCGGCCGCGACGGGCGTCTGCAGCTGCTCGCGGGTGTACCGGGCGATCACCTGCACCACGGCCACCGCGGGCACCGCCAGGAACGCGCCGACGATCCCGAACAGGGTGCCGCCCAGCGCGACCACGGCGATCGTCACCGCGGCGTGGATGTTCATCGTCTTGCCGACCAGGATCGGCTGCATCACGTTGCCCTCGAGCTGCTGGACGACCAGCACGATGATCAGCACGCCGACGGCGGTCCAGATGCCGTTGGAGACCAGGGCCACCAGGACGGCGACCGACCCGGCGACGAACGCGCCGACGATCGGCACGAACCCGCCGAAGAAGGTCAGCACGGCGATCGGCAACGCGAACGGCACCCCCAGGATCCACACGCCCAGGCCGATGAAGATGCCGTCGACGGCGGCCACCGCCGCCTGCGACCACACGTACTGGCCCAGCGCGGTCCACACCCGGTCGGACAGCTCGGCGAAGTGCCGGCCGCCGCTGCGGTTGATCCAGGTCTGCAGCCACGGCACGAACTTGGGGCCGTCCTTGAGGATGAAGAAGCACAGCACCAGGGCCAGCACGAGGGTGACGATGGCCGATCCGATCGCGCCCAGGCTGCCGATGACGATCGCCACGACCTCCTGGCTGTTGCTCTGAATCTGCGCGATGCCCTTGTCCAGCAGGCCGCCGAGGGCGTCCGGGCCGAGATTGAACGGTGGCCCGGCCAGCCACTGCTGCAACGTGGTCAGGCCACCGATCGCCCGGTTGGCCAGGTCGCCGGCCTGCGACGTCACCTGCGGGGCGAGCACCGCGATGAGGCCGCCGAACAGCACCAGCAGTCCGACCAGCGCCAGGATCGCGGCCAGCGCGTTGGGCAGCTTGCGCCGCATCCACCGGACCGGCGGCCACAGGATGGTGGCCAGCAGCAGCCCGAAGAAGATCGGCAGCAGCACGCTCCACAGCTGGCCCATGATCCAGAACAGGGCGACCAGGCCGACGCCGATGATCAGCAGCCGCAACGTCCACCGGGAGTACTCGATCAGGCCGTGCTGGAGTCGCTCGGTGGACGCGTCCGACATCGGCCCGGCCGGCCGGTGTCCGACCAGGTCCTCGCCGCTCTGCTCGTCGGCCGCCGATGATTCATCCGGGTTGGACTTGCGTCGTCCGAACATTCCACCTCCCGTTCCGGGCCCCGGCCGCGCCCGTCGGGCCCATCTTTCCCTGCCGGCAGCGGGCGGAAACCCGCGGCCGGGCGTCTGATGAGCCGGTGTACTCGGTGGAACTGGTGCTGGGCGGCGCGGCGGAGGCCGCCGTCCGCGCGGACTGGGAACGTCTGCGCCGGGCCGGTCTGCCCAGCCAGGGCCGGCACACGGACGTCGCGAACCGCCCGCACGTCACCCTGGCGCTGACCGAGTCGGTCGACGATCTCGTCCACGACCGGCTGGCGGCGATCGCGGCCGGCCTGCCGCTGCCGCTGACGGTGGGCGCGCCGATCGTGTTCGGGCACCGTCGCTTCATCCTGGGCCGGCTGATCGTGCCCGAGCGGGGCCTGCTGGGCCTGCAGCAGCGGGCGTGGGGTGCACTGGACGAGCCGGTGGACCGGCACGACACGTTCCGGCTCGGCGGGTGGACCCCGCACGTCACGCTCGGCCGCCGGTTCAGTGCCGAGCAGGTCGGGGCGGCGCTGACCGCGCTCGGCCCGGTGCGGCCGGTGACCGGCCCCGGAGCCCGCGTCCGGCTGTGGGACATCGGAGCGCACCGGGAGCGGTGGGTCTGACCCCCGCCCACCCCGCGCGGATCAACTACGTCGGCGCGGATCAACTCGCACGAAATGTGACGCATGTGGCGGGAGTCGATGACTTGTGCCGCGCAGATCGCCCGGGCGCACCCGGGTCGCGCTCAGGGACCGCGCTCAGGGAGGCCGCGCTCAGGGGGGCCGCGCTCAGGGGGGCCGCGCTCAGGGGGGCCGCGCTCAGGGAGGCCGCGCCAGACACCGGTCGCCCTATTGTGGTCGGGTCATGACTGAGCAGGCTGCCGCCACGGATCGACTGGCCGACCTGACGACCCTGGACGAACGCCGGCTGCGGCGCCGGTTGCGCAGCGCCCGGCGGATCAAGGAACCGGCCAAGCGGGACATGGTGCTGGCCGAGATCGACCGGCAGATCGCCCAGGGCCAGGACAAGCTCGCTCGGCGGCGGGCCGCGGTGCCGGCGATCACCTTCCCGGCGCAACTGCCGGTCAGCGGGCGGGTGGACGAGCTCGCCCGGGTGATCGATGCGCATCAGGTCGTCATCGTCGCCGGCGAGACCGGCTCCGGGAAGTCGACCCAGCTGCCCAAGCTGCTGCTGCAGCTGGGCCGCGGCGTCCGCGGCCTGATCGGGCACACCCAGCCCCGGCGGATCGCCGCCCGGGCGCTGGCCGAACGCATCGCCGACGAGACCGGCACCCAGGTCGGCGGGGCGATCGGCTACTCGATCCGGTTCGGTGACCACACCGGACCGACCACCCTGGTCAAGCTGATGACCGACGGCATCCTGCTCACCGAGATCGGCCGGGACCGGATGCTGTGGGCCTACGACACGATCATCATCGACGAGGCGCACGAACGCAGCCTGAACATCGACTTCCTGCTCGGGTACCTGAAAAACCTGCTGCCGCAGCGGCCCGACCTGAAACTGATCATCACCTCGGCCACCATCGATCCCGGCAAGTTCTCCCGGCACTTCGGCGACGCGCCCGTCGTCGAGGTGTCCGGCCGGACGTATCCGGTGGAGATCCGTTACCGGCCCTACGGTCTGGACGCTCTGCCGGACGTCGACGATGCTGATTGGGAACCGCCGCGCAGGTCCGACGAACCCTCCGATTCGGCCGACCAGGCCCAGGCGATCACCGCCGCGGTCGACGAACTGCTCGCAGAAGGCAACGGTCGCGACAGCGGTGACATTCTCGTGTTCCTGTCCGGCGAACGGGAGATCACCGACACCACCGAGGTTCTCCGGGGGCATCTGGCCGGCCGGCGGGGGGTGACCGAGGTGCTCCCGCTGTACGGGCGGCTGTCCTCGGCCGATCAGCACAAGGTCTTCTCGACCCATCCTGGCCGGCGGATCGTGCTGTCCACCAACGTCGCCGAGACCTCCCTGACCGTGCCCGGCATCCGGTACGTGATCGACCCGGGCACCGCCCGGATCTCCCGGTACTCGCCGCGCAGCAAGGTGCAGCGGCTGCCGATCGAGCCGATCTCCCAGGCCTCCGCCGGGCAGCGGGCCGGCCGGTGCGGCCGGGTCGCCAACGGCATCTGCATCCGGCTGTACTCGGAGCGGGACTTCGACGAACGGCCCGCCTACACCGACCCGGAGATCGCCCGCACCTCGCTGGCCTCGGTGATCCTGAAGATGGCCGCGCTGGAACTCGGTGACATCGCCGATTTCCCGTTCCTGGACCCGCCCGACCAGCGGCAGATCACCGACGGCGTCACCGTGCTCACCGAACTCGGCGCGCTGGACCGGTCCGAGCCCGGCCGCATCCGGCTCACCCCCACCGGACGCGACATGGCCGACCTGCCGGTCGATCCGCGGCTGGCCCGGATCCTGGTCGAGGGCGAACGTCGGGGCTGCCGCCGGGAGATGCTCGTCCTGACGTCGGCGCTGTCCGTCATCGACGTCCGCGAATACCCGCTGGACGAGCGGGACAAGGCGACCGCCGCGCACGCCCGCTTCGTCGACGGCAACTCCGATTTCACCGCCCTGCTCAGCCTGTGGGCGTACCTGACGGAGCAGGCGAAAATGTTGTCCGGCAACGCCTTCCGCCGGATGTGCCGGCGCGAGTACCTGAACTACCTGCGCATCCGGGAATGGCAGGACCTGCACGCCCAGCTCGCCCAACTGTCCGACGGCGGCCGCCGTCAACGGTCCGCCCGCTCCGCGGATCCGGGCCCGGCAGCCCAGCGTCGGGACCCCGACGCCCCGCTGGGCGGCCGCGGTTCGCTGGCCGTCGACGTCGACACCGACCGCGTGCACACCGCGCTGCTGGCCGGCCTGCTCTCGCACATCGGCCTGCGCAAGGAGGGCACCCGCGAGTACCAGGGCACCCGCGGCATCGGCTACGCGATCTGGCCCGGCTCGGCGCTGGCCCGGTCGCTGCCGCAGTTGGTGGTGGCCGCCGAACTGGTCGAGACCAGCCGGCTGTGGGCCCGCATCTGCGCCCGGGTCGAACCCGGCTGGGTGGAGCAGGTGGGGGGAGAGCTGCTGCGCCGCAACTACTCCGAACCCCGATGGAACACCAAGCGGGCGAGTGTCGAGGCCACCGAGAAGGTGACCCTGCTCGGCGTCACGCTGGTGGCCGCCCGCACGGTCCAGTTCGACCGGATCGACCCGGAACTGTCCCGGGAGCTGTTCATCCGGCACGCCCTGGTGGAACGGGACTGGCACACCCGGCATCGCTTCTTCGCCGACAACCAACGGGCGTTGGAACAGGTGACCGAGTGGGAGGACCGGGCCCGACGCCGGGACATCCGGATCGACGACGAGACCCTCTACACCCTCTACGACGCCCGGATCCCGGCCGACGTCACGTCCGGGAGGCACTTCGATTCCTGGTGGCGCAAGGCTTCCCGGTCGCAGCCGGAGCTGCTGACGTTCACCCCGGACATGCTGATCGCCGCCGGCGCCGACCGGTTCGACGCGGCCGCCTTCCCCGACCGGTTCAGCTCCGCCGGGGTGGAACTGCCGCTGGACTACGTGTTCGATCCCGGCCGGCCGGACGACGGGGTGACGGTCAGCATCCCGCTGCCGGTGCTGGCCCGGGTGGACCCGGCCGGTTTCGAGGCGCAGATCCCGGGCCTGCGTGCCGATCTCGCCGTCGCGTTGATCCGCACGCTGCCCAAGACGCTGCGTCGCAACTTCGTGCCCGCGCCCGACTTCGCCCGGGCCGCGCTGGACCGGATCGACCCGGCCCGGCCGCTGGCCGAGGAGTTGGCGGCGGCGTTGACCCGGATGACCGGGGTGGTCGTCCGGCCGGCCGATTTCGACCCGGACAAGGTTCCCGAACACCTGCGGATGAACTTCCGGATCGTCGACGAGCACGGCGCGACGCTGGCCAGCGGGCGGGACCTGCCCACCCTGCAGTCGTCGATGCGGGGCGACACGAAGCGGGCGGTGGTGCAGGCCACCCGGTCGCTGGAACGTCATGGCCTGACGTCGTTCCCGGAGGCGGGAGTGCCCCGGAGGGTGCGGGCCAAGGTGGCCGGGCACGAGGTCACCGGCTACCCGGCGCTGGTCGACGAGGGGTCGACGGTGGGCGTGCAGGTGTTCGACAGCGAGGTGGACCAGCGGCGCTCGATGCGGGCCGGCACCGTCCGGCTGCTGGCCGCCGCGCTGGCGCCGACGCCGACCCGCGTACGGCAGATGCTCAGCCGGGAGCAGCAGATCACCCTGGCCACCGCGCCGGGCACCACCGTCGGCGAACTCGTCGCCGACGCCACCCGGGCCGCGGTGGAGGCGCTGCTGGACTGGGCGGGCGGCCCGGCCTGGACCGCGGAGCGCTTCGCCGCGGTGCGGGACACGATCGCCCCGCACGTCCTGACCTCGGTGCGGGACGTGCTGGCGGCCGCCGACGCCGTGCTGGCCG
>JBDHZW010000141.1:0-12514 GCA_039812105.1 Nakamurella sp.
CGTCGCCCACCCCCTGCACCGTCCCGTGCACGACGCCGGCGTCGTCCTGGCGCACCTCGACGCCGACCTGGTCGGCGTAGCCGTCCAGGCAGAACGCCAACCGCATGACGCCGTCGAAGGCATCGGGCGCGCGGCCGCCGAAGCCGAACTCGGCCGACTCGCGCAGGGAGTACGGGGTGGTCGGGGTGATCGTGAAGGTCGTCATGCCCCGCATCATGGCCGGGCGGTACGACAGTGCCGGATCAACCCTCGAGAACGGCCGGCCCGTCGACCAGCTCGGCGATCCGCCGGGGGATGCTCTGCAGTGCGCGGCGCATGACCTCCGGGTCGATCATGGATACCGGAAAGGCGGTCGTCACCTGCATGTGCTCGCGCATCCGCATGGCAAAGACGGTGATGCTGCCCGGGACCGTGGGGTAGCCGACGCCGATGTACTGGCGGGCCTCGCCGGGCAGCCAGGGGAGCTCGGACAGGCCCGGCAGGCCGGGCATCGAGTTGAAGGTCATTGCCACCGGGCCGGCGGCCGTCGTGCGCGCCGGCGCCGATCGCCGCGGCACCGCTCCCGCGACGGCCCCGATGAGGGTGGCCAGCACCGGACGCGCGGAATCGACCATCTCCCGGGAGGCGTCGCCGACCGCCCGAAGGTCGGCCGGATCCGAGTCGATCCGCACGCTCTTGGCCAGATTGCCGGCCAGGAAGGCACGGTCCGATTCGGGAAGGTAGCGACGCAGGTCGACCAGGGTGTGAAAGCCGTCGGCGGCCATCGGCAGGCCCGCTTCGGTCAGGGCCCGATGGGTGGCCGCGGTCAGCACCGACGTGATCGACATGCCCTTGGCGTGCCGGGCCCGCCACCGGGAGATCGATTGCAACTCGGCCGTCGACCAGCGAACCGAGACGACGGACGTCTCCTCCGTGGTTGCCGCCCGGCCGGTCGGCGCGGCTGTTGAGCCGGTGGCTGTTGCCGCCGGGCCGGTCGGCGCGGCTGTCGAGGGCCGGCGACCGCGTCGGGCGCCACCGATCCGTTGCCACGCCATCGACCACCACTGCCGACCGTGGGCCCCGGCCTGGGTGCGGGTCGCGCGGATGACGTCGGCCGGCGTCGCCCGGCGGGTCAGCGCGCCGAGCGCTGCGGCATCCGCCTCGAGAACGGCCTTGATGAGCAGGGTCACGGTCGCCGCGTCACCCAGTTGGTGAGTCACCAACAGCAGCAACGACCGTTCGCCCACACCGATCAGGATCGGCCGGTCGGCGGCCAGCAGGTGCAGTGACCGGGCGAGGCAGTCGTCGGCGTCCTCCGTGGCCGGATCCTCGATCGGCACCACGGTCGAGCGTACGAACGCGTCCCTTTCGGCCTCCGGCACCGTGATCCAGTTCCGCTCATCCATCCGACCCACCATTGCGGCGTCCGGGTGGGCATCGGTCAGGCGGCGCCACACCTGGCGCACGGTCTCGAGTGACGGGACCCGGACCGGGGTGACGATCACGCCGGTCCAGTGACCGGCCCACGGCCGGTCGAGCAGGTTGATCCGGACCCGGCGAACCGGGGCGGCGCCGGCTGCCGCCGGGGTCTGCGGGCGGGTGGGCAGGAGGTCGGTCACGGGGTGCTCCATTCACGGACGAGGGGCGGGGAGGCGGAACGGGTACGGGCGTCGAGAACGTCTCGGTAGACGGCGCGGGTCGCGCGTGCGACGTCCGCCCAGTCGGGGACGTCGACGGTCACCCTTCGCTCGGTGGAAAGCGCCCGAGCGAGGGCGTCGGTCACGACCGCCGGATTGTCGGCTGAAACCAGCTCCCCGGCGGAACCGAGCCACTTGCCGGTGATCTCACGGTGCGCGGGAATGTCGGACAGCACGACCCGGGCGCCGGCCGTGGCGGCCTCCAACGGAACCATGCCGAATGCCTCGTGCTCGGACAGGGAGACCAGGACGCGGGCCGTTCGCAGCCAGCGGTGCAACCGGCCGGTGTCCACCCCGCCGAGCAGTCGGATGCGATCGGCGGCACCGAGGTCGTCGATCAGTCGCAGCAGCGAGGTCGACTCCGATCCGGTGCCGACCACAACCAATTGCGCCGGCGAAGGCAGGTCGGCGAACGCCCGGATCACCACGTCGACCTGCTTGTAGGGTTCGAGACGGCCGACCACCAGAGCGGTGGGTGGCTGGTCGGGGAACGGGTCGGCGGACCGGATGGCGGTCCGGTCGACGCCGTTGGGGATGACCCGGACCCGGTCGGCGCAGCCCGGGAAGTCCGCCACCACCGCGGCCCGCTCGGCCTCGGACACGCAGATGATCGCATCGGCGGCGGCGAACATGGCCCGGCCGGCGAGGCGGTATCCGAGGTGCATGGCCCGGGCCGCCGGGGTGTGCCCGGACCCGTGGTAGTGCGGGGTGAACACGACGGGCCGCCGAAAGCCGCCCACCGCCGCGAACCCCGACGTGGCGTGATAGCTGTGCACATGGGTGATCTCGGCGCGGAACGGCCGGACGCGCAGCCCGGCCAGGGTGAGCCTCGGCGAGATCGACATGGACGCGATCGGCCACGCGCGGTAGGCGTGGACGGAGATGCCGTCGGGCCGTTGCGCCGGACCGACGGGACCGGCGCGGCTGGCGGTGAGGACACCCACTCGGTCGCCCTCGGCGGCCAACCGGACAGCCAAATGGTGGGCGTGTTCCTCCACGCCGCCGCGGTCGGGCGGGAATCCGGGGGTCACCAGGCGGATCCGTAGCGGCGGGTCGAATCGGTCGGTCAATGTCGTCGTCCCGTCATGAGGTCGTGGCCGCCAGGGCGAGCACCTGATCGGCGATGAATGAGTAGCCGGCGGTATTGGGGTGGACGTCGCCGCTCTCGCAGTAGTGCGTGTATTGGCAGATGGTGGCCGCGGCGGCGGGCACGGTGGTTCCGTCGGCGGTCGGCACGACGTCGTCGATCGACCGGTAGGCACCGCTGTCGGCGGTGATGTCGACGAATCCGGCATCGGCCGCGGCGTACGCCGCGGACAGGGTCGGATTCAGCACGTCCCGGAAGATCGTCACCGAGGCCTCGGCCCGGGCTCGGGCGTCCGGGTCGTTCGAGGCGAGATCCCTGACGTAGACGTCGGGATAGGTGATGCCCACGATCGGGACGTCCGGGCCCACCGCTTCGCGCACCTGGCTCAGGGCGGATGCGAGGTTGGCGGCGATGGTCGGTGCGAGGTCCCGCGCGCAGGCGACCGGATCGTCCTCCTGCAGGCACGGGGCGATGTCGTTGCCGCCCAGGGAAATCGTCACCAGACGGATCCGGTCCTGATGCGTACGCATGAGGTCGATGGCAGCGGCCAATTGGGTGGAGTCCGGGTATCGATAGCCGTCGGCCACCGAGTCCGCGGTCTCGCAGCCGATGTCGTTCAGCACCGCGGACGAGGTGGCCCCCGGGCAACCGAAGTTGGCCAGGGTCAGTGGCTCGTCCGTCGACGCGCTGCGCTCGGTGATCTGTTGGGCGAAGCCCTCGCCGCTGCCGATCGGTTCCGGCTGGAAGCCGGCCGCGTACGAGTCGCCGAGAGACAGGTACAGCGAGCCGTTCCCGGGCGCCGAGGAAGCCGTCGACCCGGCGTCGGACGTGCTGGACGAGCCGCAGGCGGTCGCGGCCAGCAGCGCGAGCGGCACCCCGGCCACGGCGATGAACATGCGCGTGCATCGACTGGGTCGGCGTCGTCCGACCCGACCCCGCTGACCTGCGTCGATCATGATGCCAACCCCCTCACTCGGTGCGACCGGAACTGCTCGGCCGGTTCTCAACGTCAGCCATTGAGCGTAATTCTATCGACAATGTGACGGCAATGCGGACACTGTGCGTCACATCAGAGAGCAACGGATACCAGATTCACTCGAATGAGCAGCGGTGGACCGCCAGAAGTGACATAGAGTGAGCTGCATCCGATCAGCCATCGCCTCTGCCGGTGGCGGACCCTCGGCGCCGATGACGCCGCCGACCGGGCCGGGGACACACTTCGACTGCATCAAGGGGATGACGGCTGTGGCCGAGTTGCACACGAATCGGGCCGGCCTGCGCCGCCCGGGCGAATCCGGTGGCGGGGTATGGCTTTCCATCGTCATGCCGGTCTACAACGAAGGTCCGACGATCATCCGGGCCCTGGACCGTGTGCTGGCCGTCGAATATCCCTGCCCGGTCGAGCTGGTCGTCGTCGATGACGGGAGCGCGGACGGTTCCTGGGACGCGATCGGCTCGGTTGCCGATCCCCGTCTGGTGCGGATTCAGCACCCGGTCAACCGGGGCAAGGGGGCAGCGGTTCGCACCGGTGTCGACGCGGCCTCGGGCAGCCACCTGCTGATCCTCGACGCCGACCTGGAGTACTCGCCCGCCGACATCCCGGCGCTGCTCGGGCCGGTGCTTGCCGGCGACGCGGATCACGTTTTCGGGGCAAGGGTTTTCGGTCTCAACACCCGCTACCAGTCGCTGAAGTTCGCGGTCGGTGGCCGGATGACCACGCTCGCCGCGAACCTGCTGTTCGACTCGTGCCTGACCGACATGCACACCTGCCTCAAGCTCGTCCCGACGGGCCAGTTCCGTTCGTTCTCGCTGACCGAGGAGGGCTTCGGCCTGGACACCGAGTTGACTGCGCGGTTGCTGCGGTCCGGGGTCCGGCCCTACGAAGTGCCCGTTTCGTACAACGGGCGGTCGGTCGCCGAGGGCAAGAAGATCACCTGGCGGGACGGGCTGCAGTGCCTGCGCATCCTGGCCAAGGTGCGCTTCGAGCGGGCCCAGGAGCTGCCGGCGCCGGCGCCAGCCGGTCCGGTGCGGTTGCGGGCGGTCGAGACCGCCCGGCCGGCACCGGCCGAGATCGCCGTCTGAACACCGTCTTCGACTGCCAAAGGATATTCGATGATTCAGGACGCCTCTGCCGTCCACCGGATCGATGCGAACAGCACCGAATCGACCACGCGGCGGCGAATCTGCCTGGTCGGTCCCGGCTTCCGCTTTCTCGGCGGCCTCTCGGTCTACACCTGCCGGATGGCCAACGCGCTGGCCGAGCATCACGATGTGTCGGTGATCCTGTTGGATCGGCTGATCCCCACCCGGTTGTATCCGGGCGGGCACCGGGCCGGAAAGGCGCTGACCAGCATCAGCTATCACCCGGATGTGACGATGGGCCCGGCTATCGACTGGCACTGGCGGGGACAGTTGCGGCGGGTCTGGGCCTTCCTGCGCGACGAGCGGCCCGACATCCTGGTGCTGCAATGGTGGACCGCGGCCACCCTGCACAGCTATCTGACGCTGGCCGTGATGGCTCGTCGGCTGAACATCCCGGTGGTGCTCGAGTTCCACGAGTTGCAGGACCCGGGGGAGGCGGCCATTCCGCTGGCCGCCCAGTACCGACGACGGCTGATGCCGGCGCTGATGAAGAAGTTGGCCGGCGCCCTGGTGCACAACGAACACGACCGGCGACTGTTGCTGGATTCGTACCGGCCACAGGACCTCCGTCACCTGCGCATCGACATCGCCCCGCACGGCCCCTATGACCACCTGCCGGCGACCGTTCCGTCGGCCGACGAACCGTCGGTCGATCCCGACGTCACCCGGCTGCTGTTCTTCGGTCTGATCCGGCCCTACAAGGGCCTGGAGGACCTGATCGAGGCGTTCGACGGGCTGACCGACGACCAGGCCCGGCAGTTCTCGCTGACGGTGGTCGGCGAGACCTGGGAGAACTGGACGAAGCCGGCCGAGGCGATCGCCGTGAACCGGCACCGCGATCGGATCACCTTCGTGAACCGGTATGTCACGGACGAGGAGGCCGCCCGGTACTACGCGCAGGCGGACGCCATCGTCCTGCCCTACCGGCGGGGTTCGGCCAGCGGACCACTGCAGATCGCCATGAGCAGCGGCATCCACGTGCTGATGTACGGCGTGGGTGGGCTGGTCGAGGCCGTCGACGGGTATGCGGGTGCGACCGTGTTGCCGGCCGGTGATGTCGACGCCCTGCGGGCCGCGCTGATCGCGCTGCCGGAGCGGGCGCACGAGCGGTTCGCCGACCCGCACAGTTGGGACGCGAACCGGGCGGCGCTCGACCGGATGGTCGACGCCGTCGGCGTGGCATGAGCGCCGCAGTGGTCTCCCGCCCGGCCCGGTCGATCGAGCTCGCCCGTCCGGTCGCGCCGGTATGGGCGCGGTGGCCGGTGCTGGTCGGCGCGGCGGCGGCCGGCACGGTGGTCGTCGGGTTGTCCTACCGCCTTTCGGCCCAGGGCGCTTCGTCGGGTGTGTACTACCTGGTTTTCTGGGCGGGCCTGTTGTTGGCCGCGCTGCCGGCGGCGGGCGCGATGATCGCGCGGTCCAGCGGACCGGCCCGCCGGGTGTGGGCGCTGGGTCTGCTGGCGTTCGTCACGGCGGTGCCCAAGTACCTGCGCAATCCGGACGGGCCGCTCTACCACGACGAGTACGCGCACTGGCGGCAGGCGGTGGACGTACTGGCCACCGGTCACCTCGGCCAGCCGAACGACATCATCCCGATCGTCCAGTACTACCCGGGCACGTCGGCGCTGACCGCCGGTCTGTCCCAGATCACCGGACTGTCCGCCTGGACGGCCGGCGAACTGGTCGTGCTGGCCACCCATGTGCTGTCACTGTTCGCCGCGCTGGTGCTGGTCGGCACCATTCTCGGGTCGGTGCGGGCCGGCGCCGTCGGCGCACTCGTCTACGCCCTCAATTCCTCCGTGCTGTACTTCGACACCCAGTACGCCTACGAGAGCGTCGCGATCGCCCTCTACCTGTGGGTGCTGGCGCTGGCCGTGCTGGCCGCGCGGGAGGCCGACCGCGTTCGCCGATGGCTCTACGTCGCCGGCAGCCTGCTGGTGGCCGGCGCGGCGGTCGTCACCCATCACCTGACCACCCTCGCCCTGATCGGCACTCTGCTGCTGATCAGCGGCACCGTCCTGGTCGCCCGAATCCTGCGCCGCCGGTCCGTCCGGCGGGCGCGCACGACCGGGCGGTCGGCACCGGCCACCATCCCCTCGACGCCGGTGCCGACCGCCCGCCATCTCGCGACCTGGTGGGTGGTCGCCGCGGGAACCGTCCTCATGGCGGCCGCCTGGTTGCTGCTGGCGGCCTGGCCGACCGTGCAGTACCTCTCGCCTTACGCCGGCACCTCCGTGCAGCAGTTGGGTGAGATCGCCAGCCAGGGCGACGGCGGCCGGGAGCTGCTGGCCGCCTCCGTGCAGCCGCTGTGGGAGCGTGGTCTGTCCGCGCTCGCGCCGGCGCTGGTCGGGGTGATCTGCCTGGCCGGGGGGTGGACCATGTGGCGTGAGCGCCGGCGCTGGCCCGCGGATGCTCAGGCGCTGGCCCTGTTCGGGCTGGTCTACTTCCCGTCCGTGCTGTTCATCCTCGCCCCGATGGGAGCCGAGGGAGCCCGCCGCTCCTGGGCATTCACCTACATCGGGGTCGCGCTGATCGTCGCGCTGGTGTTCCAGCGCAAGGTAGGGACGTGGGGCCGCCGCCTCGGCGAACGGGTCCGGGCCGCTCTGCTGATGACGCTGGTGGCCGCCGTGATGATCGGCAACGTCGGCGCCGGGCTCAACGACCCCTACCGGTTCCCCGGCCCGTTCCGCTGGGGCACCGACACCAACTCGGCCAGCGCCGAGGCCCGGGTGATCGCCGAACTGCTGGGCGGCCAGGCCGGCGAGGTGCGGGCGGTATCCGACCGGTACACCGGGTTGTCGCTGTCCGCCTACGGCGGGATCTGGGTGGCCACGCCGTCATTCGGGTTCCCCGCGGCCGAACTCGCGCAGACCGACCAGGACCCGACGCCCGAGCTCGCGATGATGCTCTACACCTCGAAGATCGACTACCTGATCGTGGACATGCGGATGACCACCGAACCCGCCTACAACGGCGACAACTTCGGCAACAGCGATCCGCTGGCCGGTCGGGCCACGCCGGTCGAATACCTGGAACGGCTGGACGACGTGCCCTGGGCGAGCCGCGTGATGACCACCGAGAACCTGCGGGTGTACCGCCTGGACATGACCGCGCTGGCCACGACGGAGGGTTCGTGATGACGACGACACAGGAAGGCGTCGCCGATCCGGCGCCGGCCCCGGACGACGATCCCGGCTTCCTGCGCGGGCCGGTGCTCCGGGCCGTCCTTCCGGTGCTGGCCCTGCTGTTGATCGTGCTCGCCGCGGTGCTCACGCTCGCCGTGGCCGGTGTGGCGATCACCCCGTTCGCGACGGCGATCTCGGTCGGCGGCTACGCCCTGCTGACCGCCGCCGGGGTGATGCTGTGGGTGCGCCGACACCCCATCGCCGGGCGGCCCGCCGTCAACCGGCGGCAGGTCGCCGGCGGTCTGCTGACCGCGGTGGTGCTGGTCGGCGCGGTCGCGGCGGCGCAGTGGCTGCAGCCGTCGACGACGGAGCGGTTCGTCAGTCTGCAGTCGACCACCGCGGCGATCTACACCGACGGTGCGCTGACCGTGCCGGCGGCGGGCCAGGTCGACCTCGGCTGGCAGCTGCGCGGCTACGACGTGCAGTTGGCCGCCGATCCGACCGTCTCGGTCACCGTCGACGGCGCGGCTGCGACCGACCTGTCCCTGGTTGCCGACGCCGCACCGGCGGCTGAGGGCGACGGCGAGACCTCGGCGCTGGCCGGCAGCGCGGTCTTCACCGCGCCCGCCGACGCCGGCCGGTACGAGGTGGTCGTCACGGTCGCCGACACCGCCGACCCCTCGGGCGCACAGCGGCTTTACCTGCAGCTCGTGGTGACCTCGTGACCGCCGCCACCGACCCGGTCGCGCCGGTGGACGGCTCGCCCTGGCGCCGGCTGCGCACCGACGCGCTGTTCGGCACCAGTGTGGCGATCATGGCCAGCACCGTCGTCACCTCCGGCCTGGGCTACGTATTGTGGCTGGTGGTGGCCCGGGTGTTCGGGCAGCAGGTCAGCGGGGAGGGCGCCGCGATCACCAGCCTGATGATGGCGGTCTCGCTGCTGGCCGCGGTCGGTACCGCCGCCGCGATGATCCAGTGGCTGCCGCAGGCGACCGATCCCCTCGCTTGGCGCCGCCGGGTGACCGCCGGCCTGCTGGCGACGACCGTGCTGAGCATCGTCGGCGGCCTCGTCGCGGTGGCGATCATGTTCCTGATCACCGATTCGATGCCGGCCCTGCGCACCCTGCCGGGGGGCGCACTGTTCGTCGCCGGCGTGCTGTTCACCGCGCTGGGCACCCTGCACGACTACGTCTGCATCAGCGAGCAGCGTGGCTCGTACATGCTGGCACGCAACGGCATCGCGTCGCTGGCCCGGCTCCCGCTGATCTTCGTCCCGTTCGTGGTCGACGGGATTTCGATGCAGATCCTGCTGGCCTGGACCGTGTCGGCGGCGCTGTCCCTGGCGGTCACGGTGCCGCTGTTCCGCGGCCGGTCAGCCGGCCGCAGCCTGATCCGCCCGGTGGTCGACGGCCTGCTGCCGGAGCTGCGGTTGATGGCGGCATCGGTGGCCGGGCAGCACCTGATCACGGTGACCGCGATGCTCGGTGCCTACCTGTTGCCGGTCGTGGTCGTCGACCGGTTGTCCGCCGTCGACAACGCGTACTTCTACATCACCTGGATGCTCGGGTCGCTGTTCTCGATCATCAGCCCGGCCGTGTCCACCGCCCTGTTCGCCTCCGCCGCCGCGGATCCGGCGGAGATCCGCTCCGCCACCCGGCGCAGCCTGCTGATCATCGGCGGCCTGCTTGCTCTACCGATCCTGGCCTACCTGCTGGGCGGACGGCTCCTGCTCGGACTGTTCGGTGAGGACTACGCCGACCACGGGTGGCTGCTGCTGGTCCTGCTCACCGCGGCGGCCGTCCCGGACGCGGTGACGAACGTCGCGGTGGCGGTCCTGCGGGCCACCGACCGGATCCCGGCCGCGGTCTGGCTCAACGGCGGCATGCTGCTGGGCACCTTGGTCCTGTCGTTCCTGCTGTTGCCCACCCTGGGCATCGTGGCGGTCGGGATCAGCTGGCTGATCGCCCAGTCGGTCGGGGCGATCTGGGCGGCGTTCACCTTGCGCCGCATCGGCTCCCGGTCCGCTGCACCGGCCGCGTCATGAGGATCGTGCACGTCGTCGACAACTACCCGCCGGTGCCCGGCGGGATGGAACGGGCGGTGCAGGCGCTGGCCCGGGCTCAAGCCGCGCTCGGCCATGACGTCCGGGTGGTCGCCCTCGCCGTTCCGGGCCTGCCCACCGAAGCGCTGGACGAGGGCGTGCGGGTATTCCGGTTCGAGGGATACACCCGGTTCCTGCGCCGCTTCTCCGCCGATCCGGAGCACCAGTTCCACCCGACGGTCGCCGACCCGCAGTTGGTGCGCCGGCTGGCCGCGATGCTCCGCAACGAATTCGCCGACGTCGTGCACGCGCACGGCTGGATCGTGCACTCGGTGATGGCGGTGGACCGGCCCCCGGCCACCGCACTCGTCCATACCCTGCACGACTACGGGTTGACCTGCGCCACCAAGACGATGATCCGCGACCAGCGCCCGGGCCCGATCTGCGACGGCCCGTCGGCCGGTCGGTGCCTGGCCTGTGCGACCGGCTTCTACGGCACGGCCAAGGGTGTCGCGCTGACCACGGGCACGTTGATCGGCCGTCGCCGGCACGGCCGCTGGGGCCGATTCCCGGCCGTCGACATGTTCCTGCCGATCAGCCGAGCCGTCGCCGACGCCTGCCTGGACGGCGTCGACGACGAGCGGGTCCGGATGGTGCCGAGCTTCGTCCCCGACGCGCTCGCGCCGGCCCCGGGACCCCGGCCGGAGTTCCTGCCGGACGGCGAGTTCGTCCTGTTCGTCGGACAGTTGGGTCCGCACAAGGGCATTGGCACCCTGCTGGCGGCGCACCGGCGGCTGGCCCGTCCGGCGCCGCTGGTGGTGATCGGTTCCGTCCGCTCGGACACCCCGGATCTGATCGGCACCGACGAGCGTCCGGTGCAGGTGCACTCCGGGCTCGATCACGGGACAATCATGAGATGCTATGCGGCGGCGACGGTCTGCGCGGTTCCCTCGGAGTGGGCCGAGCCGTTCGGGTTGGTCGCCGTCGAGGCGATGGCCGCCGGGACGCCGGTCGTCGCGTCCGACATCGGCGGGCTGACCGAGGTGATCGGGGCCGACGATTCGGGATTCCTGGTTGCGCCGGGCCGCCCGGACGACTTGGCCGCGGCGTTGGACACGGTGCTGGCCGACCCGGCGCTGCGAGCCCGAGTGGGTGCCCGCGGTCATCGGCGATCGTCCCGGTTCACCGCGTCGGCCGTGCTGCCGGCGGTTTTCGACGCGTACTCGGCGGCGCTGGGCATCCGCTGCGGGCGTTCGGATGTCGTCGCGGTCTGAGTCGCTCAGCCACCGGTCAGGTCGACCGCGTACGCGGCGAACCACAGGCCGGACGCGGGTTCGCCGGTCCGGCACGAACCGTCCGACTCGCCGGGGTGTTTGACCCACAGGAAGGCGTCCGCGTGCGTGCCGCCCGTGGCGGCGGTCGGCGCCGGCCCGAGTTCCCGGGCGGGCGGGTTGCACCAGTTCAGCGGTTCGTCGGGGGCCGGTCCGGCGCCGTTGCGGGAGGTGTCGACGACGTAGTGGGCGCCCCCCAGCAGGGTCGAAACCCGTTCCCCGTAGGCGATCTCCTCGTCGGTAGGGAGGAAGTTGGACACGTTCAGGCTGAACCCGCGGGCGTACTGGACCCCGGCCATGGACAGCCTGGTCGCCAGATCCTGGTCCGACAACCAGCGGGAGTGCCCACCGTCGAGATACACCGCGGTGGTGGCATCGGCCGCAAGGGTGCGCACGGCGTACCGGAGCAGGCTGAGCCGGATGATTCGGTCGGCCTCGGACAGGCAATCGGCCGATGCGAGCGCGTCTGGTTCGACGATCACCGCGACCGGCCGACGGTCGATGCCGGCCCCGATCGCCCGGATCCACGCCTGATATCCGGCGGCGTCGGTGAACCCGCCGGCCGAGTAGCTGTTGCAGTCCCGGTGCGGGATCGCGTACAGCACCAGCACACCCAGGCCGCCGGCGGCCTCGGCGCCGTCCAGGTAGCGGTCGACGGACTCGGCGGAGTCGGCGTCGGTGATCCACCGGGCCTGGGGAACCTCGGCGATCTGCTGCGCCGCCCGCTGTTCGGCCGTGCCCGGCCCGAGACTCGTGGCGGCGTCGGCGGCCCAGGTCCGAGTGTCCAGATACAGGGTCCGGCCGGCGAAGGGGTTGCCGCCGTCTGGTTCTGCGGCCGGTGCCACGACCAGCGCGGCGGCCGTCGCGACCGCGACAAAGATGACGGCGAGCCAGGATCGCCCTGCTGCCCTCGATCGCCGGATTCGCACTCCCCCCAGGGTAAGAGGCCTGGGGTGTGGTCGACGTCGGTTGTTTCCTGAACCGGCTGTTCGTTGATCGTCAGGCGGTGAGCAGCGCGCCCAGGAACACCAGGTACCCGACACCGGCAACGGTGCACAGCACCCCCGAGGCCCGGGTCCAACGTTGCCGGACGGCGGCCACGCCCAGCCCGGCGG
>JBDHZW010000142.1:0-12447 GCA_039812105.1 Nakamurella sp.
CGGAGCGGCTGATCTCGCCGCCGCCGATCTCGCCGCCGGTGATCGCGCCGCCGCCGACCTCGACGCCGTCGACGTCGAGGCCGCGCTCCCGGACGGGACGCCGTGGTCCGTCGACGCCGGCGAGTTGATCGTGGTGACCGCCGCGGAGCAGGCCGAGGCGCTGGGCGCGGCCCTGGCCGGTGTGCTGGCCGCGACCGCCCGGACGGTCGGCCGGTCGGCACCGAGCGATGCCCCTGGTCTGGCCGCGGCTCGGGACCAGGCCCGGCGGGCCGCCGCCGCGGCCGCCGACCGCGGAGTGCCGACGTTGGGCTTCGCCGAGGTGGCCTCGTCCGGGATCGCCGCCCTGGTGGACCCGGACCGGGCGGCGGCGTTCGCCGCGTCGCTGCTCGCTCCCCTCGTCGAGCACGACCGCACCGGTCGCGGCGATCTGGTCACGTCGCTGCGGGCGTGGCTGGCCCATCACGGCCAGTGGGATCCGGCCGCGGCGGCGCTCGGCGTGCATCGGCACACCCTGCGCCGGCGGATGGACCTGGCGGGTCGGTTGCTCGATCGGGACCTGGATTCGCCGACGGTGCGCAGCGAGCTGTGGCTGGCGCTGGCGGCGATGGTGGTGATCGACGACGTCACGGGACCCTGAGCGAATCGACGACGCCGACGACGTTCGCCATCTGTTGCTCCGACAGCGGGTCGTAGCCGCCCCAGGTGATCACGACCCGCTGGCCGTCACCGAGGTCGAGCGCCCAGACCGCGTTGAAGCCGTTGGGACCGACGGTGGGCACCTCGTTGCCCACTCGATCGAACCAGCCGATCGCGGACTGGTACTGGCACGCCTGGACGTCGAGGCCGGCCGGCTGGGCGATCTCCAGGTACATCCCCGGGTGCCCGTCCAGGTCCCGGGGCTCGGGCGTCGTCGTCACCGAATTCTGCTGGCCGGTCAGCGCGGTGACCAAGGCGTCGACGGTCGGGCCGATGGGTGCCTTCGTGTCGGCCCATCGGCAGGCGTCCGCCGGGACCTCGCTGACATCGAAGAAGGCCACGAAGGATCCCCCGTCGCCATTGAGCGCGAAGCTCTCGTAGCGGGTCCAGAACTTCGGCATGGTCACCTCGATCGGGGTGCCGAAGCGATTGACCCGATAGGTTCCGGGCTCGATCATCCCCGTCCCGTCGAAGATGTCGGGCGGCGTCGACGTCGTGGTGTCGATGGTCGGCGGCGTCGTGGTCACCGAGGCCGGCGGGTCGTCCGTGGCCGTGCATCCCGCGGTCACCAGGCACAGACCCAGCACCCAGGCCGACGAATTCCTGTTCAACGGACTCTCCTTCACCAGTGATGCCGAGGGGAACAGTCCCGACGCGATGAGCGCGATGAGTGCGGTGATGGCGGCGATCAGCAACCAGGAGTGCGGCCCGCGTCGGTGGGTCCGCCCATGTGCGGGGTGCCGGCCGAGGTCGTCCGCCGTCGGTGGGCCGCCGTCCGCCGGTGGGCCGTTGACGTCCTGCTCGACCTGCCGGCCGTAAGCCCGGAGTTGCTCGTTCAGATCAGTCATCGGAGCACCCCAGGTCCCGGCGCAATCGGGCCATGCCCCGCCGCTCATGCACCTGGACGGTGCCCTTGGACATGCCCAGAACGTCGGCGACTTCGGCCAGCGTCCACTCGAAACAGTGCAGCAGCATCACCACTTCCCGTTGCCGTTCGGACAGCCGGGCCAATGCGACCGGCAGGCCCGGTTCCACCCAGGGCAGGTCCTCCGCCCGCACCGCCGGCAGTCGGGGATGCCGGCGGCGCAGGTGGCGGCGGGCTCGGTTCCGGCCGACACCGAACAGGTAGCCGACCGGATTGGCGGATGTCGCCACGCGCTCCCAGTTCTCCCAGGCAAAGGCCAGGGCCTCGGCCACCGCATCCTCGGCGACGTCGAAGCCGAAGGCGGCACCGAGGGCCAGGCGGAGTCGGGGTTCGGCGAACCGGACGAAGTCCTCGAACGCAAGGGCGCCAAGCACTCCGGTTGCGTCGTCACCGGCGTGCATACGCCCGGCCCTTCTCCGCTGACTCCGACTCGGCGACCACGGCCGGCGCCGGCATGCGCCGCCGTCGGCTTGACCGAACTCCTCGCTCACCCCTCAGTGCCGGGGCAGACGAACCCGTAAGACACCAAGAAAGCATGAATCCGACGAATCGCCATGAAAAGGCCAGACCACGTCCGTGATCGGGCCTCGGTAGGCGCAAAGGTGACTGTATTAACACGTGACAATCTCCGCACCTATTGTGAACGACGTGGACGACGACCAGGATCTGGTGTTCAGGGCCCTCGCGGATCCGACCCGTCGCCTGCTGCTCGATCGGCTGTTCCGGCGGGACGGGCAGACGCTCAGCGATCTCGTCGCGACGACCGAACTGACCCGGTTCGGCGTCATGCGGCACCTGGAAGTCCTCGAGGCGGCCGGCCTGGTCATCACGCGCAAGGACGGTCGCTGGAAGCTGCACTACCTCAACGCCGTCCCCATCCGGCAGATCCACGACCGCTGGATCGCCAAGTACGTCGAGCCCGGCGTGGTGGCCCTGCTCGACCTCAAACACGAACTGGAAAACGATCATGACAACGTTGACGACCGTTCAGATGCAACGGATCTACATCAAGGCGACCCCGGCGACAGTGTGGCGGGCGATCACCACCCCGGAGTGGAGTGAGCGCTACGGCTATAGCGTCGCGGTGGCCTACGACCTGACGCCCGGCGGGGATTTCACCGCCCGGGCCAACGAGGGCATGCGCGCGCTCGGCACCCCGGATGTCGTGATCGACGGGCAGGTGCTCGAGGCCGACCCGCCGCGGCGGCTGGTGCAGACCTGGCGGGTTCTGATGGACCCGTCGATGGCCGCCGAAGAACCGTCCCGGGTGACCTGGGAACTCGACGAGCGACCGGGTGGGATGACCCGGCTCACCGTCACGCACGAACTCCCCCCGCAGTCGGCCGTCGCGGCGCTGATGGCCGGTCAGCTGGAGGACGCCGGCGCCGGCGGCGGGTGGGCCTGGGTGCTCAGCGGGATGAAGACGGCGATCGAGACCGGCGAGCGGCTGCAAGCGGTCGCGGAGGTGTGAGATGCCCAGCCGCATCCCCCGGTGCAACCTGGTGTCGCCGCCTCCGCGGCGGCACGCCGGAACGCTGCTCGCCGTTGCGGCCGTCACGTCCGCGGCCTTCCTGGTCCTGCTGGCCGGCCTGCACCTGCTGGAGCCGGAGTTCGCGCCGGGGTGGCGCTTCATCAGCGAGTACCAGTTGGGGGCGTGGGGGCCGCTGATGTCGGTCGCCTTCGGCTGCCTCGCGGTCAGTGCGGGGTGCCTGCTGGTGGCGCTGCGATCCCAGATCCGCTCGGTCGGCGGCCGGGTCGGCCTGGCCCTGCTCGCCGTCAGCGCCGGCGGGTTCGCCCTGGCCGCGGTGTTCCGCACCGATTCCCTGCTCGCACCGGCGACGAGCGCATCGGGTGCGGTGCACAGCGTCGCCGCGGTCCTGGGCGGGTTCGCGCCGTTCGCGGTCCTGCTCCTGGGCTGGTCGCTGGCCCGCTACGTGGCCTGGCGGCCGATCCGGTCGACCCTGTGGTGGGTGGCCGTGCCCTGGATCGTCGCGACGATCGGGTCCGTCTGGCAGCAGGCCGTCATCGCGTCGGCCGGCGGCGCGTTCGGTCCCGGCGTTCCGGTCGGCGCGCCCAACCGCATCCTGATGGGCGGCATCGCCGGATCGATGCTCAGCCTGGCCGTGGTGACGCTCGTTGCCCTCCGGCGCGGCCGGCGGGCGACCCACCCGCCGGTCCGACCCGGGGTCGAGTGGGCCAGAAGTGCCCCCGATCCCGAGTCCTGAGGACACCTTCCGCACACTCGGCAATGGGGGCGATCCTCACTCCGGGTGCAGCACCACCGCGAACGTCCCGTCCGGGTCGTCGAAGCCCCGGCGCCAGCTCAGTCCGGGCCAGAACAGGTGCATCGCTTGGGATTGCGGCCGGTACAGGGCGGTGTAGACGGTGCCGAACGCCCGCCAGTAGTGGGTGGAGTACAGCGGCGGTTTGAGGAACGCGGCGACCAGATCGGTGGGGCCCGGGTCGGTGGCGACGAGCTCGGCCAGCCGTTCCCGGCGCGGCACGCTGGCGAACTGCTGGGCGTGCTCGATGCTGTCCGGCACCTCGCCGCGATGGTTGGTGGCGATCGGGGAGTCGGTGAACTCGGGCTCGCGGCCCGGCCCGACGAAGGCGGTCAGCACGCTTTTCGCCGAGTCGACCGCGGTCAGGTTGTAGGCCATCGCCACCGGCATCCGGGTCAGGATCTGCCGGACCTGCTCGGTCGTCGTCGCCACCTCCAGCAGGTACCGGACGACCAGCGAGACCGCGAAACCCGGCCCGGATCCCCGGCGTCCGCCGAAACTGAGGGAGACGACCAGGCCGTCGTCGTTCATCCCGTCGGTCAGGCCCCACAGGCAGTCGCCGTTGCCGATCACCCGCCGGCCGGTGAACGCGGTGGAGATGACGACCCGCTCCCACAGCGCGGGGGAGTAGTCGTAGTTCCGGCACAGCGCGATCTCCGGATCGGTGACGACCGCCTGCGAGCAGCCCGGCAGGAACCGCGGCGGATCCCACAGGGTGAGCATCCGGGCGGCCACGTCGTCGGCCGGCAGCCCGAGACCGGCCACGGCGCCGGCGGCCAGGTCGACCAACCGCAGGTAGGTCGGCAGCAGCTCGGGCATGTGCAGGGCCAGCATGTCCTGCGCCAGCTCCAGCGTCGGCCGCGGCCGCACGTCCCGTTGCAGGTACCAGCGCCGGTAGCCGGGCCAGGTCGCGGCGACCAGCGCCTGCCAGCGCGGGCCGGGCTCGGGTTCGTGAATGCCGTAGACGGTCAGCGGGATCGGCGCGTCGGCGTCGGGTGGTTTGGCCGGCGGCAGGGCCCGCGGAAAGGGGTTCAGCCCCTTGCGCTTCCCGCCGCCGAGCACCATGGTCGACCGTCCGCCTTCCGCCGTGGGCCGGTGGCGTCCCGGCCCGTCCGTCATCATCCCCCGGCCGGGCCGGGACGCGCTCCGGGACGGCGCCCCGGACGGCCGGCTCGACGGGGCCCGGAATGGAGCCGACTCCGTGTTGCCCAGCCCCGACCGGTGGGCAACGATCATCCCCATGAGCGAGCAGAGCATGTCGGCGCCCTTCGGCCAGCGGCCCCTGCGGGGCATCGCCGAGATCCGTCACTTCTTCCGGACGAACACGACTCCGGTGTTCTTCATCGGCGCGACCCCGTTCAATCTGCTCGGCCTCGATCGGTGGGTGCGCAATTTCGAGTACATCACCTATTACGACGCGTGGGACGGCGGGCATCCGCGGGTGTTCACCCCGAAGGACAAGCCGTATGTCGAGTTCGAGTCCGGCGAGGAGATCAACAACTACCTGCTGCTGCACCCCGAGGTGCGGGCGTTCATGCAGCGCAACGGCGGCCGGCCGAAGGTCGCGATGGTCTTCTTCGACGAGGAGACCGAGAAGATCTGCACGGAGCTGGGCTACGACCTGATCCTGCCGTCGGCCGCGCTGCGGGAGCATCTGGACTCCAAGATCGTCACCACCCGGCTGGGCAACGAGGCCGGCGCGGCCAGCGTGCCGAACATCCTGACGTCGGTGGATTCGTGGGATCAGCTGGTGGCCGAGTGCACCGCCGCCGGGCTGGGCACCGACGTCGTGTTGCAGACCCCGTACGGCGATTCGGGCAAGACCACGTTCTTCCTGACCGGCCAGGCCGACTGGGACAAGAACTCCGGCGACATCGTCGGCCAGCAGCAGAAGATCATGAAGCGGATCAACAACCGGGGCATCGCGGTGGAGGCGGTGCTGACCCGGCACGGCACGGTGGTCGGCCCGTTCATGTCGGAGCTGGTCGGGCACGCCGAGCTGACCCCGTACAAGGGCGGCTGGTGCGGCAACGAGATGTACCCGGAGGTGCTGACCGGGTTGCGTCGGGAGAAGGCGACCCAGTTGGTGCGGCGGTTGGGCGACCGGCTGGCCGGCGAGGGGTACAAGGGGTTCTTCGAGGTGGACGTGCTGGTCGACCTGGACTCGGAGGAGGTGTACCTGGGCGAGCTGAACCCGCGGATCTCCGGGGCCTCGTCGATCACCAACGTCACCGCCGGTGCCTATTCCGACATGCCGCTGTTCCTGTTCCACCTGCTGGAGTTCATGGGGGTGGAGTACGAGCTGGACGTCGACGAGATCAACCACCGGTGGGAGGATCTCGCCGCGGTGGACGTGTGGTCGCAGATGGTGATCAAGGAGATCTCGCCCGAGGTGGAGCAGATCACCGCCGCCGCCCGGACCGGTCAGTGGTATTTCGACGACAACGACGAACTGCATTTCCGCCGGGCCGCGCTGGACTGGCACCAGCTGCAGCGGGAGAGCGAGTGCTTCTTCCTGCGGATCTACGGGGCCGGTGACTACCGTTGGAAGGGCGCCGATCTCGGGGTTCTGGTGACCAAGGGGCGGCTGCAGACCGAGGACCCCGAGGTGGTCGCGGAGCCGGCACCGACGGCCGAACCCGAAGGGCCAGACCTGATCTCGCCGGCGGCGTCGAGCCAGGCGCCGGTCGAATCGGAGTTTGCCGCGCCGATCGGCAAGCCCCGGTTGACCGCGCGGGCCCGGCGGCTGATCGACGCCATCCGCGGCCAGTATTCGGGCGTGCCGGTCGGCGCCGAGTTCGTCGTGCCGACCACGGCCGTCGGGGTGAAATCCAGCTCCTGACGGATCCCGGTAGCGGGCGAGCCGGCCGGATCGACCGGGCCTGCGGGCACCGGTCCCGGGTGGGTCAGGGGGCGCCGCCGGTGCTGCCGTCGACGTCGGTGTCGCCCGGATTCGCCTGCCGCCACAAGGTGGCCAGCGCGGCGGCCACGCTCTGCCCGGCGTTCTGGGCGGCACCGCCGAGGTTGCGGGTGGCGCCGACCACCTTCTGGGTGAGCGGGTCCTTGGACGTCGCAAGGTTGTCCCGGTAGCTCCGGGCGGCCGCCTTGACCTGGTCGGTGACCGAGGCCTGCGGGTCGTCGACCCGCCGCGGGTACTGCCCGGCGAGAATGGCCTTGTACTCGCCGTCGTCGATCCAGGATCGCAGCTGCCCGGCGCGCATCACCGAGAACGGGTGCGTCTGGAGTTCGATGTTCATGAGCTTGGCCAGGCTGTCCCGGGCGTCGCCGCTCGATTCGTACTCGGCGGCCTGCTCCATGAAGGCCACCGTGTCCATCTGGGCCAGGCGGGCTCCACCCGCGGTTTTCATCATGACCCGGATCGCCGCGTGCGGATCCTGGGAGACCAGCAGGCCCGCCCGGTCGCCGGACAGTTCGGACTTGCGGCTCCACTCGTACAAGGCCGCGATCAGGGCCCGCAGCGACCAGCCGCCGATCGGCAGCCACCCGAAGTTGTTGGCGACCCGGAGCAGATGCCCGAGCATGGTCTGGTAGACGGCGTGGCCACTGAGCACATGGCCCAGTTCGTGCCCGATCACCACGCGGAGTTCGTCGTGCTCCATCAGGTCGAGCAGGCCCGTGGTCAGCACGATGAACGGGTGCTGCATGCCGATGCTGACCGCGTTCACCTGGGGGTCCTGCAGGACGTAGAGCTCCGGCCGCTCCGGCGCGTCGAGGATCAGCACGGCGTCGGACAGCAGGCGATCGAGCTCGGGGAACTGCCGTTCGCCGACCCGGATCGCCGAAGCGAGGAACATCAGCCGCTGCTTGCGGCCCCGGAACATGCCGTCCATCGTCTTGAGCAGGGTGTCGAAGCCCGGCAGGGCCCGCAGCGCGACCAGCGCCGACCGGTCGGCGGGATGCTCCCACGCCCGGGAGCTGATGCCGGGAAATCGGACCCGGCGGCGGGCGGGGGAGTGTGACATCGCTGGCCTCCGTTGGTCTTCGGGCACTGGCCGGTCAGACGAGCCCGGCGGCCAGGGTCAGCTGGAAGCCGAGCATGTCGATGGCGGCGAGGGTGTCCAGCAGCAGGGTGGGCTCCTGCGGCAACGGCCAGGAGGAGAGCTTGACCACCACCAGCTCGCGGGCCGGCTCGACCCAGATCAGCTGGCCGTGGATGCCCAGGCACAGCAGCACCTCCCGGCCGCCGGGCAGCCAGAACTGGTTGCGGTACCCGCCGCCGGGCAGCCAGGACCCGTTGCCGGAGGCGGCGAACACGTCCCGGCTGTCGGCCGCACCGGCGTAGCTGTCGGCGATCCACCAGGCCGGCACCACCTGGGCGCCCTGGGCGACCCCGCCGGCCAGCAGCATCTGGCCGAACCGGGCCAGGTCGCGCAGCGTGGCGGACAGCCCGCCGTCGGCGAACACCGCGCCGGCCGGGTCGACGGCCGCGTCCATGTCCTGCTCGCAACCCAGCCGCGACCAGATCTTGGCCGACAGCAGCTCGGGCAGCCGGGTGCCGGTGGCCCGCTCGCACACCCAACCCAGGATGTCCGTCTCGCAGGACCGGTACTCGAACGCCGCACCGTGCTCCCGGGACGCCTTGAGCGTGGCCAGGTACTCGTACATCGAGAACGGCAGGTCGGGTTCGGTGCGCGGCGCCCAACCCACCACCTGCTCCAGCAGCCGCACCTCCGCCGCGGGATCCAGGTAGGTCTCGGAGAACGCCACCCCGGAGCGCATGTCCAGCACGTCCTGCAGGCTCGCGCCGCGGTATCCCGACGCCGCGAGCTCGGGCACGTACCGATCGACCGCGGTCCGCACGTCGAGCACGCCCTCGTCGGCCAGGGTGCCGACCAGACAGCCGACCAGCGACTTGGACACCGACATCAGGATGTGCGTACGGTCGGCCGGCATCCCGCCCGGGTACAGCTCGGTGACGATCCGCCCCCGGTGCAGCACCAGGAACCCGTCGGTGTAGGTCTCCTCGATGACCTCGGACACCGTCGACCAGTGGCCGTCCAGCCGCCAGACCGACTGGTCGCCGTCGAACCCGGCACCCATCGGCAGCGGCGCGGCCGGGCCCGGTCCCCGGGACACCCGCGCGGTCGGCACCACCTCCCGGATGTGCTGGAACGACCACCGGTTGGTGGGTGCGTTCTGCCAGGTGGCCAGGGACCATCGGTCGGCCGGATCCGGCGGGAAACCGATCATGGTCATGACGGGCGAACTCCAGTGCAGGGTGGGTGGGCGGGTTGACGGGGGAGGGCGTTCATTCCTCGGGGTCCAACGGGAACATGTCGACGGTACCCAGCGAGAACCGGGTGACCCGGCCGTCACGGAAGTCCGCGACGGCCATGCCCTCCACCCGCCGGCCGTCCGAGGTCGCCCGCACCCGCCACTTGACGTGGTTGCGCGTGACGATCTGCTTGCGGTTGTGGTCGATGGTGACCCCGGCGCCGAGCCGGTCGGCCAGGTACGCGCGGCGGGCCGCGGGGTCGCGGGTCAGCGGCTGCTCGTTGAACGGGGCGGCCGCGACCAGCGCGGCGTCGTCGGCGAAGAAGCCGGCGACCGCGTCCGCGTCGCCGGCGTCCCAGGCCTGCTCGAACCGCAAGGCGGCCAGGAACTCGCCGGCCTGGTCCTCGCCCAGATCGATCAGCGACCGCAGGAACCGGGGATCGCGATTGAGCTTGGAGGCGTACCCGAGCCGTTCCGAGGCCGGCGGCCGGCTCATCTCCAGGATCCGGACGGTCACCGGCCGGTACGTGTCGGTGCGCAGGGCACCGCGCTCGATCAACTTGTCGATCTGCTCGATGAAGTTGAGCTCCTGGTACAGCGACAGGTTGCCGCCGAGCTCGTTGCGCCGGTCCTCGATCTCCATCACGCTGGTCGGCTCGGTGACCCGCTCGGTCGGGTTGATCTGGACCACCCAGATCTCATCCGGGTGCGCGTAGAGCAGGTCGCCGACCGGCGGGTTCTGTGAGAACAGCCCGTCCCAGTACAGGTGCCCGTCCACCGGCACCGACCGGAACAGGTGCGGGATGGCGGCCGAGGCCAGCACCGCGTCGGCGGAGATCTCCCCGTCGTGGCTGCTGAACGCCTTGAACGAGCCGGAGAGCACGTCGACGGCGCCGAGCAGCAGCAGCGGACCGTCCTCGCCGGCGTCGGCGGCCCGGGTGGTGATCGCGTCGAAGTCGAGGGTGGATTCGAGCAGGCCGCGCAGGTGCTGCAGCGACATCACCGACGTCGGCGTGCTGTATGGGCTGATCGCCGGCGCGGACACGTAATGCGCCACCCGGGAGGCGGCCAGGATCATCTCGTTGAGCATCGCCTCGGGCGGCGAGCTGGCCGAGTTCGCCGCCCAGAACGAGGCGAGCCGCTCGCGGGCCAGGTCCGGCTTGTCCTCGATCAGCGCCGCCCAGGCCAGCAGGGCGCAGATCGCCCCGCCGGACGTGCCGGACAGCCCGACCACCCGATACCGGCCGAGCACGTCGTCGGACATCCAGCGGGCCAGCACGCCGGCGGTGAACGCGGTGTGGCTGCCGCCGCCCTGGCAGGCGATGGCAATGCGGGGAGCGGCGTCGGTGGCCATCGGGGTCGGGGTCCTCCAGGAAAAGTGGTGCCGGCTCGGCTCAGCGTAGGGTCGGTGGACGCCTCACCCGGCCCCGACGGTGCCCGGTTGTGACTGAGTTCTCGGCCCGAACCGGGCGGACGTAGGGTCGCACCATGAGCGATCCCGCCGCCGCAGATCAGCAGCCCAAGCAGCACCGCAAGCCGCACAGCCACATCGTCACCGACGGCGTCGAGCGGGCCCCCGCCCGCGGCATGCTCCGCGCCGTCGGCATGGGTGACGACGACTGGCGAAAGCCGCAGATCGGCGTCGCCAGCTCGTGGAACGAGATCACTCCCTGCAATCTGTCGCTGGACCGGCTGGCCAAGGCGGCGAAGCAGGGTGTGCACGAGGCGGACGGCTACCCGCTGGAGTTCGGTACCATCTCCGTCTCCGACGGCATCTCGATGGGCCACGGCGGCATGCACTACTCGCTGGTCAGCCGGGAGGTCATCGCCGACTCGGTGGAGACCGTGTTCCGGGCCGAGCAGCTGGACGGCGGCGTGCTGCTGGCCGGCTGCGACAAGTCCGAACCGGGCATGCTGATGGCCGCCGCCCGGCTGGACATCGCCGCGGTGTTCCTCTACGCCGGGTCCACGTTGCCCGGCCAGCTGGGCGGCGAGACGGTGACGATCATCGACGCGTTCGAGGGCGTCGGCGCCTGCCTGGCCGGCCGGATCAGCCGGGACCGGCTCACCGAGATCGAGAAGGCCATCTGCCCCGGCGAGGGTGCCTGCGGCGGCATGTACACGGCCAACACCATGGCCAGCGCGGCCGAGGCGCTGGGCATGTCGCTGCCCGGCAGTGCCGCGCCGCCGGCCCCGGACGCCCGGCGGGACAGCTTCGCGGTGCGCAGCGGCCAGGCCGTCGTCGCGCTCGTCGACGCCGGGATCACCGCCCGCGACATCCTGACCAAGCAGGCGTTCGAGAACGCCATCACCGTGGTCATGGCGTTGGGCGGCTCGACCAACGCGGTGCTGCACCTGCTGGCGATCGCCCACGAGGCCAAGGTCGACCTGACCCTGGACGATTTCAACCGGATCGGCGACCGCACCCCGCACCTGGCCGACGTCAAGCCGTTCGGCCGGTACGTGATGACCGACATCGACCGGATCGGCGGCGTTCCGGTGGTGATGAAGGCGTTGCTGGACGCCGGCCTGCTGCACGGCGACGCGCTCACCGTGACCGGGAGGACGATGGCCGAGAACCTGGCCGAGCTGAACCCGCCCCAGCTCGACGGCGACGTGCTGCGCACGCTGGCGAACCCGATCCACGCCACCGGCGGGCTGACCATCCTCAAGGGGTCGATGGCCCCGGAGGGCGCGGTGATCAAGAGCGCGGGCTTCGAGGGCGACGAGTTCACCGGTCCGGCCCGGGTGTTCGACGGCGAGGCCGGCGTGCTGGAGGCCGTCACGACCGGAGCCCTGCGCAAGGGCGACGTCATCGTCATCCGGTGGGAGGGCCCCAAGGGCGGCCCCGGAATGCGCGAGATGCTGGCGGTGACCGGCGCGATCAAGGGCGCCGGACTCGGCAAGGACGTGCTGCTGCTCACCGACGGGCGGTTCTCCGGTGGCACCACCGGCCCGTGCATCGGGCACATCGCGCCGGAGGCGGCCCACGGCGGGCCGATCGCGCTGGTACGCGAGGGCGATCCGATCCGGCTGGACATGCGGACGCGGACCCTGGACCTGCTGGTCGACGAGGCCGAGCTGGAGCGCCGGCGGGCCGAGTGGGAGCCGCGGGAGCAGAACCTGAACTTCGGGGTGGCGGGCAAGTACGCCAAGCTCGTCGGCTCGGCCGCGCAGGGTGCGGTCTGCTTCTGACCGGAAAATCAAGCTGAACGCGGGCAGCCCGGTTACCCCGATGTGGTGACCACCGGATTGGGTGAGCGTGGAGTTCAGGCGGCTGTAGTGATGGTGACCGTGTAGCCCATTGCT
>JBDHZW010000143.1:0-12408 GCA_039812105.1 Nakamurella sp.
GTGCCCGCGCTCGGTGATCATGAACGACGGGCGGATCGTCGCCGACGGGCCGACCCGGGACATCCTGGCCGACGAAGCCCTGCTCGCGGCCAACCGGCTCGAGCTGCCCGTCGGCTGCGTCCTGCCCGCCGCCTGATCCACCGCCTGCACCCCCTCGCGCCCCGTGCCCGCCGCGGGTGGTGCTCGCCGCCGAAGATCTACAGCTCGGCCAGCGCCGCGGTCGGCTGCTCGATGAGGTCGGCGATGAACCGCAGGAACCCGCCGGCCGTCCCGCCGTCGCACACCCGATGATCGAACACCAGTGACAGCTGGCCGATCCGGCGGACCGCGAGCTGGCCGTCGACCACCCAGGGGCGGGGGATGATCCGGCCGACCCCGAGGATCGCGACCTCGGGGTGATTGATGATGGCCACACTGCCATCCACCCCGAGGACGCCGTAGTTGTTCAGGGTGAACGAGCCGGTGGACAGCTCGGCCGCACTGGCCCGGCCCTGCCGGGCGGCGGTGGTCAGCCGCCGGATCTCCTCGTGCAATCCGCGCATGCCCAGCCGGTGCGCGTTCCGGACGGCCGGCACGACCAGACCCCGATCGGTCTGCGCGGCGATGCCCAGGTTGACCCCGTCGAGCAGCTGGATCTCCCCGGCCTCGGTGTCCACCCGCGCGTTCAGTTCCGGGAACCGGGCCAACCCGGCCACCACGAACCGAGCAATCATGGCGAGAATGCTCGGAGCGGAGCCCTTCTCGGACCAGGCCGCCCGCATCTCGACCAGCTCCGTCGCATCGACGTCGACCCAGGTGGTCGCCTCCGGGATCTCGGTGCGGCTGCGGCTCAGGGTGGCGGCGATCGTCTGACGCATCCCACGCAGGGGCACCCGGTCCCGGATCGGCAGCCCGGTCCGGCGGTCCGGGACGCCTCCGGCTGTCGCGGCCCCGGCGATCGGGTCACCGTCGACCGGACCCGCCGGGGCGGAGTCCGGGACGGTTGCCGCGGCGGCGGGCGCCGTCGGGGTGGGTCGAGCTGAGGGTGCGGTGGCCGTGTCGGACGGTCTGGCCGCCGCCGTCGCCACGTCGCGTCGGGTGATCAGGCCGCCCGGTCCGGTGCCGACCAGGGTCGCCAGGTCCATCCCGCGACTGCGGGCCAGCTGGCGGACGATCGGGGATTGCACGGCCGGCCGCGACTCCGGGTGGGGGCCCGGCCGGCCGGACGCGGGGGCGGCGGCGGGCGAGGGAGCGGCGGAGAGCGCGTGGGCGGCAACCGGCGACCGAGCCCCGCGCCGCCGGCGGGAGGGCGCGACGGCCGACGTGCCGTAGCCGATGAGGACGTTGCCCGAGCCGGCGCGCTCCTCCGCGCGGTAGGCCAGGGCCGCCGGATCCTGCGAGTCGGGTGCCGTCGACCCACCAGTGGGGGCGACAGCGGGGCCGGCGGCCGGTGGGTCCGCCGGGGTCAGGTCGTCGACCGAGATCAGCGGGGCGCCGACGACGATCGTCGATCCCTCGTCACCGTGCAGGGCGCGCACGACACCGCCGAACGGGGAGGGCACCTCGACCATCGACTTGGCCGTCTCGATCTCGGCGATGGGGGCGTCGACCGCGATCGGGTCACCGGCCGCGACGAGCCACCGGACCAGCTCCGCCTCGGTCAGGCCCTCACCGAGGTCGGGCAGGGTGAAGACCTGGGTGCTCATGCCGTCCGCGCCATGTCGTCCAGCTCCCACTGCAGGGTGTCGACCGCGTCCAGGATGCGGTCCACCCCGGGCAGGAAATGCCGCTCCAGTTTCGGTGGGGGGTAAGGGATGTCGAGGCCGGTGACCCGGCGAACCGGGGCCGCCAGGTGGTGGAAGCACCGTTCGGACACTCGCGCGGCGATCTCGGAGGCGACCGAGGCGAAGCCGGGAGCCTCGGCCACCACAACCGCCCGGCCGGTCCGCCGGACCTGCGCACACACGGTCTGATCGTCGAACGGGACGATCGAGCGCAGGTCGACCACCCCCAGGTCCCGGCCCTCGGTCGCGGCCTGTTCGGCGGCGGTCAGCGCCACCGGGACCGACGGGCCGTAGGCGATCAGCGTGGCGTCCCGCCCGGACCGGCGGACGACGGCCCGCCCGATCGGCGGCACGGCAGCGGTCACGTCGACCGCCTCGCGGCTGAAGTACTGCCGCTTGGGCTCGAGAAACACCACGGGATCGGGGCTCTCGATGGCGGCCCGGAGCAGGCCGTAGGCATCGGTGTTGGTCGACGGCGCGAGCACGGTCAGCCCCGGGGTGTGGGCGTAGTAGGACTCGGACGAGTCGCAATGGTGCTCGACGCCACCGATGCCCCCGGCGAACGGGATCCGGATGACCAGCGGGACACGGAGCCGGCCGCGGGTCCGGTTGGCCAGCTTGGCCGCGTGACTGACGATCTGTTCGAAGGCGGGGTAGGCGAACGCGTCGAACTGCATCTCCACCACCGGGCGCAGCCCGTTCATCGCCATTCCGATTGCCATGCCGACGATCCCGGACTCGGCGAGCGGGGTGTCGAAGCACCGGCCTTCGCCGAAATCGTGGGTCAGGCCGTCGGTCACCCGAAACACCCCGCCCAGCGGGCCGACGTCCTCGCCGAACACCACCACCGTCTCGTCCGCGGTCATCGCGTCGCGCAGGGCCGCGTTGATGGCCTGCGCCATCGTCATTTTCGGCAGGTCGGTCATCATGCCTCCTCGAGGGCCAGTTCGCGGCGCAGGGTGTTGCGCTGTTCCAGCAGTTGGGGGGTGGGGGTGGCGTACACATGGGCGAACAGGGCGTCGGGGTCGACGGGCGACTCGGCGCCCACCCCGGCGCGGACGTGGGCGGCCATCTGCTCGGCGGCCGCGGCCAGCTCCCGCTCACCCTCGTCGTCCAGCATCCCTTCGTCGATCAGGTAGCCGCGGATCCGGGCCAGCGGGTCGCGGGCCACCCAGCCGGCCACTTCGTCGTCGGTCCGGTACCGGGTCGCGTCATCGGCGTTGGTGTGCGCCTCGATCCGGTACGTGTCGGCCTCGACCAGGCTGGGACCCTCGCCCCGCCGGGCCCGGTCGACCGCCTCGCCCAGCACGAGCTGCAGCGCGGCCAGATCGTTGCCGTCCACCCGCACGCCCGGCATGCCGTACCCGACGGCCTTGGCCGCCAGCGACGGCGCGATCGACTGCCGGGCCAGCGGCACGGAGATCGCGTACTTGTTGTTCTGCACGAAGAACACCACCGGGGCGGCGAACACGGCCGCGAAGTTGCATGCTTCGTGGAAGTCGCCCTCGCTGGTGGCGCCGTCCCCGCACAGGGCCATCACGACGGTGTCCTGGCCCTTGAGGCGGGCCGCGTGGGCGACCCCGACGGCGTGCAGCAGCTGGGTGGCCAGCGGGGTGGCCTGCGGGGCCACCTGATGGGCCATCGGGTCGTACCCGCAGTGCCAGTCGCCGCGCAGCATCGCCAGCACCTCCACCGGATCGACGCCGCGGGCGCAGATCGCCGCCGTGTCCCGGTAGGTGGGGAACAGCCAGTCGCCATCGGCCAGCACCTGGACGCAGGCCACCTGGCAGGCCTCCTGGCCCCGGGACGAGGGGTAGACGGCCAGCCGACCCTGGCGCACCAGCGCGCCGGCCTGCTCGTTGAGGCGGCGGGCCATGACCAGCTCGCGGTAACCGGCCAGCAGCCCGTGCGGGTCGGGCCGGGCCGCGGCGTCGACCGGGCGTCCCGACTCGTCCAGCACACGGGTCGCGGTGATCGCGGCATCGAGGGGAACGGTGCTCACTTTCTCAACCTCCGTTGCGGTGGCAATGGCCAGAGTGTGCCGACGATTCGTGCCATCTGGCTACCATGATCGAAGAATGCGAGACTTTTGACCAAAGTTAGCCGGGTAGCGAGGCCAGTCGGCGTCGCGAGGCCGGATGACGCGGCTGAGGGTGAGACGAATGGACAGCGGCCTGGACGAGATCGACCGGCGGATCATCGCCGAGCTGGAAGCGGACGGGCGCCTGTCCGGCCGGGCGCTGGCGGAGCGTGTCTCGATCTCCCGCGCGAATGCCTACGCGCGGCTGGAGCGGCTGGTGGCCGAGCGGGTGATCACCGGCTTCACGGCGATCGTCGACCCGGCCCGCGTCGGCCTGACCACGTCGGCGTACGTCACGTTGTCCGTGCAACAGAACAGCTGGCGGGACCTGAAGGAACGGCTGGCCGGCATCCCCGAGATCAAGCACATGGCGTTGACCGGGGGCGAGTACGACGTGATGCTGCTGGTGCGGGCGGCTGACAACAACGAGCTGCGGCGGGTGGTGCTGGAGCGGCTGCAGGCGATGCCGGGGGTGCTGTCCACCCGGACGTTCCTGATCTTCGAGGACGCCGCCAACTGAGTGGCCGATAGGGGTCGGCGGGGACCACGGGCTGGTTCCCCGCTTGCCGGTCCGCGAACCGCCCACCATCGTCGGCCGGCCGATGGTGGGGCGCGATCCGGCTGGGCTCTCGCTGCGGCTGTACCGCCAGCAGGACATGAGGTCGACCATCACAAGTCCGATGTCGATTCCCGACGGGTGCGGTACCCATCGGGGTGCGACCGTGCCGGCTGTTGCGCAGCGGCCGCGTCATTCGCGCTGGCCGGTGGAGCCGCCCGGCCGGTCGCCGAGGGATTGACAGTGCTCCGCCCGGGCGGCAAAATACATACCGACCGATCGGTCGAAAAATCTTGACCGGAGCACCTGCGACCAGGCAAGGAGGCCGTGTGTACGGCAACGTGGACCGGATCGAGGCGGCGAGCCCGCCCGAGTCCGCGGAACTGCAGGCCCGGTTCGATGCGCTGATCGCCGACGAGCAGCGCATCGAACCGCGGGACTGGATGCCCGAGGCCTACCGCAAGACGCTGATCCGGCAGATCGCGCAGCACGCGCATTCGGAGATCATCGGCATGCAGCCGGAAGGCAACTGGATCACCCGCGCGCCGAGCCTGCGCCGCAAGGCCATCCTGATCGCCAAGGTGCAGGACGAGGCGGGCCACGGGCTGTACCTGTACTCGGCGGCCGAGACCCTGGGCGTGGACCGGCAGGACCTGCTCGATCAGCTGCACAGCGGGCGGCAGAAGTACTCCTCGATCTTCAACTACCCGACGCTGAGCTGGGCCGACATGGGTGCCATCGGCTGGCTGGTGGACGGCGCGGCCATCATGAACCAGGTGCCGCTGTGCCGCTGCTCCTACGCCCCCTACGGCCGGGCGATGGTCCGGGTGTGCAAGGAGGAGTCGTTCCACCAGCGGCAGGGTTTCGAGATCCTGCACACGCTCTCGCACGGCACGCCCGCGCAGCACGACATGGCCCAGGACGCGGTCAACCGGTTCTGGTGGCCCTCATTGATGATGTTCGGCCCGCCGGACGAATCGTCGGCGCACACCGTTCAATCAACGGCCTGGGGCATCAAGCGCTTCAGCAACGACGAGCTGCGCCAGCGGTTCGTCGACATGTGCGTGGATCAGGCCCGGGTCCTGGGCCTGGAGCTGCCCGATCCGGACCTGCGCTGGAACGCCGACCGCGGGCACTACGACTTCGGCCCGATCGACTGGTCCGAGCTGGACCGGGTGATCCGTGGCGACGGCCCGTGCAACGCCGACCGGCTGGGCCGCCGGGTGAAGGCGCACACCGACGGCGCCTGGGTGCGGGACGCCGCGACCGCCTACGCCGCCAAGCACGCTACGAGCATGGAGGCCGTGGCATGACCGGACCGGCACAGCGTGGGACGGGGGAGCCGGTCAGTGCACCGAACGCCCCCACTGCCGGCCGGCGGGGCTGGCCGCTGTGGGAGGTGTTCGTTCGCGCGCGGCGGGGGTTGTCCCACCAGCACGTGGGCAGCCTGCACGCGCCGGACGCGGCGATGGCGCTGCGCAACGCGCGCGACGTCTACACCCGCCGCGGCGAGGGTGTGTCCATTTGGGTGGTGCCGGCGGCCGGGATCACCGCGTCCAGCCCGGACGAGAAGGACCCGTTCTTCGATCCCGCCCTGGACAAGGCCTACCGCCATCCCACCTTCTACGACGTGCCCGAAGGGGTGTCGCACCTGTGAACGAGGCTTGCCGAGTGAATCATCAGAACCGATTGCGGTTCTCGGGAAGGGTTGGCCGAGCTTGCGAGGTCAACCCGCGCCGGGAGGCGCTGTGAACGCCCCTTCCGCGACGGCCGGTGTCCCGGTGGCCGGCCCGGTCGACCGGCTCGCCCTGAGCCGGTACCTGACCGGCCTCGGCGACGACGCGCTGGTGCTCTCGCACCGGTTGGCCGAGTGGATCACCCGGGCCCCGCAGCTTGAGGAGGACATGGCGCTGGCCAACATCTCGCTCGACCTGCTCGGGCAGGCCCGCACCCTGCTCGCCTACGCCGGGGAGCTGGCGGGGCAGGGCCGGGACGAGGACGACCTGGCCTACCTGCGCAGCGAGCGCGAGTACCGCAACGTGCAGCTCGTCGAGATCGACAACGGCGACTTCGCCGTCACCATCGCCCGGCAGCTGATCTTCTCCGCCTACCAGTTCGAGCTGTACACCGCGCTGGTGGCGGCGGCCGACGAGACGGTCGCCGGGCTGGCCGCCAAGGCCGTCAAAGAGGTTGCCTACCATCGTGATCACGCCACCCAGTGGACGTTGCGGCTGGGTGACGGCACGGCGCAGTCGCACCGGCGGATGCAGGCCGCGGTGCACGGGACCTGGCCCTTCGTCGAGGAGATCTTCGACCCGTCCGACATCGCCGGCGAGCTCGCCGCCCTGCCCGGTGTCGCGGTCGACCCGTCCACGCTGCGCGAGGACTGGACGGCCTACGTCCGTCCCGTGCTCGCCGAGGCGACCCTGACCGAGCCGCGGCCGAACCGGCGCACCCGGGGCGGTCGCCGCGGCCTGCACACCGAGGCCCTGGGCCACCTGCTGGCAGAGATGCAGAGCCTGCACCGCGCGCATCCGGGGGCTTCGTGGTGACGACCATCGGCCTGACCGCCGCCCCCGACGCGGCCACCGAGTCCGGCCCCGCCGTCGGCCCGGATCTCGACCGGCTGCGCGCCGTCGCCGGCGCCGTGCCCGACCCGGAGATCCCGGTGCTGACCCTGGACGACCTGGGCATCGTCCGCGACGTCCGGTGGGCGGATGGCGATCTGACCGGCACGGTGCTGGTGGACCTGACCCCGACGTACACCGGTTGCCCGGCCACCGAGGTGATCGCCGCCGACGTCACCGCGGCGCTGCGGGCCGCCGGGGCGGACCGGGTGCGGGTCCGGACCGTGCTCGCGCCGGCCTGGACCACCGACTGGATCAGCCCGGACGGCCGGCGCAAGCTGCGCGAATACGGCATCGCCCCGCCGGGGTCCGGCCGGCCGGCCGGGGCCGGCCCGCGCGGCGTGGCCCTGACCCTGTCCGTGCGCTGCCCCCGCTGCGGCTCCGGCCGCACCCGCGAGGTCAGCCGGTTCGGCGCCACCCCGTGCCAGTCGCACTGGACCTGCCAGTCCTGCCTGGAACCCTTCGACTCCTTCAAGGCGATCTGATGACCGTCACCGACACCCCGGCCGACGCCGATGCGCGCACCGCGCCCGGCCCCGGCGCCGGGCCGGTTCGGCGGCATGCCGTCTTCCACCCGCTGCGGGTCGCCGCGGTCGAGCGGCTGACCGAGGACTCCGTCGCCGTCACGTTCGATGTCCCCGACGATCTGCGGGCGGAGTTCGCGTTCGACCCGGGCCAGCACCTGTCCGTCCGGGCCGCCGCGCTGGGTGACGACGTGCGTCGCAACTACTCGATCTGCGCCCCGGCCACCGGCGGACCGCTCCGGATCGGGGTGAAACGCATTCCCGACGGGGTCTTCTCGGGCTTCGTGGCCGAGCGGCTGCGGCCCGGCGACACCCTGGACGTGATGACGCCGACCGGCACGTTCTCCACCCGGCTCGATCCCGCCCAGGCCAAGCGCTATGTCGCCGTCGCCGCCGGCTCCGGGATCACCCCGGTGCTGTCCATCCTGGCCACCGCGCTGGAGGTGGAGCCGGAGAGCAGCGCGGCGCTGGTCTACGTCAACCGCCGGACCTCGACGATCATGTTCCTGGAGCAGCTGGAGGATCTGAAGAACCGCTTCCCGGAGCGCTTCCAGCTGATCCACGTGCTCGGGCACGAGATGACCGAGGTCGAGCTGCTGTCCGGCCGGCTGGATGTCGACCGCTTCGACCGCATCCTGGATGCCCTGCTGCCCGTCGACGACGTCGACGACTGGTTCCTGTGCGGCCCGCTCGCTCTCACCGACACCGTCCGCGGGGTGCTGCTGGACCGTGGGGTCGACGCGGACCGGGTCCACCGGGAGCTGTTCCACGTGGGCGCGGTGCCGCGGCGCCGGATCGTCGCCGACGATGCGCCGGCCGTCGGCGCGAGCGTGACGGTGATCCTGGACGGGCGGTCGGTCGACCTGACGCTGCCGACCGACGGCGACTCGATCCTGGAGGCCACCCTGCAGGTGCGCTCGGATGCGCCCTACGCCTGCAAGAACGCGGTCTGCGGCACCTGCCGGGCCCGGGTCACCGAGGGCAAGGTCGAGATGGACGCCAACTACGCGCTGGAGCCGGACGAGGTGGCCCGCGGATTCGTGCTGACCTGCCAGTCCCATCCGGTCACCGACCGGGTCATCGTGGACTTCGACCAGTGACCGCCACGGAGCTGGGCGCCGCCGCGGTGCGGCTGCAGCGCCGGGGCCCGGTGACGCTGCTCGGGCTCGACCGCCCGGCCAAGCACAACGCGCTGGACCAGGCCATGGTCGACGAGATCGACCGGGCGCTGATCGAGATCCGTTCCACCCCAACGGTGCTCGTGGTGTACTCGACGACCCCGGGGGTGTTCGCGGCCGGTGCCGACATCGCCGAGCTGATCGAGCGGGACGCCGACGCCGCATTGCGCGCCATCAACGCCGGGCTGTTCGACCGGATCGAGGCGCACCGCTGGCCGACCGTGGCCGCGATCGACGGGCCCGCGTTCGGCGGCGGCTGCGAACTGGCGCTGGCGTGCGATCTGCGGGTGGGCAGCCCGCAGGCGCGGTTCGCCCAACCCGAACTCGGCCTGGGCATCCTGGCCGGGGCCGGCGCCAACTGGCGGTTGCCGCAGGCCGTCGGCCTCCCGCTGGCCCGGCGCATGCTCTACGCCGGGCACGAGCTGGACGCCGAGGCGGCCCGCGCCGCCGGCCTGCTGGACGAGATCCACCCGGCCGCGGAACTGCTCGAGCAGGCCATCGCCCTGGCCGAACGGATCGCGCGCCGCTCCTGGCGCGCACTTGAACTGACCAAGCTCGCGCTCCGCGCGCACCGGCCGGCCACCACGTCCCTGGACATCGTCGCCCAGGCCGTGCTGTTCGACGGCCCGGACAAGCGGGTCCGGATGGGGGAGTTCCTCGACGAGCGGGCCGCCCGCCGGGCGGCCCGGTCCGCGCCCCACGGCACCGCCGTACCCGCCGAGACACCGGCACCGGCACCGGCACCAGTGCCGAGCGCCGCCCGGGTGAAGGCGGAGCCGGTCCGGCCCCTGCGGGTCCGGCCACTGACCATCGAGGACGGCCTGACAGTGGCGAGCTGGAGCAGCCCGGGGGCGTGGCACATCGAGGACGCACTCCAGACCCCCGAACCGGACGAGGGCTACTGGGCCGTCGTCGACGCCCGCGACGAGCTGCTGGGCTTTTGCTGCCTGGGCGCGGCGGCCCGGGTCCCGGGGCAGCCGGCGGACGACTGGGTCCTCGACGTCGCCATCGGCATCCGACCCGAGTGGGCCGGCCGCGGGTGGGGCGGCGACCTGGGCCGGGCCGCCGTCGCCCACGCCCGCTCGGTCGCGCTCGACCGCCGGGTCCGCACCACCGTCCCGGACTGGAACGTCGCCGGGCAACGCACCGCCCGCCAGGCCGGATTCGTCGAGTGCGGCACCCGCACCGACCGGGACCGGACCTACCTGGTCTTCCAGCAACCGGTCTGATGCCGCCGGTCGCCCGCTGCACTCGCCCACCACACGAAGGAGTTTCGCCGTGACCATCGCCGTCGCCAGTTACGTCGCCGGGCGCTGGCAGGACCCGGCCGGTGACCGGATGTCCCTGCTGGACGCCTCCACCGCCCAGGCCGTAGCCGAGATCGGCACCGCGCCCATCGATCTGGCTCCGGTGATCGATCACGCCCGGTCGGTCGGCGGGCCCGCGCTGCGGGCAATGACCTTCCACGAGCGCGCCCTGGCGCTCAAGCAGCTCGCGCTGCACTTGAACGGCCGGCGCGACGAGTTCTACGCGCTGTCCACGCTGACCGGCGCCACCCGCCGCGACTCCCTGGTCGACGTCGACGGCGGCATCGGCGTCCTGTTCACCTACGGCAGCAAGGGTCGCCGAGAACTGCCCAATATCACCGTCCTGCTCGACGGATCGGTCGAGAAGCTGGGGAAAAAAGGCCATTTCGTTGGTCAACACCTCTACACCGCGCGGCGGGGAATCGCGTTGCAGATCAACGCGTTCAACTTCCCGGTCTGGGGCATGCTGGAAAAGCTGGGCCCGGCGTTCCTGGCCGGGGTGCCCACCGTGGTCAAGCCGGCGTCCCAGACGTCGTACCTGACCCAGGCCGTCGTCGCCGAGATCATCGCGTCCGGCCTGCTGCCCGAGGGCAGCCTGCAGCTGGTGGCCGGCGGCTCCCGTGGCCTGCTCGATCTGCTCGACGAGCAGGACACCGTGGCGTTCACCGGGTCGGCCGCCACCGCAGCGGCTTTGCGCACCCATTCCCGGGTCCTGACCGGTGGGGTCCGGTTCGGCGCCGAGGCCGACTCGCTGAACTTCTCCGTGCTGGGCCTCGACGTCTCCCCGGGCAGTGCGGAGTTCGACCTGTATGTACGGCAACTGGTCACCGAGATGACCGCGAAAGCGGGGCAGAAGTGCACCGCCATCCGCCGCGCGCTGGTGCCCGAACCGCTGGTCGGTGCCGTGGTCGAGGCGGTCGGCGCCCGGATCGCGGACAAGGTCCGGGTGGGCAACCCGGCCGATCCGACCGTGACGATGGGGGCGTTGGTTGGCCTGGCCCAGCGCGACGAGGTGCGCAAGAACCTCGAGGCCCTGCAGTCCGCCGCCCGGATCGTCGTCGGCGATCCGGACCGGTTCGACCTGGTCGACGCCGACCCGGAGCGGGGCGCGTTCCTGCCGCCGATCCTGCTGCAGGCCACGGACGCCGGCCGCGACGAGCCGCACGACATCGAGGTGTTCGGGCCGGTCAGCACCGTCATCGGCTACCGGGACAGCCCGCACGCGGTGCGCCTGGCCGCCCGGGGCCGGGGCAGCCTGGTCGGGTCGGTGGTCTCCGCCGACCCGCAGGTGGTGCGCGAGCTGGTTCTCGGCGTCGCCCCCTGGCACGGTCGGGTCCTGGTGCTGGACGCCGAGTCCGCGCCGGAGTCGACCGGCCACGGGTCGCCGCTGCCCACCCTGGTGCACGGTGGCCCGGGCCGCGCCGGCGACGGCGAGGAACTGGGCGGCATCCGCGGCATGAAGCACTACCTGCAGCGCACCGCGGTCCAGGGCTCCCCCCGGGCGGTCTCGTTGATCACCGGAACCTGGGTGGCCGGGGCGCCGCGGACGACGCAGGGGGCGCACCCGTTCCGGAAGAGCCTGGCTGAGCTGCGGATCGGCGACGCGGTGATCGCCGGGCCCCGGGTCATCACCCTCGACGACATCGAGACGTTCGCCGACCTGACCGGTGACACGTTCTACGCGCACATGGACGACGCCGCGGCCGCGGCCAACCCCTTCTTCGAGGGTCGCGTGGCCCACGGTTACTTCGTCGTGTCGATGGCGGCCGGCCTGTTCGTCTCGCCCGAGCCGGGTCCGGTGCTGGCGAACGTCGGCCTGCAGAACCTGACGTTCAACGTCCCGGTCTACCCGGGCGACGCGCTGACGGTGGCGCTGACCGCCAAGGCGATCTCGCCGCGCGTCGACTCCGACTGGGGCGACGTCACCTGGGACGCCGTCATCACCAACCAGAACGGCGAGACCGTCGCCACCTACGACGTGCTCACCTCGGTCGCCAAGACCTGGCCGGCACCGTGACGACCACCGGCCGCTGACCGCGGCCGCGCCCATCCGCCGCCCGCGCCCACCCGCCGACGGCCGTCTCTCGATGAGGAGAACAGCCACCATGGACGACCGCACCCCCGACCCCCAGTCGCTGGACGCGATCGAACGCGCATCGATCGACGAACTCCGCGCCCTGCAGCTGCGCCGGCTGCAGTCCTCGCTGCGGCACGCGTACGAGAACGTGCCGCACTACCGCCGGGCCTTCGACGCCGCCGGCGTCCATCCGGACGACTGCCGCGACCTGAGCGACCTGGCCGGGTTCCCGACCACCGCGAAGGCCGACCTGCGGGCCAACTACCCGTTCGGCATGTTCGCGGTGCCGCGCGAGC